>JAZGEW010000050.1:0-41554 GCA_036478875.1 Promethearchaeia archaeon | reverse complement strand
CTTGACTCACTAAATCTTTGCCAAAACTGCTTATAGCTGAAATAAATCCTGATATTAGTTCAGGATCAATTTGTTCAGAACCAAATGATTTAAAGTAGACACAAGTCCCTGAACCCTTGTATAAAACTAAGACATGTTCCAAATTAATAGCATCATCAAAAATAGTTTTTACTTCTGTAAGAATGCGAGCTTTTTCTCGTTTTTTAGGAACAATAACTCCACGATAGACTGCAAATGATCCTCCTGTGGCAGCAACTGCAGCTCCAATAATTATTAGATATGGTAATAAGTCTTCAAAATCTAAACCTGATGGAGCTGGATTCAGTTTAATATTCGAGATTTCAAATGTATCCCCTAAATGATTATACGTAATTGGAATTTCTACTACAAGTGAAATATTTGTTGCATCAGTCCTTGTAGGAATTTGAAAAATATATATGCCAGAACTATTTGTATATATTGGGCTACTAATAGGGGATCCAGCAACACCATCAAAATATGGTGTAACAACTATACTACCTCCTATTAAAGGTAACCAATCTGTACCATCATAATATTTTGCTAGGATTGTTATGTTGAAAACACTACCCGCAGTAACTTCTAATGGTGGATCGAGTACGTCAATACTAACATTATATTTTTCTATTATCGTTATATTGAAATCAAATGACGTAGTTTCATAATTAGATACAGCGGTTGAAACACTTATTAGATAATTTCCAGCAGTTAGTTCAGAAATTGAAGTATTTATTGTACCAGCATGATTAGGATGTACAAATTGAATATTTGATTGAAGAGTACCAGTTGATCCTGTATTAAGATTTCTATACCCAATTGAGTAAGATGTGGCTACTTGTAAAACTGTGTTATTGTTAAATTCTAAATCTAATATGTTATAAACTAAATTAGTCTCACTACCTTCGAAAATCCTATAATGGTGTCCTGAACTAATAGATGTAAGTGCTCCGCCCGGATCTGTAATTGATATCAGATTAAATTTTGTAAAATTTCCTCTTAAGTAAAATTGAAAATATTGATAACTCACGTCATAATTTGGAAATTTTGATACACTAAGTTCTAAGTTATATGTCCCTGAAGGAGCTCCTATAGTTCTAATGTTTAATGTATAATTTCCTGCTCCTGTTCGATTGAACAATTCAAAATCTGGGCTCCATATATCACCTGTAGCATAATTCCTAACTATAATATTACTATCCGTTAGATTTTCAATCGGTTGGTTATTGGTTGTATCATTAAAGTAGAAATTTATGATTAGATCAATGTCAGTACTTCGAGCAAAATCAGCGTTTTCATTCCACGATTCAACTTCTATTCTTGTTTCAATTATAGTTACCAATATCGAAAGCGAGATTTCTTGAGACTGGTTACCAAAAGCATAAATACTAAAATTGAGAGTATAAGGACTACCTATTACAATGACATTTGTAGTATTTAATTCTATCGTATAATACCCACTACCATTATTCCAAAGGTGCCATTGAAATCCATTTAAGAGGATTATGTTTTCAAATGTATCATATCTGTTGATTGGTTTGTTATTTCTATCTGTATAATTAAAAGTATAAGTTGCATTAACACCTCTAATTACTTCTATTAAAGGGGGATTATTATAAGGTTTAATTTGAGTTGTTATTTGGCGTTCAAAAGTAAATGTCGTTGTTAAATTAATATAATATGATTTGTTTGCTCGGATTTTTATTTCAATATCCTTATAGTTGTCTTCAAAATCTCCATCACTAACATTAATAGTTATCGTGTATGTGCCGTTCAAATTATCTTTCCACTTATCATTTCTATATCCAGTTCCATTAAGAGTATAGGTGATATTTGCTCTGATAATTCCACTTGACAGAGTATGATCTTCATATTCCACCGTTATATTAAATATTTCACCTAATACATAAGAAATTGGTATTGCTGGTTCAAGAATAGTAAGCGTAGTATTTCCAACAACAATTTCCTCTAAATATTCAGTTGCAGTGTAATAATGCAACTTGGTAATATTGATTTTTATATCATATTTATTATAGGGGTAAAATGGTTGATCACTACAATCTAAAGTAATATTATACTCCCCACCACCAATATCAACAACAGATACAGTAGTATATTCTTCATAAGTACTTACTGAAACATTTTTAACATAAATCTTCAATTGCCCTCCCTCGATTCCCTCAGTCCTGCCATCATCTTGGAAATAAACTGTGATATTAAATATTTGATCAGAATTATAGTATCCTATAGCAGGATCAGGAAATATAGTAGTAGCGGTCAAGCTAGTGTAACCTGTTATGTCAATAATAAACCAATCTGTGTAATTATAATAATAATCTTTTTCAACATCTATACTTAGATTAAAATCTCCGTAACCTAGAGTAGTAGCAAAAAGATCATCACTGCAATCAATTGTTATATTATAATTTCCATCTCCATAATCATGATCATCAAATGGAATGTAAAGATTTGAATTAACATAAACAGTATAAGTCGCGCCAAATACACCAATATCTTTAACGGTATCGTTGAAAAACAAAGACACATTAAAAGATTCAGTTGAATCAAAGGAGAATTTTGGAATTGAACTATCTAAATCTGTTTCACCTAAAATTGTAATTTGAACTACTTCACTTTGGTTATTATAATAAGTCTTGCTTGCATTTATTTCAATTGATTTGGGTCCATATCCATTGAAATCAGTATCATTACAATCAATCACTATTCTGTAATTCCCATTAGTAAGATCTATAGCATCAGACCTTATTACTCCATTTTCAATGCGATATGTAATTGAATCTGCTTCTATACCTTGATCTAAACCTGTATCATTGAAAAATAAATCTAGATCAAAACTATCACTAGCATCGAACTTATAAGCGGGTAAACTGGGGATTAAGTTTGTCTCACCTAAAATTCTTATTATCTTCTCTTGAAATCCTGCTGCTGTATTATTATTCCAATATACATGAACTCGAAAATCGCCATATTGAGTCACGTTATCAAAAATATCCCAATCTGGCAGCGATATTACCGAACCCGCTGTAAATGATATTAATCTAATTGAATGATTAAATTCATTATTAATTGAGGCTGGAGAATATACACTAAGATTTATTATTCCATCACTGATTTCAGTCGAAAATTCCGCATCAAAATGAGCAGAATCTGAATAATTAAATATGCCCAAAGAATTAATAGAAGTTAAAAGATTTGATGAATCTGCTGTAATATACCATTTAGGACCATTACTAGCGTTGTAAATTTGATATTCCATATAACCACCTTCAGGTGGTCCTAGTGTTGCATTATCTGTCAAGTCAACTGTATCATTAAATGCTTCAAAATTACTCCATTTTGCTGGAACAGTGAAATTAATCCAATAGTGACCGAAAGTAGGAGTAAAATGATCGAAATTGCCAGCAGTGACTGTCCAGTCTACATTTAAGCCGATTCCAGCAATATTAAATTCAGAACTAGCTTCTAAATCTGTTTTAGTGTAATTAATCTGAACTTGAGAGATAGTGCATTCAACATCCCACCAATCGGCTGAAATATTGTAATGTAATTTTTCGGAAGCGCTCCCGTTTACTTCAAATGATTCCAAATAACCAGTATTGTCTATATCATTATATTTATTCACCGTTTCATTATTAATTCTTAAGTTAACTTGGTCAGGTCGAGGTGTATTATTTAAGGGTGTTAAATCAATACTTAATGAAGGATCATAAGCAGAAGGATCTGTTGCCCATCCCCCAGAATATCTCTTCCATACTGTTGAATCATCGTTATTGCCACTATCTGCTTCGTAATGAAATTTTATATCTACATCTGTAGATGTCGTTTGATAAATATAGATGAAAAAAGTATTATTATTCGTTTGAGTTGTATCAAGTTCAACATCTAAATTAGTAAAATTGTACCAAACACTAACAACATCATTATTAATTTTATAATTTAATATAATATCTCCTAAATATGAATTGGGCTTCATACATTGATCTTGTGATTCCCATATAGCACTCATAAGCTCTATAGATAAATATCCATCTTTTACGGCGGGATTTGTCTCAGAAAATAATAATGTGAAGTTTTCTAAGAATCCATTTCCTTTTGTATAAAAAGAGAAGCCCCAGCCATACAATGTTAATGAATCAGATAACACGGATTCATCGCCAATTTTTAAAGTCTTATTTGGTGCAATTATATCCTCGACTTCAAATTTGGCATAGCTAGAGTTAAAATATATATCTTTTGGACATGGTAATGTAAAATTATTACCATCTACTATTGAAGTATTAAGAATAGTATTAAATGATTCATCCAAATAAGATTGATGTAATGTTATACTCATATTTTCACCGGTACCGCTATAATCTGAAGAATAATCCGAGGTTTTTGGCTCATTAAACAATTGAGATTCAGTGAACGAATCTGAATCAGTTATAGAATTATTAGAGTTCCAGAAGAATTGATTAAAATTCAACAAACTCATTGTAATCGCTAGAAGAAAAAGAAATACAATCCGTTTACTTTTTTTGTTTTTCAAGTGTAGCATAATTATCAAAATTTTTTCCTAATTAATTTAATATTTTTATAATTTTATTAGCAATTAATACTAATAATATTGTAGGTTAAATCTAAAAAAATATTATTTGAACCATTATAGGTTATATCGCGATTAATTCCTTTAAATATTTCTAAAATCAATAATATGTTATCTTAAGTAGTAGAACTTTTCAAAAAATTTTTGAAATATTAATACCAAAAATTCTTTCTAAATTTAAAAAAACATATTTTTAGCTATTATTATCTTTCTTTTTTAAAATAATCCTAGCATCTACGCAAATTAACCCTTTATCATAGATAAATACGGGATTTAAATCCATTTCGTTAATTTCTTCATGTTTTGTAACAAGATCAGAAATCTTCATGAGCACTTCTACAATTGCTTCAATATCTGCTTTAGGTTTTCCTCGATAGCCATCAAGAATAGGGAAGCCTTTGATTTCATGAATCATTTCATTAGCATCATATTCCGTAATTGGGGCGATTCTAAAGCTAACATCTTCTAAAAGTTCCACTAAAATTCCTCCAATTCCAAACATTAAAGCAGGACCAAATTGAGGGTCAGTAGTCATACCAATGATGAGCTCTGTTATTGGTTCGTCTGCCATTTTCTGTACAGAAATCTTTTTTTCTTCTTGAGAAGGTATAATCATTAGGTCATCATAAGCTTTGTCAACATCTTCTTTTGTTTTTAAATTTAGTTTAACGGCTCCGGTATCTGATTTATGAACTACATCCTCAGCCATAAGCTTCATTACAATAGGAAAACCAATCTCTTCTGCTGCAGAAATTGTCTCTTCTTTAGAAGTTGTTAATTTTTGAACAGGAACAGTTATACCAATCTCTTGTAATAATTGCTTAGATTCAAATTCAGTTAGTACAGTCTGATTTGATTCAATCTTATTTTTTATCGCTTGAGAAATATTCATTCTTATACATCAATCTCATTTAAGAATATAGAACTACTAAGTTCTAATTATTTAATTAAATTATAAAAAAGATTTAAAATTAATTAAAAAGAATTAAAGAATTGTTCAAATAAAGGTATTTTATTCTGTATAAAAAAAAATACAAAAAAGTAATTTAGTAATATAAATAAAATAAAAATTTATTTAGATCTTTTCAGTAGTGTCATTCCTCTCTTTTTTCGAATACGGTATTTTCTAATTTCATCGACAACAGAGACGCTAAAGGCAGCAATGAAGAGTGTTATCCAGTAATACGGATGGATTAAAGGTACAACATGAAAAGCGATAGCTATTGGAGTAAAGAGAATCAATAATTGAAGTGCTAGAGAAAGTCCTGTTGCCCAGAATAAATGCTTATTTGGAAATAAATAAAACGGTTTAATGTTGGAAGTGCATGTAAAAACAAATAATAATTCACATATGACTAAATTAGTAAATAGTATGCTTTGTGCTAAGGATATGGCATATGCGCTATCAACTGCAGTTAAACGTGGATCTATTCCTGCGTCTACCCAGGCTGGAAGTAAAACAGTCCAAAGAAGTACATAGAGTGCAATATCTGTGATAGATGTATAAATTCCAAGAAGTAGTACTGGACCTTTAATTTCTGGAAGTAATGTAAATCCTTTCCGGGGTTTATCCTTCATCACGTCTGGATCAGTTGGTGTAAGACCCAAAACCATAGCAGGTACTCCATCAGTGGCTATGTTTAACCAAAGTATTTGTATTGGGATTATCGGAAGAGCAAGAAAGATATTAGGTACTAATTTCATAACAATATACGCTGTAAGAATTAAAAAAATCTCATCAAAATTAGTACTTAGCATGTATCGAAAGAAACCTTTTGTCGTCTCAAATATTCCTCTGCCTTCTTCTATAGCATTTACAATAGTAGCATAATTATCATCTATTAGAATCACATCTGATGCTTCTTGAGTTACTTCAGTTCCTTTCATTCCCATCGCAACACCAACATGAGCACCTTTAACTGCTGGTGCATCGTTAACCCCGTCTCCGGTCATACTTACAATTAAATCTAATTCTTTTAATCTTCTTAATATTCTTAACTTATGCTCGGAGGAAACTCTCGCAAAAATATCTACTGTTTTAACCCTCTCGCGAAGGACATCATCGTCCATTGCCTCTAAATCTGCTCCTGTTATTGCTTCATTAGATTCAGTTAAACCAATTTCATGAGCAATTGCAATTGCCGTAATTTTATGATCTCCTGTTATCATTATTGTTCTAATTCCAGCCATTCTAGCTTCTTCTATCGCATCTTTTACTTCATCCCTCGCGGGATCAATTATTCCTGCCAAACCAAGATAGGTATAATCCTGTTCTATTTCTTCTTCCTTGTATCCCTCATTAAGGGTCTTATATGCAACTCCTAACACTCGTAAAGCACTTTTAGCAAATTCTTCATTCTTATTAATTAACATATCTTTGACCTCACTGATGGGTTTAACAGTTCCATTATAAATGCCATAACTTGCATTTTTTAATAAAATGTCTGGTGCCCCCTTTATTAGAGAATATAGTATACCATCAATTCTAACTACAACAGACATCATTTTTCTATCAGAACTAAAAGGAATTTCATCAACTTTTTCTGCTTGAGTGTCAAGTTCCATTTTCATTGCTAAAACTTTCATAGAAATTTCTGTTGGGTCTCCAACGACATCAGTATCATTCGTTCCATCATTTTTTAGTGATACATTTGAATTATTGCAAAACATGCATACTTCTAAGTATTTTTTAATATTTTCACTTATTTCGATTACTTTTCCTTTTTCATTTATAATTTTACCCTCAATGGCATATCCAACACCTTCAACATTATATTCTACACCTCCCACAAATACTTTTACAACAGTCATTTCATTTTTAGTCAAGGTACCTGTCTTATCTGAACAAATAACACTTACCCTTCCTAGAGTTTCTACGGCAGTCAATTTTCTTACTAGAGCATTTCTATCTGCCATCTTCCTCATTCCTATGCTCATAACAACCGTAATAACAACAATAAGCCCCTCTGGGACAGCGGATACAGCTAAACTTATTGATATTTCAAATGCTTCAATAAGTTCATCGAAGTCGAATTCTGTAACTAACAATAATATTAATTCAATAAAAAAAACAGCAGCACAGATTATCAAAATGGCTATTCCAAGAAGTTTTCCGAATTTATTTACCTCCTTTTGAAACGGACTGAGCTCTATGGCTTCTTCTTGTAAACTCTCTGCTATTTTCCCAATTTCAGTTTTCATTCCTGTTCCAATTACAATTCCTTCTCCATTTCCTCTTGTAATAATTGTATTCATATATCCAAGGTTAGTTCTATCTGCCAGAATCATTTTTTCATCAACTGGTTTCAGTTGTTTTTTAACAGGTTTTGATTCACCTGTTAGAATCGCCTCATCAACATAGAGTGAAAATCCTTTATATAACCGAATATCTGCTGGAAATTTGTCACCTTCTTCTAT
This sequence comes from Promethearchaeia archaeon, assembly GCA_036478875.1. Classification (GTDB taxonomy): domain Archaea; phylum Asgardarchaeota; class Lokiarchaeia; order Sigyniarchaeales; family SOKP01; genus Loki-b32. Next base: position 33,516 of record JAZGEW010000050.1, on the reverse strand, counting down.
TAACACTATATCTCCAGGAACAACATCTTCAACTGCTATTTCTGTTACTCTCCCACCTCTTCTAACCTTAGCAAAATGAGGAGCTAACTTTTTTAAACTTTCTAAAGATTTTTCTGCTTGATATTCTTGATAAAATCCTAATATCGCATTTACAATTAAAATTATTGCAATTACTACAGCATCGGTATATTCCGTGGCCCAAGCTTCAGCTCCAGGTCTAGATGATTCATATAATCCAATAATAACGGATATAGCGATAGCAAACATTAAAAGATATATTAGAAAATCTTTGAATTGGCTGAGGAAAATTTGCAAAGCTGTTTTTCCTTTTTCTTTTTTCAATTCATTTTTTCCGTATTCTTCAATTCTTTTTTGAGCCTCATTTTCAACTAAACCCGTCTCTATGGAAGTATTCATCTTCTTAGCTACTTCTTCATGATCTACTGAATGTGCGTGAATCTTATCTAAATCTATCAGAATTGGTTCAAATTTTTCTTCTGTCATAATTGATTCATTTTTTTTTAGATTTTTTAAAAAAATTATAATTAATTAACCTATATAATCTAATTATTTTATTAAAATATATCTCTATAATAAAATAGCTACTTAAAGTTTAAAAGATAGAATCCTAAAATTTGCAGAAATTATCTTTTTACATATTTGTCTAAAACCGTAAATTTACCTATAGCATATCGATTTATATGAATTTAAATTGTTAAAAGATATAAATATAAAATTTATAAGTATAATAACTCTAATAAAAGTTAATTTAATTTATTAAAATAAAATAGAAATTAATAACTATAACAAATATTTTGTCTTATGAGGCCATCTCGAGTTTTTCGAATAATATTTCGAATTTTTATTTTTTTACTGACAATATCCATTACTCTTGTGTCTATACTTGGTGGATTATCTGCAGTCTTGATCCTTACAACTCCTGATACAATTGAAGTAGATACTGATAATGCAGATTTTGATCTTCAAATAAATACTACTACATTTGTAATTGAAGACTTTAATTTTACTTTACCTTTCAATCTCACCAATACTGGCTACTTTGATTTAGAAAATCTTAACCTTACTATAAATCTTGAAATGAATTATAATCATGTAGACTATCCTACACCAGGAGTGAATACAACAAGACAGGTACAAATTTTTACGAAATCCGAAATTTTTGGGACAATTCCTAAAGGAACAAAAGGGACTTTTACCTTTACAGGAGATTTGAGTAATTTTAATATAGGAGTTTTACCAAATTTTACCACAGAGGTAGATTGGTACAGAGGACCGCCTGCAATTGAATTTTATGCTAATTTAATTATCAGCTTAGATTATTCAATAGGGTTACATGCAATAACAATAGGAATACTTGATTTACAAGTAGGAGGAATTCCATAATAGGAGGTGTATTATATGGGTGCTGTTAAAAATATGGTAAAAGGATTTATTTTTGCTGCGATTTATGTTGTAACTACTATTGTTATTCCAATGGTTCTATTTTCTTGGGTTCGTACTATGGTAGTTCAAGGTCTCCCACTAGATTTTGAACAACAAGATTATGTAAGGGTTATTTTTTGGCTAACTGCATTTGGATTAATTATTAGCGGATGCGCATTTTTCACATATTCCTCTCCAAAACAATCGATCCGAAGAGGAGTATTTGCCTTGATTCAAGTCCTTGTAAATTGTCTATACCTATGGAGCTATAAATTCTCTGGAGCATCTAATGTTACATTTATAATTGCAGATTTCGGATATTTTACATTGAATATTTCACAGATGATTCTTGTGTATATGGGTGTATATTTTCTCACTCTCGTTTTAAAAGTGTATGATATAATTGATTTTTCAATTAATAGAGAAAAAATTCGAGAAGATCGAATGAAAGCATAAAAGAGGTGAAAAAAAATAATTTTACAAACAATGGAAATTTTAGAAACTCTTGCTGATATTATTGGAACCATCATGATCTTCTTAAAGCCGATTGTGACTCCCATCGGACAGTTTATGGTAGATTGGATTACAGTAGTTTTCATATTTCTACAACAAAATTTCGGTGACGATTTAACCATATTCATTATTATTTGTGTTATTATCTTAATCTCTGGTATTATTATCAACATCGTTTGGCCGGGTGATATTAAGGGCTCAATCTTTTCAAAAGGAAAAATTGAAGAACTAGAGGATAAAATCGATAAAGATGAAGAAGATATTGTAGATAGTATAAGGCGCTGTAAAGACTGCGGCAACCCCATTGGGGATACAGATGTATGTCCCTTATGTGGTGCCCGTAATTAAAATTTCAATTTTTTTTCTTTAACAACTATTTTTTAAATTTAAGAAGTAATTCAGCAACTCTTTTGCCTAGATCTTTTGCAATTAGTCCTCCTAATTCATCAATCTCATCTTTCCCTAAAAATTCTTTCAATTTGTGCTTTTGTAAACTTGTAATTGGAATATTTCCTTCAATTACTGGTCTTCCCAAGGCATTCCCAACCACTATCATTCCATGAATAAGAGCAAAATTAATTAAATCTGATATTACACCTTCACCTCCATTTGCTAAACCTGTTGAGGCCATTGGAGCGAAAATCACATCTTTTAACAAATATTTTTTCATCTTCCATGGTCTCGAGCGATCTATTAAAACCTTTATTTGAGAACTTACTGAACCAAAATAATTTGGAGCAGCTATTAGTAATGCCGATGATCCTAGAATTATCTCTTCCAATTTTCTCGTGTCATCATCTTCAGCTAGAGGACAATCATTAGATCTTAAACATTGGTCACATCCATTACAAGGTGTTAAATTGAAATCTGTAATATAAATCTTTTTTATGTCAAATCCATCACCTACAGATTTTATTCCGTTAATTGCTTGATCAACTAAAAAGTTAAATATATATTTAGGATCTATTCTAGTTAGTGTAAAAAGAATATATTTAATCGATATCTTAGAAGAAAGCATATGAGTTTTAATTACAATCTCGAATGTTTTAAAAACAAAAAGGATCTTATCGAAGAATTAAATTATTATAAATCTATCATTCTAAAGAAAATAAAGGATGGAGATTATAATTCTGCTTTAGAAAAGGTAAGATCAGCATTAGTTTTAATAGAAGAACATAAAGGATCTTTTAATATTGAGAAAGAAATTCTTGATTTTTATGAAATAAGTAAACAAGTAAGAAATGAATTATTAAATCATAGATTGATTTACGAACGTCGATTCAACAATCTCTTAAAAGAAAAGCTTAATGAAACTAATCTAGAAGATTTTACAAAATTATTGGCTATGTTAAAGAATGATGTAGACCAAAATCTTAATAAATATAATCTACAAGATATTAGTATAAATATTACAAAGTATTTTAAATTTATAAAGAAAATGTATGAAATCTTGTGTTGCTATAGGGTTTTGAATTATTATAATGCTTCCGATAAAATTTTTGAGTTTGTAAGAGATATTAAAACTGAAAATTTTCCGAATTTAAAGAGGTTAATCTCATTAACTTATCAAAATTTAATAAGTAATAGATTATTTCAATGTTCAAAAGATTTTGATAAACTCTCGATTTCTGCTCTTTCTAAAAGAATGGCTATGGACCAAGAACAATTAATTGAATTCATTAATCTAATACAAAAGCAACCAAAAAGCCCTATTCAAGACTATATCCCTAGAACTCAGGAAATTGTTTTCAAAAAGTCTCGCTTTTAACAATTAATTATTTCTTAACTTTAAATCTCTATAGAAATCATAAAGCTCTATAAAATTCTGGTCTCAGAATATTAGTATGTGTAATCCCATAATTAAGAACATCAATTATTTTTTGTTTATCTCTATCTAAAACTCCTTTAATGGGGAGGTAGTTACTGGCGTGATTGCTTCGAAATACACAATTAGCTTTTTTATTCTGGAATTCAATATTTTTAATGAATATCTTTAATTCTTGTAATATTTCTAAGGAATCCATTTGATGAAATTCCCCTTTTGCTAATCTTTTAAAAATTTCCGTCCCTGAAGGGACCATTAAAGTAAGAAAAGCAATATACCAAATCCTATCGTCTTTTGGGCAAATTTTATTGACTAAGTCCGCTGACTCTAAAGCGTTTTTTTCCGAGATATCAGAATTATTTGCACCACCGAGGCCATTTATAAAAGTAGCTGACAATGTGATATTTGCTGCCATCAATTTATTCGCTGCTTTAATATAATCGTCCTTAGTAGCTTTTTTATGAATATTCTCGAGTAATTTATCATACCCCGATTCAAAACCAACATAAGCAATTTTTAATCCAGCTTTCGATAATTCTTTTAATTGTATGTCAGATTTTTTTAAAATATCCTTAGCATGAGCATAGACTCCACATCTCTCTAAATTTGGAAAAATCTTCATTGAGTATTCAGTCAATTCAATAAGCTTTTCTGTGGGCGTTACCATAGCATTTCCGTCCAAGAAAAAGATACGTTGCACTTTAGTTCCATAAATACGTTTAGCAGTATCTAAATCTTTTTTGATATCATCTACTTCTCTAATTGAGAATTCCTTTTCAAGATTAGAAACACAAAAGTCACATTTATAAGTACAACCCTCAGTAACTTGAATTAACAGTGAATATCCTTCGGATGGGGGGCGGAAAACTGGTTCACAGTAGTAAATTTCTTCCATTCTATGCATTATATCTTAAATAAATGATAATAATTGAGGATTATCTATTTTTTATGTAATGATTCATTCTTTAGTTTCACCATTATCAGCCTCTGGAGGTTTTTTTGGACATGAATTAAGATGACGTCCAAGTCTAACAAACTCTTTTCCACAATGAGGGCACTTCTGTTTTTCTGCTGTACCTTTTTGCCCTGCTGGTGGTTTTCCAGAAACCTTTTTTTTCTTTTTTTTGGATGGCATAATATCTTCAATACTCGCATCATCTGGCGCAAATTCGCAATTTCGGATATGTGAAGAGAGATTGTCGTATAGCTCTCCACAGAACGGACACTCAACCTCCTGAAAATCTTCGGTATCTTTCAAATCTGTCTTCCCAGCTTTTCTTTTTTCAAATTTCAATGGTGCTACTTCTTCCTCTTCCTCAAATTCATCAATTGTAAGATCAATTTCATCATCAGAAGTTATTTCTGCAACTTCAAATTTTTCCAGTTTTATTGCTTTTTCTTTAATTTTTTTTTCAGCTATCTTTTTACTTTCTTCATATAGTTCTGAAAATCTACGATTATTTTTTGCAGGGTCATATTTTGTACACACTTGGCAAATATACGCCCGATTTCCCAAAACTAACTCTCTAGCAGGACAATAACATAAGGATTGAAGACTGTTACTAATATTTCCTTGCGGTTCAAGGTGTTTACACACAATTTTTCTTGAATATTTAATTTTTTGCTTACGTCTGGGCAGTGATAATCACCAAAAGAAGTATGTAAAATAATTATTCTTAAAATATAATTTTTTTGAATTTAAGTTTAGAAATCTATAAAATTAAAAAATCTAAAATAAGTATTAAAAATTGTAATTTAGACTTTTAAGATCGTTTTCAATTCTATTCTTTAGCTCAAGGTTTTCTAGATTCGGCAATAATTCTTCGACAATATCTCTTAATTCTACGATCTTTTGGATGATTAAATTAGGTTTATTCCAAAAATCCGTTCTTAAGGGATACATCCTCAAAAGTGCTTTATTGAAATTCTCTATTGCTGCCCTATAAAATAAACAAGTGTTTTCTAATTTATTTAGTCTTGATTGATAAATTGACCCTATTTTATTAAAACACATTCCTGCACCTGCATAATCTCCTTCTTTTTCAAAATTAATAGCAGCCTCTTGAATTTTTTTCAAAGCACTTTCTAGAACATCGTTATCTCCCTTTTTCAATAACAAATAACCTCTAATATAGTGTGATACTCCTAAATAAAAAAAGTGATTTTGTTTTTTAGCAAGGTTAAATAATTCATCAGAAAATTCTCCAGCAAAAATTAAATGTTCATTTGAGATACATTTTTGAGAAACAATCCTTAATAGCTCTAAAACTCTTTCAAAATCTTTAATTTCTTTATATTTTTCAATTCCTTGCTTGAATTTTTCAATTCCTATAAATGAATCTTTATTCTCAAATGCTTGATTTCCTTCATAAATCAATTGTTCAGCAGTTTCTTTTAATTTCATTTCTTTCTGCTTTTTTTTCCCCTCAATATCACCATAAAAAAAGTCATCAACGCCAAAAGCAATATCTTCAGTCATAGGGATTTCAGTTAATATCTCTTTATCTATTAAATTATTTGGTTCAGATAGTGTTTGAATTTTTTTCTCTTGCGAAAATTCTTCTCTATAAGCAGATTGTAAGGGTTTTCCTTCTGTTACTAATGCAGATAATTCAGATAATACATTTGCGAAAAAATATTTATTTAATCCATCCACTACGTAATCTATTTTATGATAATTATTGTCAAATCCAGGATCATTGATATTCATATTTACATCAGTTATTCTATAAATTTCAAAACCAGTATCATATTTTGTCATAGCATATTCAGAACCATCTTCACTTTTTATTATTTCTTCTTTTTTCTTTCCTAAAAGAGTATGATCAAATACCAATCCACAAAAATCATCATTAGTTTGCTGAAAACCTAGTTGGTTAATTATATCTATGTAAGAAAAGAATAAGTTTAATCCGGGATGACTATGGAACCATCCAACCATGTAATAGCCTTCCCCCTCTTTATTAAGCCTTTCCTGAATCTCCTCAATAAATCCATAATGTCTTTCATCTAATTGAACATCAGTGGAATGACCAAATGTTAAAGCTTCTGAACGCTCAACATAAACTAATTCCTCATCAGATTTTCCAATTAAAATGCCATATATTTCCTTCCATTCCGCTGGAGGTACTGATTTATTTGCATATCTGCTTGCATATAAAATTATTGTTTTATAAGCATCTGCTCTAATAACCACGGGTTTACTTATTTTTTCTATTTGCTCTTTTTCTTGATTTTCCTCTAGATTATCGTCTTTCTTAGATTTTTCATCATTATTCGGTTTTTTAAAATCCTCTGACATTTTAACTATTCCAAATTTAGATATATTATTTAACAAAATAATAAGTGTGTTCTTAATTAAAATTATCCCTAATCAATTTATAAATACAATTTTTAACAAAAAGCATTAATTTAATGGAAGAAATAGTGATCATCTTTCTTTGCATTTTCCTATATTTAAACACCACGAAAAAATGTCTGTTATTTGAAAATTAAATGAAACCGAAAAAAGCATTCTTGAAATTTGTCGGAGACTTGAGATTTAAATCTCACCATTTTAATTTTTCTTCATGTGAGCAAATATCCATCAAATTATGATTGGGAATTGAGATTCCGAAAGGCAAGAGCTAAACGAACACAGAAAAGAAAAAACCCTCTGAGAATGTATCATCACCAATTTGAACAGTTTTTAAATGAGTGGAAAAAAAAGAACTTTCCAATAAAAAAGAAAAGTGAAAATGACAGAGAAACTTAATTTAGAATTAGAATTAAGTAAAATTGAAAATATATTCAATGAATATGTAGAAAAATATGATGTCTGTTTCTATACTACGATATTTATACTTAAAATGAATGAATACCTCTCTAGTTTTCCAAAAAAAGTAATAAAACAATATCATTGGAAAAAATATGGTTCCCATCAAAAACCATCTCTTTACCTACAAAACATAAATAGAATAGTAAAATTTCATAAAAAAGAAAATAAATACAAAGTAATAAGACCACATAATTTAGATACTTTTCTTACAAAATGATTCGACAACAAAAGATTGTGAAAAACCTCATTCATTTTGCCAAAAGAGAATTTGATACAAAAAGACCATTAAGCGTACAGGTATTACGAATGAAAAGCGAAAGGATTCTGACAAAAGGTGGGCCATTAAAAGTACTAAGTATTAGTCGGATACCCAATATTTATTATCTTATTTTAGCATTATATAAAGATCATTTTAGAATTTTTTATCGATTAAAAAAAGGAGAGGATCTAGGAGCTCGCCATTCTGGATATGATGATGTCAACCTGCATTATTTCTAACTATATACTGACCTAATAATTATTGTGGAAAATCTATGCATATTATCTGTGGTGATAACAATATTTAGAGTGATGTCGTACTTTATTTTGACATCTAGTTCCGTCAATCTTAATATGTCTACACAATGGTGCCTTTCTTTTTAGTTCAGTTAGATACAAAAATAGACCAACCTCTTTTGATATAATATTATTATATTCAATTATTAGGTCTTTTCCCTTTTGATAAATGATGTCCGTGGATATTCCTCTCTCTTCTGAAATCTTTTCAATATTATCTTCATTTGTCATTGCTTTAATGTCAATTCCAGGTTTCTCAACGAGATTATCATTCTCATACTTAACAGTCTCAATTTTACAATATTGCACTCCATTTTCACTACTTTTAAGCTCTACGTCATTTTTAGTGATCTCATGAAGGATGACATCTTGAACAAATTCAATAGTATCCATCTTCCATCCCAAAAAGAATTTTGGGGGAATTCTCAGTCTTTTCTTCAGTAAAAAATTCCAAATCCTACTTAGTATATGGCGAATAAAATTTAATCTATCTCGTTTTACTTTCTCACTTATTCTATTCATCTCAGGTATTGTAATAACTTAATAGAACTAAAGGGAGATGAGAGCCCTAAATTTTCGTTAACTTAGAAGTTAAGCTTATTGAAAAAGAATTCTTGATTTTTCCTTCTTTATTAGAAAACTATTTTTGCTCTAAACTCATTATTACCATAGAAATTTTTTATTTTATGTATTTAGTTAAGAATTCTCTAATTTTCTTTAGTAGGATATCTCGAGCTTCTGGATTGTTATACTCTTCAGTATTTAACATTTGCTCTTGTTTCGCTATTTGTTGTAATCCTAACTTTGAAAACACATAGAATGTATTATTATAAAACCTATTAGAATCTGCTGCGGTTCTAATTTCATCAAAGATTTGTTGAACAAATTCCATTCGAGCTTGTTTTACATCATTACTTAATGCGGTCATAATTATTTCCTATACGTATTTCACAAGTATTAAAGGAAAGGAGAGTTAAAGAAATGAAATTTTGTAAAAATTCCAATATCTGAATATTATAATATTTTTTTTTTAAATATTTACCCCTACATATAATATATGGTATTTACTCCTTGGCCTTCGGATGGGAAAAGTTATTGATAAATATGTTGACGCGTATTTTGGTCCACCAAAATTACAACAAATAGTTAATATCGAATCTAAATCTTCTGTGAGATCACTATAGCAATAGAACTAATTGAAGAATGGTACCTAAGCTTTTATTCTTTTTCTTCTTTTACTCCTGAAAAGGTGAATTAGTACTCCGAAGGTGAACCATGAGAAACCAATAATGATACTGTAAGGATCTAGGAAGGGGATGAGAATTAATGGGAGTGCGATACACAAGTAACAACTATAAGGATAGAATGGTATTTTAAAAACAGTTTTGTCTTCAAACTGCCTGGATTTAAGCACGGCTAACCCCACACCAGAGACCACGAGCATATAAGAAATATTTGAAACTGAAGCAATAAGCTCGAGTTGATTAGTAAGCAATAATATGAACGCAAGCATAGAAGTTAGTAATACAGCTCTTAATGGTGTCTCAAACCTCTCATTGATCACGCTCCACTTCTTAGGCAAGAAACCATCCCTTGAAAGACCGTAAATATTACGCGCGCCAGCCATTAACGCTACATTAAGTGATGAAAGCATCGCTAGCACCGCGCCTAGAACGATAATACCTTGCATTACTGGAGAAAACTTCACTGCCTCCATTAACGCGATATCACTACTACCAAGCCTATCAATACTAGTCGAGTATAGCGTTGCTAAAACTACCAAAATATAAGAGACACTAACGATGCCCACAGTATAAAATAATGCTTTAGGAATATTCTTTTGAGGTTTCTTAACCTCCGCGGAAATAGTAGTGATAGCTTCAAACCCAGTAAAACACACAAACAATAAGCTAGTTGCTGGAAGCAATGAAACAACCCCATTAGGCAAGAAAGGTGTGAAACCACCATCAATAGGGTTCATGAATAAGTAGCCAGCTGTTATTGCAAGAACAAGTATTAAAATAATAGTTAAAGGTATCTGAAAAGATGCCACTCTCTTAGAACCAACACTATTCAAGAAAGTAAATAAGAACAACACTGCCACACTAATTACTACCTCATTTATTGGAATAATTGCTGATAAGTACATCCCAATACCCACTGAAGTCATTGTGGCATAACTCGCGTTGCCCAACCACACCATCCAACCAAGAAATAAAGCTTTCTTACCAAATGCTTTCTCTACAAAACTAAAACCACCACCATCCACTGGCGTGAAACTTGCACCCTCAGCATAATTACCTGCAATAATTAACGCAATAACTGCGTTAAAAATGAATGCAAGAATAATTCCAGGACCCGCTATATTAACACCAGGAGACAAGAGTAAGAAAATACCAGCTCCAATCGTAGAGCCAATACCGAGAATTATGGTTTTAAACAGGGAAATCTTGTGAATGAATGAGCGCTCTCTAATATCAAACAATATTAATGAAGTATCTCCATTAGTGATTAAACCTTTTTTTTGAAATTTTTTGTTAAAAATTTATGGAAATTGTTGGATTGATTATTTACAAATGTTAAAACTTGTACTACCGCCAAATTAATAATTGAGAATAAAATATTGACTAAAGCAATAATCAATTTTTTTTTCAAATATTATTTTTTGATACAAAACAAATTTTGCCAGAGAATAAAGGCTTTTCTTAATTAGTTCAACTGACAATAAAAACTTAATGATTTAACTTAAAAATGCAAGTAAAAGTTTAAATGACTCATATTAGGTTTGCTATGCATTCTAGCTCAATTACAGCTAATTTGGAAAGAAATTCAAGCCAAAAAATCCTAAAAAAAGAAATTCATGAAATTTTTTAGCGATAAAATCGTATTTTCCAATAAACTGGAAAATCGATTCAATCTTACTTCAAAGAACTTTGAATTGTTCTCATTACCAGCAAACGCTTGAGCCTTTTCTTGATACCTTCTAAGAAATGAAATCTGGTTTGTTATTTCTTTCAGTATTTCACCCTTAAGTAATGACTTTGGTCTGGGCACTTGAGATTATTGCATATTTTTTCGAAAATCCTTTGGTTTTAGCATTGTTGATATTGTATAGAATCAAGATATTTAAATAAAAAAACTGATGAGAATTAGTATAATCTTTCCTTGGAAAGAAATTTGGAACTGATTTAATATTTAGGGTTGTAGATTAACCCTTATAAATACTACTTTTTTAAAAATTTAAAAAACAATAACGTCTCGAACTATCATATAAAATAGTATTCCTAAAACAAATGCCAGTACATAATTTGTTACCAAATGCTCAAATTCTAATACAATTCCTAAAATAGCACCCAATATAGGTAAAACTGAAAGAATGATTTTGCTATATTTGTCGTTTATCCGAGTATCTATTGAATCCAAGGAGATGGAGGAGGTTAACATCTGCAGAAATAGCGGAACTGATAAATTGATGACTACGGAAAAATCTAATTCGACTAATGAAGCAATAATGAATCCTACCAAAAAATTATCTAAACCAAATCCAATAATGTGTACTACTTTTAGGTCTTCTAATAGTTCTTGCTTATTCATTATATGTCTATATATGTATTTCTCAGCAAGGTGCATTAGTAGAAAACCAACCAGCATGAAAAGAAATAAAGATTCAGAAACTCCCATAGAGATAACGCCGGGCACTAAAATCAGAAATAATAGGGAAATGAAAAATCCTGCGCTGAAACTCAGAACAGAATCGCGATGTCCTACAGCTAAACCCGAAATTCTATGACCGATGAAGTCTGTTAAAATTGTTATTTATTGTTAAGTGAATTTTTAATGCAACTTTTTAAACTTTATTTTTCAATTTTGGACTTTATTTTGCAACTCTCTAAAATTTTTAAGCTAAATATATACATATTTATACAAAAACTAATTGTCGGTCTATTCAAAATATGAGGAGAAAAAGCTCAAGGCATCAATTTTTTCGAATTGTGATAAAAACTTGTAGACCTACTTATATGCTTACAAGAATAGGGATAGGTTTATAAGAATTAATGTAAACATATCTATACTTTTTTTCAGTATGTATATTTTTCAATTTGATATAGAGAGAATGCGGAAATTGGAATTTTCGAAAGGATTTTTACTATGTATAAATAATAAGAATATTTAGATTTTATAGTATTTTCCTTTGGAAATCAAATTGAATAGTATAAATATTGATATATAAATATTAATAACAGATTTATTCAGAGTTTTTGATTATTGATCTCTTGTTCATTAGATTTAACCTTTTCTTTAAATATGGGTCTAGCAGTATCCATAGCTCCATTGATAAACTCTTCCGTTAAACAATAAGCCTCATCATCTGTATATTGTATAGGAGGGTGTTTTGTAAAGTAAGCAGAAGGAGAATATAAAACACCCCCTTCATTTCGATCAAGTGCTAATTTACAACATCTTATGGCATCTATTACAATCCCTGCAGAATTTGGTGAATCCTCAACAGAAAGACGGAGTTCTAGGTCGACAGGAATATCTCCAAAAATATTACCTTCCATTCTGATGAAACAGACTTTATTGTCTTTTTGCCAAGGAACCCAATCACTTGGTCCTATATGGATATTTTCATAACTTAAACGATCTGCTGTTTGTGATTGAACAGCCTCAGTTTTAGATACTTTTTTAGAGATTAATCTACTTCTATCAAGCATATTAAGAAAGTCTGTATTTCCTCCTGTATTGAGTTGATATGTTCGCATTAGTTTTACTCCTCTCTTTTTGAAAAGATTAGTCAAAACTCGATGAATTATAGTAGCTCCTATCTGAGATTTGATATCATCTCCAATTATTGGGATTCCTTTCTTTTTGAATTTGATGCTCCACTTAGGATCACTAGCAATAAAGACAGGAATACAATTTATAAAACCAACTTCTGCTTCTAAAGCACATTCAGCATAAAATTTTGCAGCTTTTTCAGAACCAACTGGTAAATAATTTATAACAATATCCACCTTAGAATTTTTAAGTTCTTGAACTATTTCTTTCTTAGTAGATTCTTTTTGAGTAGATAAAACGAAGGCATACTTTTCATCATAATTTTTCATATGTTCAGCAAAGCTATCTAATAGTCTTCCCATTTTAACAATAACGTTGGTATTTGGAATTTCTGTAAAAAATATCTTAGTACAATTTGGTGGTTGAAAAATGGCTTTTGCAACATCCTTTCCAACTTTTCTTTGATCTATATCAAATGCAGCAACAACCTCAATATCTCCTGGCTTATAACCCCCAATATCCCAATGCATCAAACCAATGCAATTGTCTTGATTTTTACTTTTATAGTATTCAATACCTTGAATTAAGGAACAAGCACAATTACCAATTCCAGCAATTGCAATTTTAATTTTACTCATTAAAACATCTCTCCTTAAATTTTTATGTTATTTTATTTACATTCAAAATATCTGCTTTTTTCATATGTTTAATTGCTTGAATAGAATAAATTATACTCGTGATGATTGCATGAATACAAATTGAGAAAAAAACAAATTCAAAATAACCAAAAATTCCAAAAATTAAGATATGTAGGGTATAGATATTTCTTCTTCCATCAAATTTTCTAAATAATTGATCAAATTTACTGCTATCTGCCAATGTTATTTTCATTACTTCTTTATACTGCATTGAACAATGCCGATTGAATGAATCAGAAAGTAGCATTATTATTAATGCTATAATGACAAAAAATTGATCAATTATAAAGTACGAGGCAAGACCTATACCTACATATATTGCTTGTTCATATAATTGATCAAATGAATGTTCAATATGGCCAACTATACTCTCTTGGTTTTTTAAACGAGCTAATTTACCATCAACTCCATCAAGAATATTTACTAATATTAATAGAAAAAGACCAATCCACCAATATTGTATTAAAAATAAGAATAAGACAAAATATCCTAATATATTTACAAGTATCGTAACATGATTAGCGGTAATTCTAGTATCGGCAAATAGATAAACAAAAATATTTTCAAAATGTCTATTAAAATACCAAGCAATTAAATCTAATGTTCCTTTTTGTGTCCTTTTTACAAGAAACTTCTTAGCAGACTTAAAATCTTCATAACTGCAAAATGAATAAATATAAAGAGGCACATCTCTTCTCATATCTGGTTTATACGTGGAGATCTCATCTGAAGAATGATGTATTACATTATTTGATGTTAAGGAATTAAAAAATTCATAAGAAGAATTTATATTTTTTTCAAAAATAAACTCTCTATTATTAAGGTTTATTTTAACTGCCAAAATATTATTAAAATTTTTATCTAAATGGTTTGAATGAACACTTTTACCTTTTAAGTACAATATATCTCCTTTATGATTTAATAAGGAAGATACAATTCTATCATCGATTAAAACACCACCATCTAAAACAACAGCAAAATTTTTCCCAGAATTAATTAAATTCTTTTGATTTAAAAATTCTTTAATACGTTGAAATGAATTTATTTTTATTATACTCTTAAACTTGTTCTTATCAAAATTTCTTTCAATGTTCAAATCTAATGATAAATTTGATAAAACAAATATCTCTTTTATTCCATTTTTGTTTAAGATATTAATATTTCTTTCTAAAATTGAAACACCACATAATTTTTTCAAATAAAAAGGTTGATCTTTAATAAAAAATGGATTATTTGGCAAAATAATAATGCCAATTAAATTAACAAAATTTTGATTTTCTGCTTTGCTTTGAATATAATCTTGTCTCATTTTCTTATTTTTTGCTTTTTTCCTTTTTTCCTTTATATGAGATATTCTTTGAAGGATATAAACCAAAAGGATGGTTATTAGAAGAATCACTAAAAAGTTCTCTTAATTGATGATATATTGAAGAATTATCTACATCTAACCAAATGACATTTGGAAAATCAAAATAACCAACATTAAGTCCTGATTCAATTGCTAAAAGAATGACATTGGTTACACCAAACTTATATATATCTAATTCTATTTCTTGACAAATGTTTCGAATAACTCTTGTCCTTAATATAAACGCTCCCATGTCCAATCGGTTATATTTAGATATCTCTTTACCTATATCGATAATAATAGAATTAAGCCCATATACTTTAGTGGCATCAGCTACTTTATAAGGTTCTTTTAAATGTAATGGATCTGTAGCTAAAAAAACATCATCTTTGTTATGATTCATTATTAATTGAGAAAAAATGTTTTTTGAGAAAATATGGTCTGCCATTGATAATAAAGTATATTCAGAGGAGATTGCATTTAAACCTAAGAAAAGGCTATAACCATTTTCTCTATATGGTTCCCTATTTTCAATAATATTTAAGTCAAAATTCTTTGAATCAATTCCTGATTTTAATACAGAATTTAATATTATTTGTTTATATTTTGAATTATTAGAAATTTTGCTGGCAATAATATTAATTTTTTGAATTCCAGCCTTTATCATTCCAGTAATAATATACCCTAGAATATTTGAATTATTTAATTTTAATAAATATTTTTTGAAATCGGATCCAAATAACTTAAATCGAGTGGAATACCCCGCTGCAAGGATTAACCCTTCTACTTCTTTTTCGTCCATTATTACAATCAACTGTTTGTACTGAATATCTCAAATAATTACATTTTAATACTTCTAATTTTTAATTTCACTTCTAAATTTATACTATCAATTAATTGAAATGTTAAATATAATTTTGATTAATTATATCGTGAATTTTGACTATTAAGAATTAAATTATAGTATAATCATTAATTAAGATTGGTTATTTCAAGTTTAATTTGTAAATATGAGATTGAGTTATTTATATATAAATCTTATCTCCCATTTATATAGATCTTATTTGGTTTTTATTCAATTAAATAAATTTCTAGATAAAGTAATAGACATTAAATTTGATTTATCAAAAATCTCTTTTCTTTTATAAATAAACTCTTTGGTCTTGTAAATAAACTATTCAAATTGAAGCAAGAAGTTCAAGTTTGTGAAGGCTTTAATCACTAATTAAAGAAAAGGTGGAATTTTATAAAAATTATTACAAGAAGAAGGAAATCATAGTTGAGAAATTGTCTACTTGATTTTAGGTACATTATATATATTTTTTGATCTCAGAAATCGACTTTAATAGTATAATTTAATTGAAGAGTTGCATAATGACTTGCTAATCCAAGAGATTGGATTCTCTCCAAAATACCTTCTACTCTGTAACCGCGAGGGAAATTCCACAAGTCTTCATATACATCGGTACTAGAACCGCACTTTAAAAAAAATATTCTTCCCTCAGGAAAAAAAATGACTTTTTCAAGACGATCTACTCCAGGTAATTTATGACCACCTCCATGAGAAACCATATTAAGGTTTAAAAGGTAATTATGTGCCCATTCTTCAATTGATCTTGAACCAAAACATTCTTCGATTTTTTCTGAAGAAAGATTCTTTTTACCTTTAACTAGATAAGCTCTATTAGTTAATGATATCACAGAAATTTCTCCCTCGTCAACAACATCACAGCCAATAATTGCTTCATTAAGTCCCTTTAAATCACAGTGATTATGGTTTGCTATTATCTCACCATCAAAAATCTCTTCAAAGAGAATCTGTCGTTTTCTTTTAGAAAAGTCGCTTGCATACTTGCAATATTTTTCATATTTCTTCGCATCTTTTCCTCGAAAAACACGTGTTATACCAAAGGATGTTTCTATTTCTTCAGCTCTCTCTCGAACTAAATCTTTTAATTGATTCCGCATTTTATTTGAAGATGTGTGTAAAACCGCAACATTTTTCGGCAAGTCTAGGGCTTTATAGTTTTTAACATCAAATACTTTTAAGAAATGACTTCCTGGCCAAAAATAAGATCTTTCTATCTCTATATTATCAATTTCATATTTTTTTTCTCTCATTTCATATAAAATGTTCAAAATTCTCTCAATACTTAAATCATCTTCTACTATGCCAACTAACATACCACAAAAATCTATATCTAAGTCTGCTGGAACAAAATCATACGTATTATCTCCCCATGTGAACCTTGCTCCTTCAGGAATTCCTCTACGAAATTTGTCAGAAGATGTTTGGAAAGTGAAACCAGGTGCTCCGACGACCATCGCTTGTTTTTCATAGCCCAACTTTTCTTGAATAGAATGTATATTAGCTATGAACCACTTTGCATTCTCTCTACCAATCTCTTCTGCTACATCTTTTAACCCCAAACTGAAGAGATTTTTTTCAGCAAAACTCATTTTTTCATCAAATTCTTTTTTTTTAAGAGGAAAATTTCTCAATTCATATTTCATCAAATCACTCCCATCCATCTAAAAGAGGTAATTTTCCTCCTGAAATTAAAGATTCTGCAAGTTCTATATGTTTTAAGGCCTGGTTCTCCCAATTATAAGTCCTAGCATACTTGCTAGCACTTTTCTTCATTAAATCTTTAGACTCCGAATTGGCTGTAACTCGCTCTATTTCATTTCGAAAATCTTTGTAAGTGTTAAGCGCAGGATAACCACACATTTTAAGAGTTTCGCCTACACCCTCAAGGCTTCTACCAATAACATAGGCCCCAATACCAATAACGTGTGCTAATTTTCCACTCTGCCTGCAATCTTCTTGCCACATATGAACTACGTCTAAAGCCCTTAGTGATTTCGCAAATAATCTCTCAGGCACATAGGTTTCAAAGAAGTAGAAGTTATTCTCAGGATTGTGTAGATTTTTAAGTCTTTGTAGATAGCTAATTTTTTGTTTAGATAGAAAGCTTAGAGTTCCGATATATAAACCAATAATATTCTTGTTCGGGAATTTTTTTTGAAGAAGTTTTATAGTAAGATAGATATCAGTTGAGAGTTTTCTTTTGTCTATGAAACCTACATCTCCAAATGTAATAGCAATTCTTTCAAAAATCTTTGAATTTAAATCTTCTACACTTTTTTGCCAATCTTTTTTTAATTCATTTTCACTCTCAAGCCACCTTAAAATTTCTTTTTTAGCATTCTTCTGACTCATTTGAGGATATGACGGGACACCATGCCTAATTAAAACAATCTTTTCTTTATACTCCGGGAATGCTTTAGTAATTGCCATATAAACCCCATTTGTGAACACTGTATTCACGTCTATATAAGGTAATTCGTTTTTAAGTAATTCATATTGCCATTTTTTAAGACCATATCTGGTCTCAGGGCTCTGAAAATTAAGAGTGTGATGTGTAACAATTATGTTTTTAACTTTCTTTTTTTTGAAAAATTTCAACATCTTAACAAATTCTAGACGATTTCTCCAAAAACTATCACCTTGTTGTATCCAAACAACATAATTATCCCCATTTTTATATAAGTTAGTTAAACTGTCAAAGATCAGATTGAAATTATAATCATAACAACTAGGGATGGTATAAAGGACTGGATAGTCACATTCTACTTTTTTCTCCTTCATTATGAGAAATTCACAAGCATTAGGATCAAAACTTATTACTCCACAATCACAATCCTTTTCACACAAAGCATCGACTAAATACTTGGTATAAGATCCTATCCCATGTATCATCGGTGGAAAACCAGACAAAAAGATGATTTTAATCATAGAATTATTACTAACCTATTCATCATGTTTTAATTAATATTTTACAAGTATATTTAAGCATATATTTTTACTCAAATTAAATCTATAATTGCCTAGAAAATTTGTTAAGCGATAATTCTTTGTGAATAATTTTAAAGAGTCAATTATTTTAAATATTTATTTATTCTTAATAAGGAAAATGTTTTTCTAAAAAAAATAAGGTCGATCTATAACATAGAATAGAAAAAAATTTAAATAAAAGCTATGTCTTGGTTATCGATGTTAGCCTTACTTTTTTTAGTAACGCCCAGTTCCCGTACTTCGTGATTTAATTTTAAAAACGCATCTCTTATAATTTTTTTATTCTTTGCTCCTACACAAACTACTTTTCCTGTAGAAAAAATTAAGAAAACAATTTTGAGATCTCGCATACGGTAAATTACACCTGGAAATACTTCTGGCTCATACATAACATTTTCCAATACAATCGCAGCCATATTTAAATCTATATATGTGTGTAAATCTCCACTTGCGACAATGTTCTGAATCGTTATTTCTGGATTAGATACATTAATTCCGGCCTTTTTAATATATTTAACTACTTTTTTTACTCCAGGACTTGCCGAATCTGCTCCTCTAAGTCCTGTGATAACCATTTTTCCCGTAGTGAAGATAAGAAATGTTGCTTTAGGTTCATTGATTCTCATAATAAGACCTGGAAACCTTTCGGGATTGTACTCTACATCCTCATACTTACGGGAGATTTTGGTAAGATCTATCTTTTCGGTAATTTCCATAATAACTGTTGCAACTACATTTTCGATTTTATAGTCTAGTTTAAAATTGGATTCATCATTTTTTTTTTTTTCTCCTGACATATTATTACCTAAAAGAAATAATTGTTAATTAAGCATCTCTAACCATTTATATATATTTATAGAATTTAAAATTACTATTAAAAAAAATTAATGAGCTTCAATTCCTAACTGTTCTGGATGATCTGGGAAATATTTAACGCCTTCTTTAATTATATCCACTATAGACCTTACAGGCCGTCATCCTAAATCTTTTACGATCTTATCATTTCTACCAATTAATAATGGCACTTCACTTGAGCGAATTCTATTTTTGTCAATAAACAATGCAATTAATTTCTTAAAAAAGTTTTGTTTAGAAAGACTAAATTAAGAGTTCAATAAAAACTATAAAGATTTTAATCCACATCAATTTCTTCAAAATTATCACGATTTTTTAATGTATGCAGGGTATTATCATTTTGGAATAGTCAGAACAGGGGCATATCTCATTTGGAGAGCCTTAATTAAATATTTGGAGGATCTACAGGGAGAAGATGAATTTCAAGTAAAGAAAGGTGCTTTTTTAGGGAATCGGTGTTATAAGCAAGCTAATAAAAATGGTTTTACTCCAGAAAAGCTAATTTTAATAAATTCTAATAAAAAACCTACACAGAGATATAAAGATATGAGAAAACAAGTAGAATCATTTCCAAAAACTCCAATTATCATTGATGTTGATTTTCCTAAAGATGATAAATCTTATTTTCATGAAATTGATTTTTTGGGTTGACTAAGTTTCTTGAGAATATGTTTGAACATATAAAAGAGTTTATTGCGTTTACAAATGAAGTTGTAAATAGAAGTAAACAAAATACTAGTCGTAGCTTGTTAAGTATAGTAGAAGAAGTATTTAAAGAAACGGCGATTGACTTAAAATTGGAAGGGTTTTTTAAAGAGTTTACTAAAAAATATATACTGGCTAAAACTGAGTTTGGAGTCATGGATGAAGCTTATATAGTGGCGTTAGATATAGACGATATTATTAAAAACCTTAAAGCTAAAAAAATAGATTCCACAAGATTAGCGTATACTAGCAAAAAAAGTGCTGAAAGCATGAAAAAATTTACCGATAGATTAGTAAATAACCTTTCTGAGCGAAATTAAGACTGATTATTTTAAAAGCATGTTCAAAGAGAAAATCGGAAATTAGTGATCAAGAGCATTATTTAATTTTTGATAAGAATGGAGATTATCTCACTCCGTCTGATGAGACAACCAGAGCTATACAAGATCTAAATGATAAATGGTGGGAACTTGAGCGACCTCTGAGAGTTTCCATAGTTAAGTGTGCTTCATGCGGTAAACACGATAGAGATATGACGTATCACCGAAAATCTAGTTCCTGGTATTGTGTACACTGGTATAAAGCAAGTTTCGACTGAACAATCAATATCAAGCGCAATTTTCTTTATTTTAATTCAATTAATTTCTAATAAAGAAATTCTTTATTTTTTTACCTATTTTAAATCTCCTTTCTTATTTTGAATTTCTTGACATACTCCTCTGCAATAATCTAAATCTAATTTAATTGATTATCTTGATATTGCTTTGCAAAATCTTTTTTTTATTTCTTCAGGGAGTAGAGGGATGTTATTTACGTGAGCATTCCCAGGATCAACTTTAATAAGTACAAAATGACATCCCGTTCCTAAATTTTTCAAACTTGGAATTATATTTTCTTCTTTATTTATAACAATAATTGATTCAAATCCTGCACCCTTAGCTATCACCTCCAGATTTGTCTTTTGACTTGTATAAGTCTTTTGATCTCCCGTAGAACCATATGAAGAATTATCAATGGTTACTAATGTTAGATTTTGTGGATTATTGTTAGCAATTGTAGTTAAACTACCGAGATTCATCAATAAAGATCCATCTCCATCAATACATACTACTTTTTTATTTGGTTTTGAAATAGCTAATCCAAAAGAGATGGAAGAAACTAAGCCCATTGATCCGAGCATATAGAAATTCTCATCTCGATCCTTGATATTATATAGTTCTCTTGAAGGTGCACCAAGGTTACAAACAATGAACTCATCATTTAAAGATTCAACAATTTTCTTTATCGCATCGTATCTTTTCATGTTATGTCACTCCATAAAGATCTTTTTAAAAGGATCCCTACTGATTCTTTTGACTTTTTACTAACATTGACTGCATCCTTTACTTCTTTTATTTTTTCCATTGAATAAATAATGAATTTTCGAATATTTAATAAATCTAATAGATCTGGTGTAAGTTGACCCATTGGAATTTGAGCTAGGATTTTTTCTCCTTCGGCACCTCTATGACTCATTATAAATATTACAGGAATTTTATATAACTGTATTAAAGATTTTATAGCATTTATAGAATTACCCAGTCCCGAATTTTGCATCAAAATTGCGGGTGTTTTTCCCCCTAAATAAGCACCTGCTGCAATTCCTACCCCTTCTTCTTCACGGGTTATAGGAATATGCTGAATTTCATTTTTTTCATCAATAAGTTTCAATAAATTTTTTAGCAAAATACAAGGTAACGATAAAATTAAATCTATTCCGGAATTTTTCATCATTTTATATAATTCAATATCTGCTTTCATAAGGTTAATGTAATTAGCCCAAATTTAATTTGAAATTTAATATTTAATAAATATAATCATAAATTTACAACTATCTTTAAAACTTAAGAATTAATATTTAATACTGTATTGAAATAATCTTTAATTTTAAAAGGTGAATAAAATAGTAATTGAATTAATTGCTTCAATATATATAATTCTAATAGGAGTCGCAATGTTATGTATGTGGCTCTTGTTATTACTAAAAAGAGAAGTACCAGACCTTAAAACTAAGCCAACACAAATATTTTTTCATTTAATTGCTGAATTTTTGACATCTATTATGCTTATAATTGGAGGGTTAGGGTATTTAATGAATCAACCTTGGGGTGTGGCATTATTCTTTATTGCTGTTGGAATGGTAATCTATTCTACGATAAACGCAGCAGGTTTTTATGGGCAATTAAAAGACTGGCCGATGTTTATTACGTTAATAGTATTTACATTTATATCTCTTCTAATAACAGCATTGATATTACTTATCGAATACCAAGTACTATAAGAGAAACCTAAATTATCCCTTTTTTTCTAAAAACACGAATTTCCTCCTCAGTGTAATCAAGATCTTTGAGAATTTCTATGTTATGTTGACCAAGTTTCGGAGCTAAATTCTTTATTTCCAGAGGTGTTCTAGAATATTTAATAGGCGAAGCTATGCTTTGAATTACCCCGAATTTAGGATGATTCATTTCAACAATCATATTACGTGCTTTAATCTGAGGATCTTCACAAGCCTCAGCAAAAGAATTTACTGGCATAACACATGCATCAAGGTTTTTAAAAATATCCACCCAGTCTTTTTGGTTTTTTTTTAAAAATTCTTCTTGCAACGCCTTAAAGACTTCTTCTCTTTCTTCTCCCTTAGCAAATTGTTTTAATTTTAAATCATCACGCCCAAGACCTTTGCACAATTCTCGCCAGAATTTCACTTCGACAACTCCAATAGATAAAAATTTATTATCTTTAGTTTTATAAACATTATAAAAAGGAAAATCTCCATGTAAGGGATTAGGAGTTTCAATGCCATCATTTAAGTTTTTGGAAAAATGAAATGAGGCTAAATATGGCATAAAAGAAAATACACAATCTGTCATTGAAATATCAATATATTGCCCTTTCTTTTCATAATTATTATCTCTTTCCATAATTGCCCCTAGTATTCCAATGACGGATACTAAACCTCCACCAATATCCGCAACTTGAACACCGGGAGGTATTGGAATTTTTTTTTTCGATCCATTACCATAAGGTACTCGTTCTTTATTTAAATCTAGAATTCCGCTTATTCCTACATAATTGAGATCATGACCTGCTATTTGCTCGTATGGGCCATATTGACCATAACCTGTTAATGAACAATAAATTATTGAAGGATTAATTATGGTCAAGGTATCGTAATCAATTTTTAATTTTTTTGTGACCTTAGGGCGAAAACACTCAAGAACTACATCAGCTTTTTTCACTAATTCATAAAAAATCTCTCTGGCTTTTTCTTTTTTTAAATTAAGTGTAATTGCTTTTTTATTCCTATTAAGAATTGAATTAAATGCACTTTCGCGATATCTCCCTTTTTGAAAAAATGGAGGCGGATAACCATAGGTATAATAAGGATCTTCTATTTTTATAACTTCTGCCCCAAGATCAGAGAGTATCATGGAACAATATGGTCCAGGTAGCATTCTCGTCAGATCTAATATTATTTTCCCTTCTAAAGGTAATGACATAATATTTAAAAACTTAGATAAAATAAAAGTATTCATGAAAAGTCTAAAAACGTGTATGGATACGTTATTACTGTATTTTAATTACTTGATTTTTCCTTCTTTGAAGCCATTTAAGCTTTCCTAAATTACTTAATTTAAATGTCTGATATTCATTATTTTTTAAAATGATCATCCAAGACGAATCAGTAAAATATTCAATAATATCCTTTACATGATCTAAATCTTTAAAAATAGATTGTGTTTCAAAAAGATTGGGAATAAATCTGATATCTCTTATTTCAACTGATCTTTTAATTAAATTATCTGTCTCATTTATTTTCTGTGAATATACATCCCATAATGATTTTTGAATAAAACTTTCTTCAGCATTTTTAATATCTAATACTTTTATGTGTTTAAATCTTTCAATTTCTTTGATTTCGGATATCTGATTAAATCCAATATATAAATGTTGTAAATTCGTCAATTTATCTAAACCCCTGATTTTGATTATTTTATTATTTCTTAGATCAAGAAATTTTAATTTTTGTAGATTTTCTAATCCTTTTACTTCAGTTATATTATTATGACTTAAATCTAGAAATTCTAATTTTTTAAGATTTTTTAGCCCTTTAATTTCATATATTTGATTATTACTTAGATCTAGTCTTCTTAAATTAGTGAGTTTTTTTAATCCTTTAATTTCAAATATTTGATTATTACGGAGGTTTAAGACCTCTAAATTTGAAAGTTTTTCTACTTCTTGAATATTTGAAATATTATTATCAAATAACAATAATATTTTTAAATTAGATAGCCCATTTATTCCTTCGATTATGGATATTTCATTATTATTTAAGTACAAGGATTCAAGATTTTTTAAATGCAATAAACCCTCAATTTTTTTAATCATATTACCTTGTAAATGCAAAGATATCAATTCAATTAATTTATCTAAACCGCTTATTTCTGTAATTAGATTATAATTAAGGTATAATTTCTTTAAATTAGTAAAGCTTTCTAAATTTCTAACTTTCCCTATATTATCAATGTTCTTATTATTAAGATTAATGAGAGGATAAAATTCTGAAGGAAAAAAAATACTACCCTTAAAATTGACATATTGGATGCTTTTTAAAGCTGATTTTAAATTATAATTTGAATATTTTTCTATGGATTTAATTATTTGAATTAAACAATAATCTGCTGTATCGTGCTTTAGAGCCCATATAATTGGTTTAAGTGCTTTTTCTGGAAAGTTAAAGATTAATGTTTGTGCTGCTTGACCTCGAATTTGTTCATTTAAATCAGAGATTAATAGATTTTCAAGGAAATTAAATATTTTTTCATCATTAGTCTTCATTAACTCTAAAAATTTTATGCCCATTATTCTAGTCCTATCGTCATAATCGTGAATATCATCTATTAATGAAATTAATAAGGATAAGGCTTGTTTTTTATCTAATTTCTTATTCTTAAAATCTTTATAAATCTTATTAGGTGATAATAACGACATCAATTAATTAAATTCGTGAGTTTCAATGATGCTTCAATACAAAAATTAATACTATTTTATAAAAATAATATGATAATTAAAACTTACTACTTATTAATTAAAAAGAAAAAAATAATTTAAATCCTATAAATCAATTATTTCAGATTCCATTTTTTCTGTATCTACAATAGCAAATGTGGCTCTGCCAGTTAAATAGCCACAAACTTCACCTGGATTTATCACTAAAGAACCATTATCTAATTTTTCATTAGAAAAGGAATGTGTATGACCAGATAAAATTATGTCAAAATTTCCAGAATTTGCTAAAGCTTTTATTGTTTGTTCTCTAGGCATATGAGATACAAAAATTCTTTTGCCTCCTAGTTCTAAAATCAACTCATGACCATTTTGAGGAAATTCGCATATTTGCCCTAAATTTTGCGTTAAAAATAGTTTATCTCCATCATTATTTCCGAAAACACCATAAAAATTCTTTTTTATAGAATCATTTAATTTATCAAACCATCGCTTTACAAATGGAGCGATATAATCTCCACAGTGTATAAGTGCATCTATATTTCTTTTATTGATTATTGACACAGCTTTAGTTATATTTTGAATATTATCATGCGTATCACTCAACACCGCTATTCTCATTCTTTCATATTCTCCTATTAGTTTAAAATTGATCGAATTTAGATATAATTAAATTACATTATATATGTTTTAATTTATAATGAACTTTTTGTGATAGATATGATTGAAGATTTCTTTAAAAAAGAAACAACGATAGTTAACGATGAATTGAAAAAGTATTTTACTCAATTATATAAAACTGAAAAAGATATCCTTCTGAAAGACTTTATAACTCAATTAGAAGAATTTATTTTAAATGAAAAAGCGAAAAGAATTCACCCAGTATTGTTAAATGCTGCTTTTGCTGGTATAGTGAATCCTATGTATTTAGAAGAAAAAATAGAACAAATTCACGAAGTATCAATTGCAGTTGAATTATTACATAGTGGACACTTGATTCATGATGATCTTTTAGACGATGATATTATAAGAAGAAGTAAACCTACGTTTCATGTTCAATTAAAAAATGAATTAAATCAAGTTTATAAGGATATAAATTTACCAAATAAAAAAGATTTAAGTGGATTGTATGGGCGAGATATGAGTATTTTAGGAGGAACACAAGGATATCTTTTAGGTTTAGATATTTTAAAATCCTCAAAATTTCCTGAACAATTAAAATTATTAGCTATTAATGAATATACAGAAGCAATGGATTACATATTGAAAGGTCAATTAATAGAAGAGTACATGAATTATAACAACATTACAATGACATTAGAACAATATTTAAATATAGCAGAATGTCAAAGAGCAAGATTATTTGAGAAATCTACAAAAATTGGTGCTATTTTAGCAAAAGGAAATCTTCATTATCAAATTAAACCTTTAAGTGAAGCTATGTTAATCATCGGGCAAATTCATTCTATCCGTGATGATATTCTTGACTTAGAAGATGACATTAAAAAAAAGCAGAAAAAAATAATTTATATTTTAGCTGTACAAAATACGGATGAAGACCAATCTAAGAGATTAAATGATATATATCATAAAGAAAATATAACCAAGAATGATATTGAAGAAGTGAAAGATATCTTCACTAAAACAAATGCCTTAATGATAGCTGAACATCTAGCAAAAAACTTAGTGGAACAAGCTAGAAATTGTTTAAAAGATATATATCCTGATCTAAATAAAGCGCAGAAAGTCTTCTTTAATGCATTCTCGGATTTTGTCTATTTAAGAGAATATTAGAATATTAATCTCATTAATTTATATTACAGCATAAGATATATGTTGTTTTTTTAACATTAGATTATTTAAATTTTTAAAAACCTCTAAAACGTTATAATTCTCTAAAGCAGATGTTCTATGAAAGCCATTTAGATTTTTACTTTTTAAAAACTTAAAGATCAATTCATCACTTACGATTTCTGAATCTGATGTTTTATCTATTAAATCACTTTTGCTCCCCACGAGAATTATTGGAATCCTTGTTTCAGCAGCACTATCAATTATCTTACTATACCAAAAATCTAATTGATTGAATGAAGTATAGTTAACTGAATCAAATACTAATAATGCTCCATTAGCACCATCTATAAATTTAGGGATTAGTGGTGCAAATCTTTCTTGTCCTCCGAAGTCGAAAATCGAATTTACAACATAATTTTCTTTTACTGTATTTGATTCTTTTGCTAAATTAAGTTTTAGATAAACTGAATGAAAATTAATTCCTATTGTTGGAGATGTATCAAAATTAAATGAATTGAAACAATAACGATTGAAAAGACAAGTTTTGCCAACTGAACTAGCTCCACATATTACTGTTTTAAAACCAAACCGTATATCTTTTTGATCGTAGCTCATTGATTTATATTCTCTTTAATATGTTTATTAAAAATCTACCCTAATTATGATTTTTTAATGATAATTATTTGTTAATTAGATTTAAGTGAGAAAATTATAAGAACCTTAAATATTTTGCTTGAAAAGTTGATAATCATATAATATTACTAAGAATATCAAAAGTGGATACTATGACGGCACAATTTTTAGAAAGTTTTAATAAAAAATAATTTAATTTGAAAAATTGTTTCTAATATCCAACTGCTTGCCCATCTTTACGCCAATCTGATGCTCCTAAGTATCCATTTTCTAATTTATGTATTAATTGAGCTCCTCCAAATTTATAAAAAAGCTCTTTAGACACTTGATGTCCAAGTCTTGATAGATCTTTATAAATATTATTTTCAAATCCAGTTTCAAGGATTACTTCAAGATTATCCATTACTCTCCAACGGGGGGCATCTATTGCTGTTTGCGGATTTTGGCCATATTGAATTATCCTAATCATCATTTGAGCATGGCCCTGTGGTTGCATCGAACCCCCCATTACACCGAATGACATTAAAGGTTCTCCGTTTTTTGTTACAAACGCAGGGATTATTGTATGGTAGGGTCTTTTATTTGGACCAACTTGATTTGGATGCCCTTCTATTAAATTGAAACCATTACCTCGATTTTGAAGACTAATTCCAGTTCCGGGAATAACAATTCCAGATCCAAATCCCATATAATTTGATTGAATATAAGAAACCATCATTCCCCCGGTATCTGCAGTAGTTAAATATACCGTATCTCCAATTTTTGGTATCCCTGCTTTAAATTGTTGAGCAATCTTCAAATCAATTAATTCTGCTCTCTTCCTTAAATATGCTGGATTAAGGAGATAAGAAGGATCAAATTGTAACGTAGCTGGATCTGAAACATATTGATAGGCATCTGAAAATGCTAACTTCATAGCTTCAATTTGTAAATGTATACATTCCACCGAATCTGAATCATAAGATACTAAGTTTAAATTTTTTAAAATTCCCAACATAATTAAGGCTGCTAATCCTTGACCGTTGGGGGGGATCTCATATAAATTAACTCCTTTAAATTCTATTGAAATGGGTTCCTCCCATGTAGCTCTATGATTTTGTAGATCCTCAAGTGTAATTAGACCTCCTGTATTTTTAGCATGTTCTACAATCTTTTTAGCTAAAACTCCACTATAGAAAGCTTCTCCATCTGATTCTGCTATAAATCTTAGAGTTTTTCCTTGATCTGGAGATTTAAAAAGAGATCCCGGTTGTGGAGCCTTTCTATTTAACACAAAGGTATTATGGAAATTAGGAAATTCTTTTCTTTTAAATCTTTTTGAAAATTGAGGCCAAATTTCTGATGTAATTGGTGAAACTAAAAATCCATTTTCTGCATATTCGATAGCTGGCTCAAATAATTCCTTAAATTCTAATTGACCATACTTCCTTGATAATTCAACCCAGGCAGAAACTGCTCCCGGTATTGTTACTGAATCCCAACTCGAATTAGGCATAGAATCATAATGAGAAAAATGGGCTGGTGTCCATGCTGCGGGTGATCTACCAGAAGCATTTAAACCAACTATTTTTTTACCATCCCATAGAATCGCAAAAGCATCACTTCCAATCCCATTCATCGTTGGTTCAACAATTGTCAATGCAATTGCAGAAGCAATAGCAGCATCTACGGCATTTCCTCCCTTCAATATCATTTGAAGTCCCGCTTGAGACGCTAAAGGCTGAGAGGTTGAGACAATATTTTTTGCCAAAATAGGCATTCTTTTGGAGGGATAAGGAAATTCCCAGTTAAAAGTAGTGTTCAATCAAACTCACTATATTTTAATACTGTTATTTTATAATGAAAATATCTAAAAATCTCTTTTCCTTTATAATGATAGTAAGCAAGAATGTTTAAAATCTTTAATAAAAGCTCTTAATGAATCAATATGACTATAAAAATACCACCTGATCAAATAGTAATTAGGCCCCCAGTAGAAGCTTATTCAGTTTTAATACCTGTAACAGGGGGATGTTCTTGGAACAAATGTAGATTTTGTGGAACTTATAAAGGTGTATATGGAGTTACTCAAGATTATGCAATACGTTCTTTAGAAGATGTAAAAAAAGATATTGATAAATTTGCTAAAAATAACTATCATGGGTTTCCTGTATTTTTAGCAGGAGGTAATCCTTCGTCTGCACCTACAGATTTTTTAATTGAGATCATTAAATATGTTCGATTAAAACTAAAAAATGTTCCACGTGTAAGTTGTTATGCTAAATCTTTAGATATTCTAAGAAAGACGGATGAAGAATTAAAAGCCTTAACGAATGCCGGATTAGATATTGTTTATATGGGATTAGAGAGCGGCTCAAATATTATCTTAAGAATTATGAAAAAAGGGACTAACGCTGAATCTATGATAAAAGCAGGTAAGAAAATCTTAAATGCTGGGATAAACCTATCATTATACATCATTTTAGGTTTAGGAAGTCATAAATATTCAGAAGAACATGTAAAAGAAACTGCCAGAGTATTAACTGAAATAAATCCTACCATTTTTAGATTCCGAACATTAAATATTTTAAAAGGTACTTCTCTTTGGGACGAATGGAAATCTGGACAGTTTAAATTATTAAGTCCTATCGAAAATTTGAAAGAAGAAAGGGATATAATTGCAAATCTGGGTGAAAATGTTACTTCTCAAGTTTTTAACGACCATATATCTAATTATTGTGCCATTGAAACCGTAAACATTAAAGAGGATAAAGAAATGTTCCTCAAAACTTTAGATACTTATATAAATGACTCTAAAATTCAGAACTTACCACGAAGAAATTTAGCTCGTATGTGATTACTGGAAAATAAGTTTAATTAGACTTATATTAAAATCTTAAAATTTTATTCAGTTAGATATCGAGGACTTCCTTAATAATTGTTAATATTTCATCTTGATTAAACAAATTAGTATCACTGATTTTTTTAAACTTCTCGATTTGCTCATAATAATTTGTTTCGAATAGATTTGTAAGATAATTAAGTCTTTCTTTAAAACTGGCTCTGCTGGTTTAAAGAGAAAGCACACTAAATGAATTTGTTCACCATAAGACGCTTGAACATAAAGACCTTTATAATTAATCTCTTCCATTAGTGATCCCCCTATTTGAGATACAAATGAATCCATTGCTGTTAAAAAACCTGTTTTTAAATCACGTACTAAGAAAATTCTTTGAACTTTGTAATTATTAAAAAACAAAAAAAAATATTCAAAACTAGAACTAAATTGGTATCTAATATAACTCAATTAGTTTATCTATTTTTTTAACATATTCACTATACTTTGATATAACGCCCAAAATATAGTCATAGATTTTATAAATCTGAGCAAAAACTTCTAAATTTTCTAATTCAGACTTATTGTTCTCTAACTCTAACTTCATAATTTCTAACTCTTTCCCCCATTTTGTTATTCTATTGATAATATGCCTTGATAATCTGAGTAGTATTAATGAATCAGCACCGTAGGTTATTTTACCCTTAAGAGAAGTCTCTTTTTTATAGATAAGCTTATTCTCTAAAAGTTGATTTAACTCCTCAGAAATTTTCCCAGATGATAATCCAGTAATTTCTTTTAATGTTTCTTGAGTGATATATTTCCTTGTCATAAAATATCCTAAAATCTTAATAAACATAGGGTCACGGGTAGAAAACATTGGTGAAGCTAAAAGTTGATTTATTATATCACTCTCAATTAAATAAACTTCTTCATCAAATTGGATTTCCTTCACATCATTATGGACATATTTAGATCGCTCGGAAGATTTTGTTACGTATTGTTTTTGAATTTCCTCAGATAAAATCCCCTCAGAAGAAAATATTTTTTTATAGATTTCAAAACTTTCAATCAATTCATCAATTCTTTGTGAAAGATGTTTAGCACCTTTCTTAGATTGTCCAATTAATTTCTTTAAGGTTTCAATTTTATTTTTTAGATAAATTTCTATAGAACCTAAACTACGTACTGCGACCTCAAGCGCTCTAGTAGTAAGAACTTCAAGCTTACCAGAAAAAGAATACGTAAAGGTATGAGTACCGTCAATGCGTTGTTTTTGAAAGTGTTCTGTCCCTGTCATGACCGATAGATAAGTTGATACTGTACCCATTGAAAATCCTGTCAATTCTTTTATCTCTTTCTGAGTTAACTTCCCATGAATAAGTAAATAACAGGCGATTGCTGACATTTTGGGATTGGCTCTCTTACTCTGACCAATATCTAAAAGAATCTCTACAAGTTTATCTTCATATTTACGTAACTTAGCATCGAAAAGATGACTTTGCTCCTCTTCTTCTGTCATAGATCAAATCATATTATGTACATTGTTTTATTTATTTAGTTTTAAGATCTCATTGATAAAGTTATGTAGTTTAAGGACTACTAAACCATATTCAGATCATCAACTGTCATTTCTTAATTAAATATAGGTTAGAAGCCTATTTAAATATTTTCATGAAATTTGAAAATTAAAAATTATGTAAAAAGAATTTTTTTGATATTATAAATAAATTTTGAAATTTGTGAAACATTTAAATACTTTGTTTTCTCTACAATTATTAGCATTCTTAAAATTTGAAAAAACTGAATGCAAAGAAGAAAACATGAGAAAATGGAGTTATAAATAAAAGTCTAAAGAAAATATTATTCAAACTAAGAATTTAACAAAATACTATGGCAAGTCACGTGGTATTGAAAACCTAAATCTCGAAATATATAAAGGCGAAATATTTGGTCTTCTTGGTCCAAATGGAGCGGGAAAAACAACAACTTGTAGACTCTTTCTTGATTTACTATTTAAAACTTCTGGTACAGCAAAAATTTTTAATCTTGATATACATCACAACTCTACTGAAATTCGTCAGCGTACAGCTTATCTCCCTGGTGAATTAGGGTTATACCAAAATAAAACAGCTAGGCGAAATCTTCAATATCTTTTAGGACTTTATGAAAATCATATACCAATAAGACGAATTGAGGAATTAGCTGAAATATTTAGTCTTGATCTTGATCGAAAAGTAAAAGAACTCAGTAAAGGTAATAAACAGAAAGTGGGTATATTACTCGCTTTAGCTCCAGAGGTTGAGCTATTAATTCTTGATGAGCCCACATCTGGATTAGATCCTTTAATAACCGCGGAGTTTTATAATATCCTTCATAAACAACAGGAAGAAACAGGGTCTACAGTTTTATTGAGCTCACACTTGTTAGGAGAAGTCGAACGGGTGGCACATCGTGTCGGTATCATAAGGGAAGGATCTATAGTAGAAGTAGCAACCATTCAACAACTGAAAAATATGGCTATGAAAGAAATAAAGGTTGAATTCAAAACTAAAGCGGCCCTTCAACAATTCTCAGAAAAAATCCCAACTACTATAGTTAATTCAGCCATATTAAAAGAAACTCATGCGTCTTTTATGATTTCTCGTGAAGATTTATCTCAACTATTTAATCTACTCTCACAATCTGAAGTAGTAGATGTTGATGTCACAAGTCCTGCACTTGAGGATATCTTTTTAAAATATTATGAAACGGAGGTGAAAGCCTAAATGAAACGATTTTTATTGTTATTGAAAGAATCTCTTTTAGAAAAAAAGTTTGTTCTT
>JAZGEW010000049.1:0-5611 GCA_036478875.1 Promethearchaeia archaeon | reverse complement strand
TTTCTAATGAAATAGAAAGTGATTTGGAAATTAAAAATGGAGATTCGTCAGAAAAAATTGATGAATTGAAAAAGTATTATGAAAGCAAATTGAAAGAATATAAAGAAAAAAACGACGAATACAATAGGAAATATGCTAAATTAGAAAATACTATACAGGATTACGAAGATAGAAACCGTAAATTGCTAGAAAAGAGAAAAGAATATGAGTCTACTATAAAAGAATTTGAAAAGAAAAGCGGAGATTTAGAAATTACCAAGGAGGAGCTTAAAAGTCACAACGAAAAATTGCAAGAAGCAAGAGAGCAATTTACACAATTGAGTAAGCAAGTAGAGGAAAAAAAAATTGATTTTGAAAAAAAAGAAAAAAAATTAGAGGAATCGTATCGATCAATCGAAAAAATCAGATTTGAACTCGGGAAAAGCAAAATTGAATTTGAAAAGAATAAATTGGAATTTGAAATTGTAAGATCGGAGACGAAGATAAGAGAAAAAGAGTTGGGTGTTATTGAACCTTCACACAAATTAGAAGATGGAAAAGATTTTAAAATTTCGACGGAAGAAAAAAGAAAACCAGAAGGTAAAACAGAGATTTTGGGAGCAATACTTCGCAAATTATCAGAAGAGGGCTATTTTCAATCTTGTTTTTTAATAGATAGTAAAGGAATGTTAATATCTGAATATTCTCAAATTAAATTAGATAAAATGGCAGTTGGGGCCATGTTTTCATTAATGGGGACATCAGTGTTAAGAACAGTAGATAGTTTAATGTTACAAGAACTATTATATTTCAAATTAGCTTCCGTTAATGGAGAATTTATACTCAAGAATATTAATATAAGTAATTATAATCGGAAATTTATACTTATTTCTTATTACAACAAGTCAGATTCAACCTTTCCAGATATCATTAATAAAATTAATAAAAAAACAGTTAAGAAAATTTTGAAAAGCGTAAAATTCGATTTTGATGAATTTTTGAAAGAATCAAAAATTTCTTGGGCTTTTGATAATTTAGTAGAAAAAATTACTCATCTAAAGGAAAAATATAAAATGCCCGAATCTGACCTAGAAATCATAAGGGGGAATCAGTTAGATAAAGCAGTAATTGAGATTAAGGAATTATTTGAGATGTAGAGAAGTAATTTTTTTAAATAAAATAAAAAAAAGGGGTAAAAGGGATTATATAGTAATAATGATTAATAGGGGGAATAAAATTTTCATAACAGGCTTTTTTAATTCAGGAAAAAGCACTTTAGTGCATACTCTTGATAATAAATCAATTCATGTTGAAAAAAAATTACATACTCAGTTTGATAAAGATAAAACTCATACTACAACTGGTTTTGACTTAGGAAAATTAATATGGGCAAGGCCAAATTTAGATGGTGATACGGAAGGGGTTCTTATGAGTAAAATTGAGTATTTACGAGATAAAGACGAATACTTAGGATGGCATATTACGAATGTTGTAATAAAAGGATGTCCCGGTCAAATGCAATTTTCAACGGTAAGAAAAGTGTTATCAAAAGGGAGTGATGGTGTGATCTTTCTAATAGATGGCTGTGATTTAGCCAATATTGGAAATGCAATGGTAATATTAGAAGAAACGAAAGTTACATTAGGGTCTAATGTTCCTATGAAGATAATTGCAAATAAATCAGATAGAGATGATTATCATGGGTGTGAAATGATTTCAAACATGATAGGTGAGCAAGTATTTATGGGATCTGCTAAATTTAATTTTGGAATAAAAGATGCCATTATCCAAGTCCTTAAAATTATTTTAAATGGAAGTGTAGAAAATAACACAACTGAACCAGGGGTAGCACTCTCACATGAGTAATTTAAATGAGAAAGAGATTAAGAAAATTTTAGAAGATTTTCGGAAAAGCACTGATATTCTATGTTCTATATTATTTACTGAAGATGGCTTTATAATAGCATTAGATCAAGCACATATTAGTGAAGATTCAGAAAATCATCAATCTTTAGGGGCATTATGTGCGGGGGTTGCATCACTAGCAGGAAATAGTGTTGAGACTATTTACGACAATAGAAAAATAAAACAGATTTCTATTCAAGCGGGGCATCAATTAGAACACGATGGTTTTCACATCTTAATTGAATCAGTATCTAACGATGTATTACTTTCAATAATATTTCCAATTTCACTAAATTTTGGTGTAATTCTTTTTGAATTGAAGCAGGTAATTTCCAAATTGCAGAATTATTTTTCACTAGCTGAAAAAGAGGGAATTCTTGGAGCTTTAAGTGTATAAAAAGAAAGATTAAGTTAAAGAGCTCCAAATGGAAAAATGGAGTAAGATGTATTTTCAATTAAAGAATTTAATCAAAAGAAAGTTTCACTGATAAAGAGGAGATGTAATTTTGGAATTAAGTTCACTTAAATTCAATAAGGAAATAAAAACTTACGAGAGAGAGTTAACAGAAAATCTAAGTCATAACGATCCTAATATTCGAAAAGAAGCTGCTTTATCAATAGAATTTTTTTTTTTTTTAAGAGCTGGTATTGTTGACAAAATTTATCAGTATCGTATTTTTATTCAGTGTCCTAAATGTCAAATTAAGAGAGTAATAACGGTTCCAAGAAACTTAGTTGCTCAAAGCCAATGTTTGACCACTGTTGCTATATCATTCGGATTAGCATGCAATCATAGCTTTAATGTTTTTATCGATAAAAATTTTAAGGTAAGGGGATATCAAAAAGTATGAGTCTAAAAGTTCATATCAGATGTGTATGGCCAAAAATTTTAATTAAAAATAATTTGTTTTTTAAGGTGAATCAGAAAGATGGCAAAAAAAATTATTTATATTCCAGCTATGTGTCCATATTGTAATTCTAAGGACTTGAGCTATAAACAGGAATATTTTAGTGGAAATTATTTAAATATACCTATTGTCTGTAAAAAATGTGGAAAAGCTTCAAAAGAAGTTTATTATATAGAATATTGTGAAACGGAAGGATATTATTAAGGAATAGGTAAATTAAATTTAAATTTTTAATCAAAAAATGTTTTGTCGAAAGAAACTCCTTCGAATAGCTCCAAGAATTGAAATTTAGATTGAATTTTAACTTTCAAATGATATGAAAATGATGATGGAAAAACAAATTAATCGAAAAACAAAATATTTAGAATCTGTTTTTGACTCTATTTTTGATGAAGTTTTGATTTTAGATAAAAATTACAAGATAACAAATGTGAACAAAACATTTTGTAAAAAATATGGTGTAACTAAAGAAGATGCTATAGGAAAGAATTGTTATAAATTAACTCACGGACTAAATCAAATTTGTAAACCACCTGAATGCAAATGCCCTGTTGAAGAGGTAATTAAAACTGGAAAATTCAGCGAATCCATCCATATTCATTACATTAATGGGGAAAAAACATATGTGGAGCTATTAGCATATCCGATCAGAAATAAAAAGGGAAAAATAAAGCAGATAGTTAAAATTGGTAGGGATATCACTGAACATAAGAAAATAGAGCAAGAAGTTAAGGAATCTGAAGAAAAATTGAATTTAATATTATCAAATATTAATGATTCTGTTGTTGTTATTTCAAAAGATCGAAAAATTTTATATATGAATAAAAAAGCAGAAGAAGACTACGGCTGTCATCTTATAGGAAGTACTTGTTATAATGTTTTAATGAATAGGAATGAATCATGTGAACGATGTCACTTTAATAAATTAATAAATAATGAAACTAATAATGTTAAATTTGAAACAGAAATCATAGATCCTTTGACATATGAAAAAAAACATTTTGACTATAGTTGTACTCCAATTTCAAATTTTAACGGTCAACCCGCAATTATAGATATTATAAGAGATATAACAGACAAGAAAAACGTTGAGGAAATGTTTCGAAATTTAGTTCAAAATTTTCCTTATTCCATAATTTTATTAGATTTCAACAAGCAATTATACGATTGCAATAGCGTTGCTGAAATTTATCTAAATCTACCAAAGAATGAGCTTGTTAACAAGGATTTTTTCGAAATTTTCAATATAGAGAAAACCCAGCTTGATTCAATTTTCGAAATAATGCAAAATATTATAGATCTTGATTTAAGTGAAATTACAGAATACAAATTTCTCAACAAAGACAACGACGAAATATGGGTTGAAGCTTTTTTCTCCTCGGTAAAAGTTGGGAACAAAAAATATATTCAAATTATCTTACAGGATATTACAGATAGGAAATTAGCAGAAAATATCATTCAAGAAGAAAACGAGAAATTAAGGAAATTCGATCAAGTTAAACAGCAATTAACGGCCCAAACATCGGAAGAACTGAAATCACCATTAACAATTATGTCCGGTGCGTCAGAGCTTTTGTTAACTTCATATAAAGATAAGTTAGATCAAGATGCAATTAAACTTTTAGAAATGATTAGAAAAGGTGGAGAAAGGTCGATGAGTTTAGTTGAAAAAATTGTAGATCTTTCCAGAATTGAATCAGATATGTTTGAGCTAAATTTACAAACAGAGAGTTTAATCGATATTATTAAAGAATCTGTTGATGAAATATTAACTAGAATAGAAAATAATAAAGTAGTTTTGAATTTAGATTTAACAGAAGATTTGTACTCTGAAGTTGATAAACTTACGATTCAACAAGTCATCAAAGATCTATTATTAAATGCTTTAAAAAATAGATATAAAAAAACCGAGTTATCAATCAGTTTATATAGAAATAATTCTTTTGCTGAAATTTCCATTAAAAACACTGTTTCTGGACTGAAAGAAAAAAAGTTCAACAAAAAATTTTCACAAGAATCTTTACTTGGCATCCATTTTTCGAAAGAAATCGTTGAGCGCCATGGAGGTCAAATTTTAATAGACTCAGAAGGAAACAAAGATGGGTCACTATTTATTGTAAGATTACCTATAAAAAAATGGAAGGAACCGTTAATGCATATTTATATCATATATAAACACGGAATTCCTCTTTATTCTCATTCATTTCTTATTGAGGCTGAAAATTATGACTCTACAATTGTTTCAGGAGGCATAGTTGGAATGCTTACTATTTTAAGAGAAATTATTAAAGGTGAAAAACAAATAAAGACAATAGATCATGGAGATCGAAAATTGATGTTTAAAACTAACAAAACTAATGATGTTATATTCGTACTTGCAGTAAAAGAAAATCTTATAGTGTTTCATAAGAAAATGGATGCTTTAATTGAGGAATTTGATAAAGATTACGCAGATTTGGTCAGGGATATTAAAAAAACTTGCACTGTTAAGGAAAACTGGAAAAATCTTCAATTTTCAGTTGAAAAATATTTTGAGTGATTAATGATTTGTAAAAAACTGGATTATAAAAGCCAACAATGGAAGAGAATAGAAATTTGTTAAAAATTGAGATAATAGAAGATGACATTTTGATAAGAGCATCTCATGAATTGAAAACACCGTTGATTTCAATATATAATATTTCCCAAATTCTTTTAGAAGCCTATTGTGATCAAATGAGTGAGAGTGTGTTGGAATATGTTAAAATAATCCATAAAAAGGGTCTAAAGTTAACAAATTTAATAGAAAATTTACTCGATATCTCATCACTAAGATCAGG
>JAZGEW010000048.1:0-12622 GCA_036478875.1 Promethearchaeia archaeon | reverse complement strand
TTGTATAGATTCTCCGCCAAAGGCGACGAATGAAGCACTACAAGTTTCTGACCAGCTTGTCTTGCAGCCTTCATAGTTTCAACCATCAAGACGCTTGCTAGGCCTTGCCCGCGTGCTTCTGGTTTTGTCGCTACGCCATAGATGCCGACAGACCCGTCTCCATAATATGAACCAACTTTCGATATTGGAACGCCATCACGCCATGCCACCCACATGTGAGCCCTTGCACCTGGTTTTCCAATGTTGAAACTCTCAAAAATTAATTGTAGTTGTTGACGATAATCTGAAGGTACTCCCCAGCGCCATGCCGTAAGCTCTTGGAATTTATTGACATCACTTTCTTCAATCGCCTCGCGCACTTCAACACCATCAGGCAGCGAAGGCACTTGTGGCAAGTTCACTAGGTCTCGGGCCATACAGGGAATTATTTCGATGTGTAGCAGACTGCGTTTCTGTAATCGATCATGGATGTCGAGAGGTAATGACGAAGGGTGCACAACCCATAGAAAAGAGACCTTTCGATGAATAAAGTGATTGATTAACTCGTCCATTTTTTGATTGATATTCCTTTCCATTTGAAACTTCAGGATCACATTGTAGGGAATAATTGGAATGGGAGTCTCAAACCACAGCATATCTCCTTCATCATGAAGTGCACATCCTGGTGCGAGTCCGAAGTTTGACCAAGTCTCCCAGAAGTTGAATT
This sequence comes from Promethearchaeia archaeon, assembly GCA_036478875.1. Taxonomy (GTDB): domain Archaea; phylum Asgardarchaeota; class Lokiarchaeia; order Sigyniarchaeales; family SOKP01; genus Loki-b32. Next base: position 11,916 of record JAZGEW010000048.1, on the reverse strand, counting down.
CAATCTCATGTATTAAAGCTTCTGTATTGAAGCCTGAAATACTGCTCGGTCCATTCATAATCTCTCCTATCTCCTATAACAACTCTTATTACTGCCCAACGAGCGGTTATCTTTCAAGTATTTTTGTATAATAGTATGTAACTTTTTTATTTATTTTTAATTAATGGCTTTTCAAAAGCAAGGTTCGAACCTTTTTAAATTTTGTCCCAATTTCCTTTGAAAATTGAATGGAAAGGTAAATTCAGAGTCTGATTTCGAAGTAATTTTCGTGGAAATTAATGATTATATATAATGGAGAATTCATTAAAAGAAAAATTTAATAAATAATATCATTCCTATTGTTAATTAAAGACTTAATATTACAATCTATAAAGAATCGAGATTATATGCATATTCTATCTAATGAATTAGAGAGGACAAAAAACCGAACACTATTATTGATAAAGTTTTTAATTCTAGGATTAATATCATGCTTTATCGTAATAATCATACTGACAGCTTATTACCGAGATTTAATTAAAAGATATTATTCTGGTTTTTTAGGTCCAGACAATTTTCCTGGTTCTTTAGTTCCAATTTATCAAGAATTAGCCTTAATTGAAATTTTCTGGATGATAATTTTATTACTTTCATTCATTTTTATGAATACTATTATATGGTATTACATATCTTATGATTTAATTAAAAAAACAGTAATAATCCAAAAGTTCGATGAAAAAATCGATGATGATGCAATAATATGCTACAAGTGTCGAACTCATGTACCAAGTAAAATAATTACTAAAAATAGCTCAGGATTAACACCCATTAAAATATTTAATGTAAATGGATATTTTTGTAAAAAGTGCTATAGGCATTACTTTAGGATCTCTCTCGGAACAATTGTATTAGTTCCGATAATTTACTTTCTGTATATGCCTTTTACAGCTCTTATTCTGTATTTGATGAATTTATCATATATCCCTACTATACACTACATAATCCAAACAAGCTTTCCAGTTTTTATTTTGTCAATTTTCGTAATTATTATTTATGCTATATATAGTAGTATTAAGATTTCTAAAATATATGATATTAAAAACTAAAAATTGATTGTTTAATAAGAGAACAAATATTAGGTTAAAAAAGGTAAATAAAATAATGAAAATCAGGTTGTTATTAATCAGCCTTCTTGTATTGGGCCTTATTTTTTTTCCTATATTTTTAAATTTAACTATAATTAAGTCAAGAATCTATTACTTTATTGATTACGATGTACAAGGTTCAAATAGAGAGGAAATCATAACCAAAGTCGAAACATTAAATTATACAGTGTATTTGAATAATTATTTTGAGGGATATGAAGAATACAAAAGTTTTGTTAATGCGGATTTTGTACAATATCTGAAGAACCGAATTGAGAATGACACAAAATTCCACTGGGAAATGTTTTATAGACATTATTTGAGATATTTTTTTATTGCAGAGAATCATTCTAAATTATACTTAACTTTTAATAATAATACGATATTTAATGTAAAGGATCAAAATAATAACTCAATATTTTTAGTAGAAAATTATCGTTGGAATCGTGTTGCATGGTATTTGAATTTCACACAATTGTCATATGTTTACAGCGATAATACTAAGATATTATTGAGTAATGCTATTTTTATTGAAATACATTTAGATTATGGTTTTCATTGTGGGAATGTATGTGGATTAGGATACTCTATCGATCAATATCTCCTGTTAAGCCCTAATTTAGATGCCCTTATGATTTTTATCCCATACAGAGGTGTAGTAGTTGCTTAAGATTATTAAGAAGATTTTTTATAGAGGACTATTAACTCCCTCCCCCGTGGTGCCCCCTCTAAAAAAGTAAGTTATTAGAAATTTTAGGATATGAATTGATAAAATCAATTATGGGTTAAAAGTAATAAGATTAATGATGATTGGAATTAATAAAATATTAATAATAGTATTAACCAAAAACAAGATTCCGGCATATTTTAAATACTTATCATCAAACTTTCGACCATGAAGTATAAGAAAAATGAAAAAAAGTACACCTAATACAAATTGGCTCCAAAAAATAATTTGAACTGGGATTGATGATACAGAAAATAATAATGTAGAAATTGGAATAATTCCCAGTACCCATAATGTGAACATAATTTCACTAAGTAATACAAATACAGCATAGATAGTACGACTAACCGTATTCAAAATTCCTCCTTTTAGAATATAAACTTTAAACTCTTCACCGTTCTTTTTACCTACGATTATAAAAAAAACTCCTAATGTTAGAATAGGGGGTATAACAAATAATGCCGTTTGAAAAATAGTGTAATATAATAAAGTTCTACCTTCTGATGCTTGATAGGGCCACGCCCCAGTTAAAGAGATATCCGGGATAAAATATATTAAAATTTCTAAAATTATGTTTATTATACCTCCATATATGAGCAATTTTGAGAAATTAATTCGATCTGATTGTTTCTTCCCTGAATAATAAATAAAAAAATTTGCTAAAATTGAAAAAAAAGTACCGATAATTGATATTACAAAATTTATCGAAAAAACATCTATAAATTTAAAAATTAATGTCATTTTGCCCTCTTTATTAATTCCGATTAACTTTATTAAGATAATAGAAGGAATGTAAGTATATAAACCTCTACCGAAGTCTCAATAATTTCTCCAAAAAAGGTTTCTTCTCCTTCAATTATCAGAATAATCACTTCCTTTAATTAATATTTTGATCAAATAATTTAAAACTATATAAAATCAGATATATATAAAAAAAATCTCTATATCTAGTGCAAAAACAAATCATAAATTACCTTATTTCCGGAAAGGTAAATTCAGAGTCTGATTTCAATGAAAATATAGTGAAAAATGTCATTAGTATGCAACAATATAGAGCCTTTGTAGTTGAGTTAGAAAAACTCACAAATTAACCGCTTCAGTTTCTTTAAATATATTTTATTGGGATAAATTTTAGTTTTAACTTATTCTTTTGAACCGGGCTGCCATATAAACAATTCTATTGTGCAATATTCCTTAAAACCCATCTGTTTATACATATTTAACCCCATCTCAGTTGAGTGAAGAATTGCAGTCTCATAACCTAATTTCTTAGCCTCGTTTAGTGGAGCAAGAGTTATCGCAGTACCAATCCCTTTACCACGTGCTTCTTCTAATGTAGTAACCATATGAATACCTGCAACACCTGCTTCATATAATACTAATGAAGAGGCGACAGGATTTCCATCATAATATGCTAAGAATGCACTTGCAGAGGCCTTATCGTTCAAAAGTTTAAATGAGAAAGTATTGTAAAAAAAATCAGAAAGAAATTCTTTTGGAAATGCAAAACCAGTTAAAACTATGTCATTCCATACTTTTAAAGTTTCCACATTTTCAATCTTTATTATCTCTACGTTGTTTAACAGTTCTCTTTCTGTGCCCAAAATTTTTAGGTTGTAAGCCATCCCCTGCAGCTTGTCAAGGATGAATCCATTTTTGATTAATAACTCTCCCATATTTTTAGGACTGCTTGATGGGCCAAGCACCCAAAGAAAGGGAGCTTGTTTCTTTTCAAAAAAAGTGATGTTGTCCTTTATCTTTTTAATGGCAATTTCTGAGGAAATATGACTATCTATCACCCCATTAAAAAAAAAAAATGGGATCCCCGTCGAGAATCTGGAGAACTCCTCAGTCTCTTCATATTGGATATCTTCGAGATCGATATGTACTATCGATCTAAAAAATTCATAAAGATTGAACTCAATTGCATGTTCAATTTCAGATTGATTTGGATTTTTAAGAATAGTTATAAATTGTTTCACTTCTAAAGTTTTGATATAAATATATTATAGTTCTAAACCATGCACATATTTATACTTATATAAATTTTTTTCTGGGTTCGATTTTTCGCTCATTTACATTTTCCTCCGTTTTAAGAGACACAAGGTTCGAGCCTTTTTAAATTTTGTCCCAATTTCCTTTGAAAATTGAATGGAAAGGTAAATTCAGAGTCTGATTTCAATGAAAATTTAGTGATAGGTATTTAGAAATAAAGGGGTGAAATTGAATAACAGTAAAATTTCTAACTACTTTAGAAGCTTCGGCAAAAGTAGAAAAAATAATAAGAGATGCTAAAAAGGAATTGATTCTTATCACTCCTTTTTTAAAACTATCTAATCTTTTGATTGAAAGGTTAAGAGATGCCAATTTATGTAATCATGCTGACCCCTATTAAAAAAATTGTCTCTTAATTCTATACTTCTATTATTATTTTTAAAAAAAGGTAAAGATAAAGTATATTTAAGATTTTAAAGTTTTAAGAATTTCATCCAGGTGATTAAAAGCAACGGAAAGATGCGCTTCATTTGGAAAGAAATTTCCCTTACAATTTGGAATTAACTCACACATTTTGCGTCCCATTGAAATCGGAACGTTCACATCCAACTCACCATGCCATATATATACCTTGAGATCTGGAGAGATATCCTTTAAATCAAAACCCCATGGTGTTGCATATATTTTTCCTTCAAGTACTGCACCATCTAGCCCAGGACGGAAAGCTTCCTTGACTTCGTCTACCATTATATTTAATATTTTAGGATCTTGCATCAATTTTCTATCTGGTTCGGGAAGTTTTTTAGCAGATTTTTCCACTGCTTTTTGAGCTTTTTCTAGGTCTCCAAATGCTTTCTTTTCTACTTTCATCATCTTTTTTAAGAGGAAGGGAATTCTACGCGCGATAAAAAAGATAATACGATTCGATCGCATCATTCCTTTCTTAGTCATATTAATTGGTCCCATCCCGGCAATTATACCACAACACGATAACCTTTCAGGAATTTTATAAGCACAAACAGCTGCATAAGGTCCTCCACCTGATATCCCCTCCACAACAAATTTATCTAGTCCTAAGTGATCAGCGAGTTCGATAATATCATCTGGCCAATCTAAAAGTGTTCGTTCACGCTGGAAATCAGAAAGACCAAATCCTGGACGATCAGCTGATATTATATGAACTCCATATTCCTTTGGTTTTTCACCAAAAAATCTAAAATCAAGACGAGATCCGACATATCCATGGAAATGAAAAATTGGTTTGCCGTTTAAATCTCCACTTTCAGCATATCCAAGCTTGCGACCATCTTTTAGTTCCAAGACTTGATTTTCCTTATTGGATTCAACCATACTATATAGTTAAACTTTCACTGTTTTTAAATATTAGTGTCCTCGTTGTATTTTTGTTTCCATTTTAAGAGCATGAGATCTCAAATTTTGGATGAAAAATTGTTTATTGAAAATTAGAACATTTTTAAAAAAATTCTCTTAAATATTTTCATTAATTTTATTATTCTATTATTCTAGTAATTATAGAGGAAGTGAACAATCATGAAAAAAAGTATGAAATTAAGCGTAATTTTGATTGTGGTTGGGTTATTTATGATAGCAGTTGGTCTTTTGCTTATTTTCCTCGTAATAATGGAATGGGAAGTATGGATTGTACAATTAGCGCTTACTGGAATGATAATAATTATAATAGTTTCAGTTCTTTTAATAGCCATTGGAGTCTTTATAATTATCAAGTTTATTACTTAAGAATTACAGCAACAAAAATTTCTCACTTATTTACATTTTGTCAATTAACTCATTCAGCTTTGAAATGACTTTTTCTGAAGTATCTGTGTATTTGAACACATCCCCATTAAGTGTGCCCTTAATTCCATCCGCTACCAACTCATAAACTAAGTTCTCTGCTTCTTCATTCGATTTATCTATTGCTTGGGCTAATTTTTCAATTGGCAAACTATTATGTAGTTTGATTAATCCACTCACTCTCTTTTTTATCCTTTCTTTTTTATCAGGGGTGAGAATAATTGTTATCTTATTTTTTGGTTTACCTTTCTTTTTTCCAAATTTCCCTTCAAATTGCTCTTCAATTTTTTCACCTATCTCCTCTATACCTGAGTCTTTTACCGCTTTTTCTATATCTTCTCCCATTATCTCCAATTTGCGCCCCAATCGTTCTAATTTTGCTAAATCACCTATGTTGTTTTTAACAAATTTCATTGATTTTCGAACCAACTCTGAAACCGAAGCACCTAATCCATCCGCCCAATCACGCCACTCATCACTCATCTCAGGATTTACTGAAATATTTATCCTTTCTGTTCTCTTCATTTTTTTTTTCCTCCAATTTTTTTTTGAGTTTTTTTTTAATTTTTAATTTTGATTAATTATTTTGATTGATTATTTCTTTTCGTGAGCTTGATTTTAAAAAAAAAAAAAAAATTAATTAAAAGTATAATTTATGGCGAATTTGAGCATCTGAATTGGCTTTAAGAACCTTAAAATGCTCATATCTTTTTTCCAAATCATTTGAAATTTTCATTTTTTTTTCCTCCAATTTTTTTTTTGAGTTTTTTTTAATTTTTAATTCTGATTAATTTTTTTGATTTATTATTTCTTTTTGTTAACATTATTTTTTTGAAAAAAAAAAAAAATATTAATTAATAATAGATTTTACAGATACTCGTACTTGCGGCATCAATCTTGGCTTTAAAATTCCTGATGTTTTCATAACTATTTTCCATCTTTTTTTCCACCATTTTTTTTTTATTTTTTTTTTGAGTGTGTATAATTTTTTATTCTCTAATCATAAAGTGTGTATTATCATATTTAAATGTTGTGGATCGAAGTGTGTATTGCAAATCATAAAAATGGCGAATATTGTTAGAAGAAGCTGTCTAGCATTATTCCACAATGATTTTCGAGTGTGTGTATAAAAAAAGATTGAATACACAACATAAAACCTTTTAAATATAAATTTTAGGTTTATAGATTGGGTATTATAGGAATCTTGCGTAGAAGGAAACCAACAAATGAAGGTATTTAATAGGTAGATATTATTTAATCTTTTTTTTTATCTCCGACACCTCAGTGTGAAAGACTCTTTTTTATATCTCTTTTACTATTTTGGTTTTGATAATGTGGGATGATATTCCCAAAATAAAATTCAAACAAATTAGGTACGCAAAGAACGCACAAACTAATAGATCTCCTTAAAATTTTTAAAAAGATTTATTGGTTTGTTTTAATTTTAATTTTTATTAGGTATTTTTTATCAGGTTGAATTATTAATAAAACTAGATGATAAAAATGGATAAACTTTTTTCTAAAGCTGGAAAAAATATTGTTGAAGTTTGTTCTCGTTTGATGCCAAAAGAGGTCGCAACTATAGTAACAGATAAAGAGACTATAAAAATTGGCGAAACAGTTAAGAAATTTGCGGATGAAATAGCAAATAAAGTTAATTTTCACGTACTAGAAGATTATGGAGAAAGACCATTAACTTTTTTCCCAAAAGAGATAAAGAAAGATATTAAAACCACCGATGTCACTTACCTTGCTGTAAACTCAAAACCTGGGGAATTACAAAAATTTCGAGGTCCTCTTGTGTTGTTAGCCATAATTTCTGGGAGAGAAATTCACATGCCTAATATAGATGATGCAATAATGAATTACGGAATGCAAGCAGACTATTATAAAATTGCCTCACTCACATTTTTAATTACTGGGATTGCTACAAAATCTAAAACAGCCAGAGTTACAACCCCTAAAGGTACGGATTTAAGGGTTAATTTCTCAAAAGAACTAAAGTGGGTTCCTGATACAGGTTTACTATGGTATAAAGGGATGTGGGGTAATTTACCCGCCGGTGAAGCTTTCACTTGTCCAGAAAATATAGAGGGAACTATGGTTGTTAATGGTACATTGGGTGATTTTTTCTGTGCGAAATATGGTGATTTAGAAGAAACTCCAGTATCGATTCCGATTAAAAATTCGAGAGCAGTTGTCGAAAAAATTGAATGCGAAAATAAAGAGTTGTTAAAAGAACTGAAACAATATTTATTACAAGATGAAAACGCTAATAGAGTAGGGGAATTTGGCTGTGGCACAAATATTGCCTTAAAGAATTTCGTAGGCAATCTACTTCAAGATGAGAAATTCCCAGGTGTTCATATTGCTTTTGGAAGCCCCTTTCCAGAACATACAGGAGCAGATTGGAGATCAAACGGACATGTAGATGGTATTATGAAAGAATGTTCACTATGGTTTGATGATATTCAAATTATAAAGGATGGAAAGTTTAAAGAAAAAGAAATACTAACTTTGGATTAAATTTTTTCTCTTTTTTATGGTTAAAGTAAGTTTAAAGATTAGATTTTATAAATTCGATTTGCTTTAATCACGGAAAAAAATATATTAGTGTAATGTTTTTAAATACTTAATAACAAAGTATATGAGATAGTCTAATTATAATCTGAATTTATCTTCCATGACTGAAGAAGAAAAGTTTGAATCTATTATTCAAGAGATTAAGGAAATTTATTTGTACTTAACACAGCAAGAACCAACCCCCGATGATGAAATTGAAGCTCGGGAGAAATTACAAGATAAGATAAAATCATTAAGAGTCGTCAATTATTCTCAAGTAGGTGATAATATTAGCATATTTGAAGAAACCTTAATTAAATTAGAAGAATGGGATACTTTAGAACTTTGGTTTATAGAATCTGAGTTACCAGAATACATTCAAAAAATAATTAATATAACCGAAGAATTACCAGAAATTCAACCCCAAGTAGAATATGAGGAATCCCCAACAACAAAACTACGTGAAGATTTAGAAACCGCGAGTGTTGATATTGATATAATTGTTGATAAGGTTTCTGACAAATTTAAAGGAGAAATTGAAGATCTTAAGCAAGAGATTGATGGCTTAAAACTCGAAATAGAAAAGAAAGATGAGACACTTAAACAAGTTTCTCAGATGAAAGTTGTAAAAAAAATTATACCTAAAAAAAATGTGAAATTACCTCCACCAAAAATTAAAATTCCCGTTATCAGAAAGCCTGATAAAATTCCTCATATTAAAGCTCCAAGAGAAATGAAAGCGGAAAAGCCAAGAGCGCAGATTGGGTTAAATTCTATTAAACAAGTTCAATTAAAAATTGAAGAAGAGATAGAAAAACTAAAAACACCAATTTTTGATAAAAAGTTGGAGATTGAACAAGAAAAAATCCTACCATCTGATGAACTCGAACCTCCATCAAAATTTTCAGAACCAAAAATTATTTTAGAATCGCTTAAAGAACAAGAATCAATTTTAGAGATTCTCGAAGAAAAACAAACATCTCAAGCTAAGCCTATATCCAAAATGATTTCAGAACTACCTGAAAAACCACCATCAATATCAGAGATACTCAAGGAATCTGAAAACTCTTCAAAACTTACTAAACCATCACAATTTACTGAAATGCCAGATAAACCAAAAAAAAGTTCAGTAATATCTGAAATTATAGAAATTGATACTGTAGAAGAAAAAGAAATCCCCTTTACAGTTAAAGAACCCAAAATTACTGAAAAACCCATAAGTATTGAAAAACCCGTAAGTATTGAAAAACCTCAAACAATTACTCAAAAACCTAAAATTACACCAGTAAGTGTAGAAGAAATTGAAGTAGAATCAATTCCATCAACCGGAACTGATTTATTCAATGTATTTTCATCAGTTGGAGAAAAAACAAATGAAAAATTACCAACGCTAAATAAAACCTTTAGTTCATTACCTACAAAAGAAAAGAAAAAAAAGGATGATAAAAAAAAGAAGAAGGAAGAGAAAGTGGAAATAGAGAAAACAGAGGCAGTTTCTTTTGTTGGGTTTGGTGACTCTAAGCCAGAAGTGAGTATACCTGAGGAATATGAAATCTCTCCTGGAGAAGAATTACCTTCAGATAAGGATTCTTTATATCAAGAGTTAATAGCTCTTGAGGGTAAACGATATTCATTAGAAAAAAGTTTTAAAGAAATTGAAAAAAGCTACGGTACCGGTTCAATTAATGATATTGAATATAATAAACAAAGTGATGAGCTGAGAGGAAAATTAGATAATATAACTTCAAGAATTAATAAAATAAGAAGAGTTATATCTAGCTTATAATTATATAATCATTTTGTATTGTTTATTTTTAAAAGAAGCCCTTAAAGCCTTACCTTAATCTTAGATTATTTCATACACTGGGGGCATTTTGTTTTTATGCTCTGCTGATGTCATCATGAGTTTAACTTTTTTGATATTATCTTTATCCAAATCATTTAATGATAAATTGTAATCTAACCTATAAATTATTTCATCTAAATCATTATAAGACATTCCAATCTCTCCTTCATCTGTTTGTCCTTCCCATAAACCCGCACTTGGTGGTTTTTTAATGATCTGTTCAGGGATATTTAATATTTTAGCGAACTTTCTAACTTCACATTTATATAAACCTCCAATGGGTTCAAAATCAACTCCACCATCACCATATTTTGTGAAATATCCAATTGCTAATTCAGTTCTATTACTAGTACCAACAACCAGAAATTTTCCTGAAGACTGGCCAACAAAATAAATAGCCATCATCCTTAAACGAGGTTTTAAATTTGCTATTGCTATTTGACTTGATTCAAATAATGGTGTTGTAACTCTTATAAATTCATTATAAACATTTGTTAATTCTATTTTGATAAATCTAATTCCTAAATTGTCCGCTAATTCTTTTGCATCATTTAAATCTTGTGGGATTGATGAACAAGGCAACCCAAGTCCTATAACTTTTTCTTTACCGATTGCATTAACACATAGAGTCGACGTTACAGCACTATCAATACCTCCACTAATTCCTATCACCACACCATCAACGTTAGCGGAATTTACATATTCGTTTATCCAGTTTTGAATTTTAGAAATTATCTGTTTATAATCTAGGTCTCGCATAATAATTTTCACAAATACTACAAATACTAATTTTTAAAATCCTTATATTAGCATAAACTTAAAAGATAAGATTATAATAAAAATTTTATAATTACAAAATTAAAAAAATAAACTTAATTTAATCTATTTGCATTAAATTATATTATAAACATAAAATTTGATGAAGAATGAGTGAGGATTTTAAATCAATTGTAGATTCTTCTTATGATAATGGAAAGCCATTATGGATTTATACTTCAGATTACATTTATGGGATAGTCCCTACTGCTGGTGATAAATGGATAGAAGTATCTTATACTTTTGAAGATCCAGATGAGCCTTTTATGAAAGGAGAGAAGGGAGCAGATTTTGCTTATCAATTAATGATGGAAGAAATTTCTAAAGGTGTTACATTTTATGTAGAAGATTTAAAAGTACCTTTGTTAAAAGAGTTTGCTGGAGGTACTGGAAAATCGGATTCTGATTTAATTACCGCAGTAATTGAAGAATTAATTACTAATACTTCAAAATATACGAGCAATACTGATTTTCTAATTAAAAGTAAAGATGAATTAGATAAATTAAAGCAAAAAGTATAACATTCTACTTATTTATAAATATAGACCACGCCGTTGTGGATGCCTTTTCGAAAATTCCTTATCAATCCGTCTTCCTAATACTTGACCCACATTTGGATCACGTTCATTTATTAATTTTTTTAGATAGTTACCGTGTTCTTGGGAATATTTTTCAATACCTGTAGCAATAATGTTCTGATCTCCCTTTATAGGAACAATCATTCCAAATAAGCGAAGCATGTCGTTAGATGACATCTTTTTTCCAATTCTTTCATCGATGTCCTTATCTAAATTTCTAACAACTGTACCCATGCTTAACGCAGAATAAGGACTCAGTTGTTTTGATTTTAACCAATAAGCGTTGGGTTTCTTTGTAATAAATGTATCCAAATTTCCTTTATCATCATTTGACCCTATTACTCTCCAATCTTTTGGGTCTTTATCGTACTCTTTTTTCATTTTTTTTACAATTGAGTTAATTGGAGCAACTCCGTAATAGTCTTTTTCTTCCTTATTATCACTAGTCATAGT
>JAZGEW010000047.1:0-10832 GCA_036478875.1 Promethearchaeia archaeon | reverse complement strand
AAAGTGAGGATATCATTTATTATCATTAAAATTTGTTGCATTATATTGATTATTTGAGGCATTTTCTCACGAGATCTATCAATAGTAGAAGTTTCTGATGATATTAAGCCGTTCTCACGTTCTTGTTCTAATTCTTCCCAAACATTGTCTTTTAATTCGGAAAAATCGATACCTAAATTTTCTAGAGCCATTTGAGCGCCATCAAAAAGATAGTTGATTGTATCTTTGCCAGTAAAGAGTTTCACATTTTTATATATAGTGTCTTTCGTTCTTTTTTTTTCCAATTATTTTATATGAATGATACCCTAATTTTTCTTTTTATGTAGTAAAAATCAATTATTCAGACTTTATTTTGAAATATTAATTAGGGTAACTGTTATGGTAATCGCAATATCACTTTTCATATTTCTCTTTTAGCCATTCTCTAATTTTTTTGATAGGATATGGTAAGCATGAAAGAATCGCCTTTCTACCTACTTTTGCAGTTAGGGTTTTATATCCAGATGTAAACAATCCTAAATTTTTTAATGTATGATCCATACAACTAGTAAAAACTATCCAATGTTCTCTTGTCATGTGTTCAAAAGAGAAGTCACCATCTCTCTTTGAATGTGCTGACTTGTATTGTTTTCGAAGTCTAGCTATAGGCATAAAAATGATTGGCATTAAAACACAATTATAGCTCTTCAATTGATCTACTAATTCCAAAGTCTTCATAAGATCTCCTGATGTTTCCTCTGGTAAACCTAATATGAAGGAGTAGAACACAATCCAATTGTTATCATGCAGAATTTTTGCTGCTGATAGTATTATTTCGGGCCAGTCCTCGATTTTGAAGGGTTTAACCTTTCCAGGCATATGCTTTGCAAGTAACCTCGGACTTCCTGTTTCTACTCCCAGTGCAACAATTGAATGATTATTTTTGTCAAGTTGCATCAGTTCACTTACATCTTCAATTAAATCAGGAGATTGCATAATACTAGCTGCTGAGATAAAATCAAAATTAAAATTATTCTTCCCAAGTCCACAAGTCATATTTTTAACACAATTTAAAAGATCCAGAATAGCTGTAGGGTTAGGATCATGTCCTTTTGAACCATAACGGAAAAAATCATCACTGTGAATAGAGACTTTTTTGATCCCCGAAGTTAGATTAAATTTGATTTCCTCTAAGATTTTTGGTTTAGGTATTGAGCGAAATTTAAGCAGTGCAGGATTGCAAAAGCGACACCCACGATTACATCCTCGAGTTACTTCTATCAATCCACTGCGGCTTGGGGTTCTGATTAATGGGATATCTCGAACCTCTACAGGTACCCCATGTACCAATTTTGGAAGTTTCTCGCCTTTCACAGCTTTTTCAAAAAGTGGACCTACAACACTTTCACCTTCTCCTTCTACTATACAATCAATTCCATAAATATCCTGTACTCCTGAATCTATTAATTGCCAGACACCTTGACCGCCAATAATGACTTTAAGTCCATTAAAACGAAATTTTCTAATTATAGGATTAAAAAGTACTTCTCGGAAGGTTTTAGCCATAATTGAATCTGAAGCTGAGAGATGTAAACAATGTAAAAAACACTGGGCTATTTTTGTTCCATAGCTCATTGCGAGAGGATCTAAGCAACCAATACCTACAACCTTTGTGGCAGGTCCAATCGCAATATTTAATTTTGTAGGATCAACAATAGCAACATTTTCACTACTGAATCCATATTTTAGAAGAGATGCTTCTACTTTACATAATCCATACTGCGCCCTTTTTAACCTTCCTCCTTTGTAACTCTTTAATGGAAATAACCACTTGATAAAAGGATTGGGAAGATATTTTGGGGGAAATGCTGAAACAAAGCTTGGTCCGATTTCACCAAAAGATTCACTCATAAGAGCTCTACCCGCCGTTAAAACAATTTTAAATCCATTCCTATTTTTCTTCATATTTCAGACAATTTTATTGTGTTAAACTTTTTTCATTTCTTTTTTTATTAGATTGTAAATACAGATCCCTGTACTTTTATAATTTACCTATTTTATGCTTATAAGTGCTTTTAATAATTTAATGAGTTTAGACCGATAGGTCCAATATAATTTAATCTTATGTTCTAGTGCATTATATTTTCTATCATGATACGTCCTTAATAGTTCAAATCTCTCGGGTGTTATAGGTGTCTTAACAATGTGTGTATAAAAAAATTTTTCCCAATCAGTTGTTAACAATAAGTTTTTATTTTTGAGTTCTTCATATTTTTTAGTTCCAGGGTATGGTGTAAGTGGATATATATTTAAAAAGTCCACATTAATTTCTTTGGCAAACTTATAAATCTTGGTTATATCATGTTCAGTTTCATATAAATCACCAACCATAAACGAGCTTGATACTAAAATTTTATGTTTATGTAATATTCTTATTGCTTCTTTCATATCATTAATAGTTTGATGTTTATCCCACTTCTTTAATTGGGCAAATGATGGACTTTCAAGTCCTAATAGAACCCCAGAAATTCCCGCTTTACTCATCTTGCTTACAACATGAGGATGTTTACTAAATGCATCTGCTCGTGCTTGTATGGCGTAGAGTTTAGATATTCTCTCTTCAATAAGCAAATCACAGATTTCTTCTACTCTTTTCATATTAGCTGTAAAATTATCGTCCCAAATGAAAATTAATTTAGCTTTGATCCTTTTTATTTCATTGACAACATTTTCAGGAGACCTTGAAATCCATTTATGCCCAAAAAATTTAGTAGGATAGCAAAATTCACATTTAAAAGGACACCCCCTTGATGTGACTAATGAATCAATATGTACTCTCCAAAAAAGTTCTCTATATTTATATTTTTTATTTCTCAAGTGCCTTGCAGGGAATGGGAGCGCGTCCAGATTTTGAATACGAGGTCTATCGAGATTATGAATAATAGATCCTTCTTCATCACGGAAAGAAAGACCTTGAATTTTCTCAGATACACCCTTTATTACAAATTGGCGAAAAGTTTCTTCTCCCTCCCCACGAATTACAGCATTTATCCTTTTATCAGATAAAACCTCTTCGGGGCAAATTGTAGGCACAATCCCTCCTACAACAGTATAAATGTCATATTTTGAAGTTATCTTTAATATTTCATTGATCTCATTAATTCTTGAAGTGAATAACCAATTGATACCAATTAGATCTGGTTGAAACTTTTTGATAATATTGATAATATCATTAGAAAATTGCATATCAATAATTTTAATTTCCTTAACTAAATCTTCTATATTCGCTGCCAAATATTCCAAGCCTAGATAAGGAGGTCTTACGAGTTCGCCCTGTCTAACTTTATGTGGGTATATTAATAAAATTCTTTCGAACATTTGTAACCTTACAATCTAAATCGCCAAAAAATTAAGATAAATTAAATAACCATATTATATAAATATTTACTTTAATGTCAAAACATATATTTGGTTGAAAAACATTCATGTCTTAGAAATTTATATTTAAGGATTGAAAAAATATTGAAAAAGAAAAATAGAAAAGAACAATATGGGAATTCAAAAATAGGAATAAATCTAAAGTATTACCGAAATCTTAAAAATTTTACAAAATATGTGATGAAATTATCTAATCTTCCAATAATAAAAAGATTTTTTTTAAAATTTTTTGATCCAGAAAATGCAATGATAACACCAATTCCAATTAATAAATCTCTCGGAACTTTCGAGAATCAAGTGCTTCCTTTCAAAGTAGTGGAATATTTTATTAATAAATCAAGTAATATTTTTTTAATGAATTATTGCCCTTGCCGAAAAGATAATGATTGTAAAGAACATGATTCTTTAATAGGATGCACCTGGATGGGTAGGAATGTCTTGAGAATAAAAATTCCTCCTGAGAGAGGGTATTTTGCCTCCAAAGAGGAAGCACTAGAGCGAGAGCGTTTAGCTTATGAAAATGGGTTAGTTCCCATGCTTGGTAGGCTTAGAGAGGATTCTTGGTTGATGGGAACTCTACCTGATGATGGTCATTTTATGACGTTGTGTCATTGTTGTCCATGTTGTTGTGTCGTGAGTACAGCGAAATATGCATCGAAATCAATAAGAAATATTTTTCAGAGAATGGAAGGTATAAAAGTAAATTTAAATAGAGTAATCTGTACTGGATGTGGACAATGTTTAGAAGTTTGTATCTTTGATGCAAGGAAATTAATTGATGGAAAACCAACCATCGATCAAAACAAATGCTTGGGTTGTGGTCGTTGCGAAATGAAATGTCCAAATGAAGCGATAACTATTACAATAGAAGATTCCAGTTGTATTGATGAATTAATTGCCCGCATTGGAACTTTTGTTGATGTCGCTTGATCAAGTTATATTCAATTATGTTGAAAAAACTGAAGTGATTTTTTCAAAAGACAATCCTTAGACATCATCATATATATGCCCTCGAGTATTCTAATTATTCCAATATCAATTAAAGCATTCAGCATTTTAATTAACACCTTATCTTTCAACTACATTTTTTATTTGATTCCCTTAAAGTTTAAAGAAGGTTTTTCAAAGACTAATAAAAATTTACCTTATCTCTCAGTCATTACAAATTGAAAAAATTAAATGAGTTTATAAGTTATTAGGAACTTTTTTCTTGTGTTTTTAATGGTTCCTGAGATTTTTTCCCAGAGTTTAATTAATATTTTCTATTCACTTAGATCTTAATAAAAACCACGGTTTAATTTCTTTAATATAACTGTAGGTCAATTATTTAAATATTTATTATTTCCTTATGATTTTAAATATTATTAGAAATATATATTTATAATTTTCAAATTTACTAAAATACAGAGAAGAACAATAAGGGGACTTGAAATTGGTGTGAACGTAATATATGAGAATTAGCCAAAATTTAGTAAAATTTGGGATGAAATTATCTAATCTTCCAATAATAAAAAGATTTTTCTTAAAATTATTTGATCCAAAAAATGCTACAGTGACGTCAATTCCACTTAATATTTCTTTAGGAACTTTTGAGAATCAAGTACTCCCTCTTAAAGTTACGGAGTACTTTATTAATAAAGCAAGTTATATTTTTCTAATGAATTATTGCCCTTGCCGAAAAGATAATGATTGTAAAGAATATAAACGTTCAATAGGATGTACATTTATAGGTAAAGGTGTTTTAAGAATAAAAATTCCTCCTGAAAGGGGTCATCTAGCCACTAAAGAGGAAGCATTTGAGCGTGAACACTTAGCTTATGAAAACGGGTTGGTTCCCATGCTTGGAAAACTCGGAGCCGATTCTTGGATAATGGGAGCATTACCAGATGAAGGGCATTTTATGACTTTGTGTCATTGTTGTCCATGTTGTTGCCACTTAGATACAATAAAATACGCTACAAAATCAATAAGAAATATTTTTCGGAGAATGGAAGGTATAACAGTCAATGTAAATAGAACCGTCTGTTTTGGATGCGGAAAATGCTTAGAAGTTTGTATTTTTGATGGAATGAAAATTGTCGATAGAAAAGCAATAGTCGATCAAGATAAATGCTTAGGTTGTGGTCGGTGCGAAAGAAAATGTCCAAATGGAGCGATTACCATAAAAATAGATGATTCCAGTTGTATTGATGAATTAATTGCCCGATTTGAAGCTTATGTTGATGTCACTTGATTAAAAGAAATCTATGTAATCTATACCCATTTTTTCAAAATCTCTTTTAAGGTCATCATTTACAAATAAATATCTATTTAACATATTTAGAAAATCCTCTTTGATGTCTAAAAAAGTCTCTTTTAAAGCGTTTAAATCAAGCTTATAATTCAGTTCAATAATTTCTTTTCCCTTCTCTTTCTTTTAATATTCACCTGTACTCATTTTATTAGAGGTTAAAAATGCTTGGAATTAAAAAAAAAAAGGTAAGTCTAATTACACTTCTAAGTCCATAAGTAATCTAAGACTCTATTTAGAGTCTCATGTAGGAAATTATATATAGTCTTTTTATTAATTGATGTTTAGGGAGAAAATTAGGATGAAATCTTAGTCTATCACCTACAAAATCTTTAAGAAAAATCATCCCCATTTTCAAGATTATGGATTAAATTAACTTAAAAAGTACTTGTTAGAATTGATGTCTATTGAATTGGTTTAATAGCAGAATTCATTTTAGGATATACTTTAAATTAAATCGTGAAAATTTAATATTCTTTTACTATGTTCTGATTTAAGGGTAAGGATGACAAAAGCAGAGCTTTTGTCTGAAAGATATAGAAAAAGGAGGATTTGGTTTAAATAATTGGCTTCTCGATTAACCACAACTAAACCATTTTTCTTCAATCTCATATACCCATTTTTCAATTTTAAACATTTTTATATACTTATAAAATACCCCTACTATTTGTGGTTAACAATCGCTTCAACAGTTTCACCATTAAGATCCCTAGGATTTAAAATACTTGAGCTGATCAATGATAAGCAAAGAACCTAGGTCATTTACTACATGAAAAATCTCTAAAGATGAAAAAGCTAAGTATTTTTGATTATAATTGGAAAATTTATTTACAATTAAGTATAATTATTTATTGACTTATTTATAAGAAGTTAATCAACTTTATTAGATAATCTAATGAAACAAGTGCCTAATTTAGAAAAATCTCAAAATTTTCAATGGAAAAGGATTCTCTTAATAAAACCTAATTATACTACTAAAGGGTGGGATTTTTATAATGTGAATTTCCCCCCTCTCAATTTAGCATATATTGCGAGCTACTTATCGGATTTGGAGTTAACTGTGAAAATATTAGATGCTAAAGTGAGAAAGTTAAATAATAAACAAATAAGAAAAAAAATAGAAAAATACAAACCTGATGTTGTAGGAATTTCGGTTTTTGTATCTGCTGCAATTACCATTTGTTATGACATTGCAAAAATTGTAAAGGATTATAATCAAAATTGTACTGTTGTATTTGGTGGTCGGCATCCAACATTCATACCTGATGAAACGTTAAAAGCTGAGGATGTTGATATTGTAGTTAGAGGAGAAGGAGAATTGACATTTAGAGAGCTGATCATAAAAGGATCTCCAGAAAATATTAAAGGAATCTCTTATAAAATTAATGGAAATATTATTCATAATGAAGATCGTCCCCTTATGAGTAAAAATGAATATGCCAAAATTAGATTTCCTGATAGACAATTATTAAAAAATGTAGAGTACAAGATAATAAGGTTACATTTACAAACTATTGAAACTTCAAGAGGTTGTCCCTATTCCTGTAAATTTTGTACCACTCCTACAATGAATAATGGGCTATGGAGACCACGAATAGTTGAAAATATAATTTCAGAATTGAAAATGATTTCGCAGAACAGAAAAATTACTGATATTTTTTTTGTAGATGATAATCTAACAGTTGATACAAAAAGAATTGAAGAGTTATGTGAAAGAATAATTGAAAGTAAAAAAAGAGGGGAAATAAATAATTTCAAGTTTTTTGCACAAGTAAGAGTCGATGATGTAGTACGCGCTCCTAAAATGGTTAAGACGATGGCAGACGCCGGATTTTGGTTATTGTTTATTGGAATTGAGAGTGCAAGCGAGGAATCATTGAAAGAGATGAAAAAACAAATATCTTTTAATACAGTTCTAAAAGCTATTGAAATCATACATAAAAATAGAATAGTGGTAATTGGAAATTTGATACTAGGGATTGATTTAAATGCAACTGAAGAAGATATTAAAAAAGAAATTCAATTTATGAAGAAAGTTGATGTTGATGTTCTTTCATATGTTATTTTGACACCTTATCCCGGGAGTATAACCTTAGAAGAATTAGAAGAAAAAAATCTTGTTATCACAAAAGATTGGTCAAGATATACCTCATTTAATCCCGTTATTAAAACAAGACAATTAAGCCCAGTTAAACTTCATAACCTTTTATTATATTCTTTTCATGAATTAGGTTATTTTAGAAGTTATTTAGCAACATCAAAAAGAATTATTAAAAAAAGATCAATCACCTTTTTTCTTAATCCCAGGCGTTTAATTCTTTTTATCAATTCTTTTCTACAATCAAGATCATTGTCTGTTAAATTACATACCTTTTCATCTGACTCAATAAGGAAATTGTTGTTAGTATAATAATAAGAAGATAGAATTTTTATCTTTTTTTTTTATGAGACTTAAAAATATATATACTTTTATTTTCAAAAAACCTTACTATCCTTCTAATTTTAAACGAGATTTTATGACTTGGTTTAATGGTATGACACCAGAAGAAATAGAAGAATCCTGGGGTTCAGATGTTGATTGAATTATTAACGTAAGAAAGAGTTTTATTTGAGTTCCAACGGATTATTTTCTTATTTCTTGAATTTGGTCAAATATGTTATCAAGTTTCCCACGTATAGAACCATATAAACCTTCTTCTTCTGAAATAACTGAATTTATGGCTGTTTTAAGCCCATAATGACTTTCAGAGATTAATACCCTAATAGGTAAAGTGAGAATATCATTAATTATTATTAAAACTTGTTGGATGACGTTTATAATTTGTGGTACTTTCTCACGTGTTTTCTCAGCTGTAGAAACTTCTGCAGATATTAATCCATTCTCACGTTCTTTCTTTAATTCTTCCCATACATTTTCTTTTAATTCAGAGAAGTCAATACCTAAGTTATCAAGAGCCATTTGAGCTCCTTCAAAGAGGTAATTAATTGTATCTTTACCTGTAAATTGTTTAACATTATTAACTAATTCAAGGGTGCTAAACCATCTAGAAAACTTACTAACAATTCATTATAATCACGGATTACATCTAAAGGAATAAATAATAAAGTCATCTCTTTAAGCTGCTTAAAAATGTAACCAAGAACCTTTGCAAACCATTCGTTTTTTACCGATTTTTCTAATAGTCCTCCATATTCATTTAAAAAATGTGTACCTAGATATCCAATTATTCGTATCATATCATCTTCATAATTTCTAAAATAATCAAAAAAAAGTTCAGAAATTTCTAAAATTTATAGAAACTAATAGATTTATATATTTATCTTTGCCTGCAATCCAAAAAACTAAAGAAGACATCGAAAAAAATACATCCTTTGAAGTGGTTCATTTATCCTATAACTTACTTACTGAAATAAACATACTATTGTATAAAGATTCAGGCATATTCGATATAATTGAACTAAAACATGTTAAGGATGTATTTCAGAAATAGAGAGAAAAATTATATCCTAAAGCACCTTTAGGATATGGAGAAATGGGGCTATTACTTTGCTTTTTTGATAATATACCTAATAATACTCTTCCCTTTATATGGCAAAAAACCCCTCTGAATTTTGTAAGCCAAATTTTGAATGGAAACCTCTCTTTCCTCGTTATGAAAGCAAAAAGGATCATCCAAGAAAATTATGATAATGAATGAATAATCAAGAAAAAAATTCCTTGATACCTTAATGTAAAAACAATATAAATTACTTTTTTTCTTGTTCTAATTTTTTTAATGTGATCATTTTTTTTATTTCCAACGCTTCTTTATCATTAGGATTAATTTCTATTGCTTTATCATAACACTTAAGTGCTTCTTCATGTTGTCCTAAATCACCTAAAGCATTACCTTTATTATACCATGATACTTTATCATTAGGATCAATTTCTATTGCTTTATCATAACACTTAAGTGCTTCATCATGTTGTCCTAAATCACCTAAAGCGACTCCTTTATTAACCCATAACTCTTTATTATTAGGATCAATTTCTATTGCTTTATCATAACACTTAAGTGCTTCTTCATGTTGTCCTAAATCACCTAAAGCGACTCCTTTATTATACCATGATTCTTTATCTTTAGGATTAATTTCAAGTGCTTTATCACAACACTTAAGTGCTTCATCATGTTGTCCTAAATCACGTAAAGCGACTCCTTTATTAACCCATGCTCTTTTATCATTAGGATCAATTTCTATTGCTTTATCATAACACTTAAGTGCTTCTTCATATTGTCCTAAATTATATAATACAATACCCTTAACAATTAAAGCTTTGGTAAATTTGGGATTGATTTCTAAGGCAGCATTTGTAAAATCAAGAAGATTTTGAAATTGATTTTGTTCATAGAAAAAATTAGCATTAGTGAAGAAGAGTACATTATTTTTTATTATTTCTTGAATATATTTTTTTGAATAATTTTTTATGTCTTTTTCTTCCACTATTTTTTTAAAGGATGATTGATATTCCTTCCTTATATAATCAAATTCCCGATTTGCAATTTCGAATAAAGCCATCAATGAATCAAGTCTACGCTTTAAATTATCCGGCAATTCTACTTTTGATTTAGCCGGTTCATAATCAAGATGGTGTTGTATTTCTGCCCAAGCATGTTCAATTACCGTACGGATCTGAATTTCTGCACATAAATCTTTATATTCTCTGCATTCAGGTAACTTTTTTCTTTTTTCATCTATTCTAACAATTAAATGAATTGAACGATATCCAAATTCGCTGGGTTTCAATAGATCTCCTTTATCAATTGGTCCTTCAAGTACTTCAAATTGGTTAACAATTATATCTATTACTTTTCCTAAATCCATTTCATAATATGTAATTATCCTTAAACCCAAAATGTCTTTAATATCTTCAAAAGGATTTTTAAAATATTTTTTTCTTAAAATTTTTTCAAAAAAACTTTCAAATTTTTTAACCCTAGTAATTGTTGGAAGATGATCAATTTGAAATTCTTTATTATTTAATTGAGTTTCAACAATTTCATAAATTTTCTTTCCTAATTGTTCATATTTCGGCTTGAGCTCTTCATATTTTTCTCTAATTTCGCCCTTTTCAATCTCTATGCTT
>JAZGEW010000046.1:0-11295 GCA_036478875.1 Promethearchaeia archaeon | reverse complement strand
GATTTGCCTTCACTTATAATTTTCTCTTCATAAACAATTTGTATGGTACTTGGTTCTCCATAATCAATAACAAACAAATTGTAAAAAGAGTTATTAATTATTTCATTTAAATGAATTGTGATTTCCTTTATAAAACCTTTCTCATCTGTTATTATTGTAAGGTTAGTATAATGTATACCATAAAAATTTGCATCAACATCTGAAGATGAGATATAAAAATGTTCTCCAAATAAATCGTTTCTAAAGTCATCTGCTAAAACATGTTTTGCAACAGATATATGTTTTCCAATTAAATTTTGGAACTCTATATCATCCATATAGTTTGTAATTAAAATTAGATATAATAATAATTTCATAACCAAAGATAGCACTAATTTTATAATTTAATTTGCCACAGTTCCCCTCGCTGGTGCCAGTTTGCAACTGGTAGCACTATTAATTATGCTTACTTAGTATTGCCACAAGTTAAAAACTTGCGGTAGCGAGACGTGTTATCCTAGCGGGGCTTTTTTAGTGTATAAAATACATCACTAGAGAAATCTCACTTTTATAAAAGGAAAAAGCGTAGAGGTTATGAAGTATCATAATAGGAGTTCTACGCTTTTAAATTCAGTACTACAAGTATACATTATTTTTATTAAAAGAACTAGCTAACTATTTATAATTAATTTACAAATCTTAATCTAGAAGATTAGGCTCTCATTTTTAGGTTATTTATACTAAAATACGTTATCTTGAACTCTAAATATTGACTGAATGAAAACCATAAACTATTAATGATGAGATATAAAAATGGTGTAATTTCGGCTTTAATAATATCATTAGCTATTCTTCCTTTTTTACATGACCTAATCCCAAGAGAACTTTCGTTCACGTTTTCTGGTTATACATCATTACGCGTTTTTGTTTATATTGTTTTAACCAATATATTTGCATTAATAGCCTTTATAGGTTGGTTTATTGAAGCTAAAGGCAAACAGTACAGGTTTGCATTACTTGTACCCATTATAATGAATACCTATCAATTATTGATATATGTATTGAATATGAAAAAAAGTACATTTAACGATTTCGATTTTAAAATTTACATCTCAATTATCTTAAGCTTGGTAATCACAATTAATTATTTTTATTTAAAATTTAAAAATAGTGATCAATAATTGTTGATTTTTCTATAAAATTAAAAAATGCTTTACTTAGGTTTTCTTTACTTGGTTTATCAATCATACCTAATCTGGAATTAGAGTTATCATTTTCTAAATAGTTTGGCAGAACAATATTTACCGCTTCTTGATTTTCTTTTAATTCTAAAAGTAACGCATAAATTTTATGTAATTTTTCTTCGCTATTCAATACTTCAAAATCATCAATAGTTACTATACTATTCCTTGTATCATCCATACTCCCATTATTTAAAATAAGCCAATCAAC
The DNA here is from genome assembly GCA_036478875.1 of Promethearchaeia archaeon. Taxonomy (GTDB): domain Archaea; phylum Asgardarchaeota; class Lokiarchaeia; order Sigyniarchaeales; family SOKP01; genus Loki-b32. Next base: position 9,864 of record JAZGEW010000046.1, on the reverse strand, counting down.
ACTAATATTCAATACCACAGCAATTCTTTCTAAAATAAGAGAATTGGGGTTTTGTGTTTTATTTTTAATATAGTTATCAATAGTTGACGGATGTGTCTTAATCTTTTTTGCTATCGAATGCTTGTTAAAGCCCTTATTTTCTAGAGCGTATTTTAATCTTTCACCTATAGAATTCATTTTTATCTAATTTTAGATTAAAAATTAATAATATATCTAATTTTATAGTTATATTTGATATATCATTTTTATTTAGACTAATCAAAACTAATATAAAAAAATGGTTCTTTAAAATTTAAGCTAAACAAAAAAATAGGAGTTCATCTCAAATGAAACCAATAGCAAATCATAAAAAAACATAAAACATGCAGCTATATACTTCTAAAACCTATGTGCTTTTTGGAGGAAAAGAAGTTATAACTATTTTCAAGCTATCTGTAAGGCAATTACTTATGAGTACTGATATTACATACAACATGTGCCCTTTTGGAGATAGCGAACAAGGCTTATTCTTTAAAGAAAAAAATAAATGGGAAGACTGTTTAGAGATAAGTTATGATAATTATATTATTTTAAAAGAACACTTTCAAAAGCATAATTTGGTTTTGGGCTTACCAAATCCAAAATTTCAATTAACCAAAATTTTGATAAGTAAGGGTATAACAATAATAGAGCAAACACAGCAGCTCTTTTCAAAAACACAAAAAGTATTTTTTAATTAATTCTATTAGTAATGGTATTGGAAATAGATATAAAAGGTGAAGATTTAACAAAGCTAGAAATATTAGCTACAGTAGATCAAAACACCATTAAATCTTTACTAGAAGAAGCTGTAGTACATTTAATACTAGACAAAGAAAGAGAATTATTTGATACCTTTACCGATGAACAAAAAGAGAATTATGTTTTTTTAGTATTAATGGAACAAAAAGATAAAAAAACACATATAAGTAAAAATGATGTAAAAGAGATGTTAGAAAAAATTCAAAGTTAAATCACATTATTAACGTGAGCTCGATATAAATCTCAATAAATAAATAGAATTTAGAATACTGATAAACAGCAATTTGTCATGTCGACAGAGCGAAGAATGAGTGACGAGACATCTCATAATAATGAGATTCCCTGTCTGCCAACAGCTACGGTGTACCCACATCTTTTTATATCATTGAAAATGAGGATATTACAAATGTTCTTGATTTTGATTTTCAAACTATTCAACAAAGTTTATAAATTGTTAGCTCTTGTTTACCAATCAATTGTAAATTCATTTTTAATATTAACACTTTCATTTCATATTTGTGGGTACACCGTAGCTGCCAACAGGCAGGTTGGCTTTTAGACATAAGAAACAAGACTAATTGTAACTAATTGATGAACAGCCTGATTTTGATTACTATTTTGACTCATAGAGTCCTGATTCGTAAATGCGATTAGCAAGGTGTATATAGAATACAGTTCAATTTAAAATCTATAGCCAATACCCAACTGGAACAATCTATTTTTATAATTATGTTCGATAAACGAAGCAGGATACGCAACAGACGAAACATCAGCTAAACCCAAATTGTATCTTGATTCTATAAAAATGCCATATTTATAATGGTATTCCATGCCGATAATGAGCCCAATATCAAAATTATTATAGCCATCTCTTTTGAATTTTTTTCCACCAGAGATATCATCTCGGGCAAGTATTACATCCCCAATATAGCCTCCTCCTAATAGGTATAATTTATTAGATAATTCCATTTTCAGTAAAATAGGTAATTTAACTTGGTCTAATTCAAATGTATTCCTGTAATCTAAAGCCGGATGAAATAGTGTAGTACCTTCTCTTGAATATAAGAGCTCTAGTTGCATGAGCAAATTAAAATTATTCTTTGATAAAAGTAAAAACTCTAAACTACCACCTAAATAAAAAGATGCTCTATTGTCATATTCTCTATACGAAGTAGAACCATCAACAACAACAGAAAATCTTGTGTTAGAAACATTTAGACCGCCCTTAGCTGAAAGCTTTATAGATTGTCCGAAACTATTATTTATACCTAGTGCAACAAATACTAAAAGAGTTACAAATAATTTTATTACATTCATTATATTTTTCTGTTTTAATTGAACCCTGCTATAATACCAACAGTAGTAATAGAACTTATGCTATTGGAATAAGAGCATTATTTTTCAAACAGTTTTCCTGAGCTTAAACCAAACTGATAGAAAAAATAAATAGAATTTAGAATACTGATAAACAGCAACTTATCATGTCGACAGAGCGAAGAATGAGTGACGAGACATCACATAATAATGAGATTCCCTGTCTGCCGACAGGCAGGCTCCTCGTTCCTCGTTCAGAATGACACTATTCTCTATTAAAAGTCTTCAAAGTGCTGATTTTCAGAAACAAACATATCGAATTCATGTTATTATATATTTGTCTTTTCATTATTGTAACACTCAAGTATTCATTTTAGAAATGCAATTTATTTACTCTTGTATAGTATCATAATCAAATAAATCTTCAAGAAAAAAAAGTGTCCTATATTTATAAAAATCTAATTCAAAATCTTGTTCTTCTAAGTATAATAACATTTTTTTTAGCACAGTTTCAATTGTTTCATGCTCTTCTAAAAAGATATTTTTCATTTTAAAAAATTTAGATTTTTTAAAATTTCTGTACTCTCTCATTTCTTTCGCACAGCCCACATTACTACCATTTACAATTTTATAGCCTGCAATTTTGTTAATAGAATCTATATATGAATAATTATACTTGAAATCTTTCCATTCATTTCCCCCTAATGCCTTAAATAAGTCAAAATAAGCTTTTGATGTAGTATCTTTTAAAATTTTTGATACTATTAAATGGCTTTCAAATTCTTTTGTATATTTTTTTAAAAGAACTCCTTTGTCATCTAGAGAATTGTAAACACATTTTTGATAAACTGTTTCTGCTTTTATCTCCTGCGAAAAAATAAAAGAGGTATTAAAAATTAAAATTATAAGTAAACTAATTTGCTTCATATGTTAAATCTTCATTGGGGTTAAACTCCAAGAATTAAATTTAATGATTTTATGTTTTACCAGCAACTCACAAAATTCTTTAGATATTATAATTCGCCTTCGACCTCCAATGAATTCTTCTTGGGTTTTACAAATATAAAAATTAAGTTCCTTTTCAAAAGGTGGAAAAAAATCTAAGGTTTGTATAGAATATTGCTTTACTCCACACTTTTCACAAAACACTCCATTATCGTAACTGCTTCCATCTATAATTAACTTGCTTTTAGAAAATGGAATTTCTAATTGTACTATGTCATCAGAAACTTTACCAGTTTTATGAATAATTACTTCTCGAGATTCTAATCCAAGAGGATGTAATATCTCTTGAAAAAACCTTTTCCTAAAAAACATGAAATCAGGATCTCTAAGTGTGAAATTTGCTTGATTTTTTTTCCACTTTACTTCTTTTATGTGAAATGAAGCTTTTTGTTCTATTCCACTTTTACAATTACTACAAGCAATCTTAAATATTTCCTCTTCAAATGAGTTCTCAGGTAGAGGAAACCCTTTGGATTCTCCTGTTGACTTTAACTCATAGTATTTAGATTTCTCTAATTCACTTTTAGAAAAAGAAACAGTTGTAAAGGTACAAGAAAACTCTTTAGGTTTTGTCTTTGAAAATATCGAATCCTTTTTAGAAAAATGCTCCATTATCCTTTCATAAGTGTCCCCTTCTTCAATTTTAAAACCAAAATAACCTTGTTCAATTTTTCGGTCTAAACTCAAGTTATTTAAAAAATCAACATCCGTTTTTCTCCAATTTGCAAAAAATGAAAAATGTTTTATCATAAACCTAATGCTTTTAATATTTCTGGATAATCCTTATAAATTTCTCTTGCAGCCCTTTTTAATGCTTCTACAGTAACATTATCCGTTGTATATCCCGTCCACCCTGGTGCTCTTCCTCTATAACCAATTGCATTTCTCCAAGCATTTGTAAAATGTTGATGCTCTGCAGGCGTTAAAATTATTGATTTCCAATTACCAGTATTACTTCCAAGAAAGTTTCTAACTACAGGAGATTGAGCAAGTCTTTTTTCAAATAAATGATGAATTTCCACTCCAAGTTCTGACCTACTTAAATTTAAATCATCAAAGTATCTAACGAACTCATCATAAGACTTAAAACCAAATTTTTTGGCATGTCGAAAGCCTTGCCATGCTTTTGAACTCGGAGTTCTTAATCTTCTAAGAATATTTCTTATTGGTTTTGTAATATATTTTACAGGTAATTTTGACAGTAATTTAAACGCAGCTGAACCACCAATTTCAAATAATGCAAATTCTATTAAAGGCTGAAAACTATCGTAAGTAACACTAACTATTTCTTTTGCAAGCTGTAAAGTATAATTTACTTTTTCTCTTTTTATTAAGTTTATAAGATCCCAACGATCGCCTTGAGTAAATGTAGCAGGGTTAATTGGTAATAGACTTTCTAAATAATCAGCAAATTCTATGTTACCTCTTCTTCTAAATTCTTTTGCATATTCCTTTACAATTCTATCTAAATCTGTTTGGGTAATATTCGTTGGTGTTGGGTTATACCGATCTTCTAATTCCAATAATCGTTCAAACTTTTGTTCAGTTGTTAGTGAGTTGTTACTTAAAACATTAATTATAGATTTAACATACTGATTACCAACATTTAATAAATTAAACATATCTTCCCCTGCACCATGATTATTATGCAACCAATCAGCTTCGTCAGAAGCATTAGCATAACCCAAAGTTTCTATTACACTTTGAATTTTAAAATCGACATCATTTATTGAACCTACCAAACTATCAATATAATCCTCTTGTTTTTCTCTAACAATCCTTTCAGCTTCATCGATAAGATAAGACTCTTCTTGTTCAAACTCATCCCAAGACATGCCAGATGCCAATCTATAAACAAGCTCATCTATATAGTCAGGGTCAAAAATTGAAGTATTACCTCTTCTATGCCGATTAGCATAATTTTCTACAAAATCTAGCCCTCCAAAGTCCGTAGCCTCAACTGGATGTATAGCTAATGGCGTTCCAAATCTTACATTATTTAAATACATTTGTATTACATCTAATCGTTCCCAACTATCATAAGACCTAATATGACTTATCTGTAATTGTAATAATACATTAAGAATAGGATAATTGTAATTACCTTTATCCATTCCATATATATCCCATCGCAAAAATTTTAAAACACCTCTAGCATCATGCAGTGTCCATTCATTTCTACCAAAAGTACTAATTTCTTGGTTTCTTAAGGCATTTAATTGACTCAAACTTCTTATATTCCCAATAGGTGTACCGTTAAAATTAAATGAACCATAACTGGTCGTATTAATATTGCCAAGTTTTATTTCATTTTCTCTTAATTCAAGTAGTTTTAAATCTCTTATTGAATTATCTTTTATCCCTTCTCTTTGTCTTATTTTACGATTGTATTTTCTTCTAACTCCATCTGCACTTGTTAAAACATTATTTTTTTCTAAACGCTTAAGAAAATCATTCCTTGCTTGTTCAAAATTTGGATAGGACTTTTTGAGTTGTTTTTCTATTTCTTTCTCAAAATTTTGATATTGTTTATAAAACCATGCATTTAGACCATCTTCTCTAGCTTGTTGAACTCTATCATGATTGCTTATCGCGGAAGAAGAAGTATAATAAAAAGTTAGATTTGGTACTGTCCGCTCTCCACAACATTTTGGTGCTCTACGAAATATTTCAAAATCGTTTAAATAACTTTCTTTCGTTGTAAATTCTCCTAATTCTCTTTCTGTAATTTGTGCATGTACCGCTATATTTAAAAAGCTAAATACAATAACTAGTAGTATTGAGTATAAATTTTTCATATTGGCTAATTAATTTTTTAGTATCATTTTTGTTGCTCTCTCATTCCCATAGGTTATATTGATAACATATATCCCTTTTTCAAGTGAACTGCCATCAAAAGTATAGGTATGCCTCCCAGAATTCTGGAGACTATTACTTGTTATAACATAAGATTTTGAACCATCTGTACTTGTTATATTCACACTAACATGTAAAGGGCTATCCAAATCATAGCCTATAATTAAATCATTTTCAAAAGGATTAGGGTATAACTTAATAAAACTATCTTCCTGAGCTTCTAGAGCTGATACGACTTCATTAGATAGTTCAACATTGCTAGCTGTCTCCATTTTTTCTTTACTTAAAATTAAAAGCATTGGTGCTCCTGGTTCTTTCCATCCATCAATAAAACTTTCTGCCGAAAACACCATAAACTCATGGTTGTTGTGGTGTATAAATTCTATTTCTGAAGGGATTATTTCATAGTCTAAAACAGCTGTTGCATTACTAGAATAAGGATGTTTTATTTTTAGAGATAGGTTTTCTAAACTAGTATTGTTAAGAACTTCTCCTGTATTATAATTATCTCCAATTATTGATTTATACACAAGTTCGCTAGTAATGGGATCTTCTTCAAAATTTATCGAAACTGGAAGCTTTTGCATAAGCATAGTATTAGACCAATCAAGCTGAATAAATGTACCAAGCCAAGTGCCTACCAAATTGTTAACCTTGCTATCGTTTATACTATTATCCCGTTCTTGAAATTGATTTAAAACATAACGTTCATCTGCACTCAAATCATTTTCCCCTTGTAATCTAGTAAGCGTATTCAATAGTCTTTCACTATTTTCTATAGGGTTTTCTTTAAGAAGTTGTAAGGCTTTTGATTTGTTTTGATGTACGCCATAACCAAAGTAATAACAAACTGCCAACCAATGTTTTGCCATTGGGGTATCACTCTTTTTAAACCATCGAACTGCCTTTTTATAATCTTGTGTCTCATTACCAAAACCTTTAAAAAACATATACCCAAGACTATAGGCTGCTTTTGGATTCCCTAATTTATAACCTTTTCGAAACCATTTTGTAGCTTTTTTTAAATTTTGCTTCCGTCCTTTTCCGTATTTAAAAAGTACTCCTAAGTCGTAAGCGGCAAGTGCAAAATCTTGTTTTGCGGCTTTTTTGGTAAGTTTAAAACCTTTTTTGAATCTTTTTTCATCTTTTCCGTTTAAATACAATCTCGCCATTAATAATTGTGCTGCTGGATTCTTGGCTTTTACACAGGGTTTTAAAAATTCTAGTGCTTTTAACGAGTCTGGCTTTACATATGCATCCCCTTTTAAAAAATAGAAGGCTTCACTAAGATTATTTTCACAATCAAGAGTATCTTGTGCATACAATCCCGTTGTTATAAAATAACTGAACAATAAAAACGTGTAAATTGGTTTCATATAGATTTGATTATTTAAAGGTTCTTCAAATTGATTTTCCATTTTCTTAAAAAATAGAACCTAGTTAATTTTTTTAAGAAAAATTATAGTTTTATCTAAATTTAGATTTATATCCTACAAAATTGCTAAATACATCTTAACAAGTCAATACCTTAAAAGTTCTAAATTAGTACTTTTGAGGTATAGTGAAAACCACTAGTTTTTATAACTATCAGAAAATCTATTAGTTACAAATGTGTTCTTAGCTATTTTTTACTTTTTTAATAAAAATTAGTGCTAATAATTATTTTTTAAAACTCCCTACTTTCTCTATTTATTTCTATTGGAGAGTGTCTTTACTTTGTTGTAAATTTTTTATACTATGAAAAAGGTTCTTCAAAAAATAAGATTAGAAAGATTCAAAAAAAGCTATTCTCAAAGTTATTTAGGCGAAAGGATAGGTATTGGGCAACGCGCCTATGGCAAACTAGAAAGAGGAGAAACTGAATTAACTCTATCGCGCCTTCAAAAAATTGCTGATGCTTTGGAGGTAGATATTAAGGATTTGATTTCGTGAATTTTCATATACAAACAACCCCAATGCTTAACTTTAAAAATTAACTACCTTATCTAAAGCATCATCGGTTACACTTCTCATAAAATTTGCTTGGTAATTTATTGTTGTAGTCACAGAAGAATGACGATACAATTTTTGAAGTATCTGTATAGGTATTTTATCTCCTGAAATATTCCCAAAACTATGACGCGCGATATGCATAGTTAAATTCTTGTCAATCTTTGTTTTAATAGCAATTTCCTTTAGGTGCCTATTAAAATTTCTTGTAATTGTATGAATACGTACTGCCAGTTTCTTCTTATTTAAAAAATCATTATCTTTTAAATATGGAAAAACTAAACCTTTAGGTTTATCAGTCATCTTATAAACCATCAATATCTTTATAGCTTTATTAGGAATTTTAAGTGAAACCAATTTTTTATTTTTACCCATTCTATAATACAATCGCTTATCCCTAAAATCAGACCATTTTAACTGTAAAATATCTGCTACTCTAATTCCCGCAAAATAAAAACTCAACAACCAAATATTTAAAACATGCTGTTGCGCAATTGTTAAGTCTTCTATATTCTCTAGTAATTTAATTTCTAAAATTGATAAACCAATTTTTTCAGATTCAGGAAATTTAATTTGCACTTTACCTTTGCCAAAAGGGTAAGTATCACGATTAGCAATTGATTCTGCAATTGCTCTATTATATATAGTTCTTATTATAAGTAGATAATTCATAGCCGTTCGCGTTGATTTCTTTTCTACAACAACCAAATGGGTTTTAAACTGTCTTAACAATCTAATATCTAATTCAGAAAATGGTAATTCCCTATTACCCATAAATGCCTTAAACTTCTTAATTCTACTTTTTTCTGCATTGAGTTGATTAAATTTCTGTGCTTTTTCTAAATCATCTAAATACTCTTGTGCTATTTTGAAAAAATCTTTTTTTACTTTCCCAATTATTTTTTTCTTAATACCATATACATTTTGAGCATCATTTTTTACTTCAGAATCAATTAACTTTTCATTAGCTTGTGCAAGTTTAGTAAGTATTAAATGGTTTAGTCTGGTTGAATTGGGGTGAGAGCGTTTTATTTTCTTATTCTTTTTATCCCAAAATTTATCATCTATATATTGTCCTGTAAAAATATAAGATGTTTTTCTATTCTTAGTTATGCGTATTGCTATTGGAAATAATCCTTGTGCGTTTGCTTTTCTTCGTAAAATAACTTGAACTGTTGCCATACTATTAATTGTTTAAAACAAAGATACAAAAAATAGGTACAACATAGGTACAACATTTCATGTTATTAATTAGCTTTAAATGAATCTAGATTTAACAACTACCACATTAAATGAATCGTAATATCCTTATTTACAGTATATTTAAATAGTTTTGCCCTATTTTAGCATATTACACCCAAATATTCATAACCCTGAGGTCGGGAGTTCAAATCTCCTCCTCGCTACTAAATAAACCTTGAGAAATCAGGGTTTTATTTTTTTAAGATTCATACTCCTCTAGAAAAGGACTAACAAGTCTCCTCTGCACTACAAGTAGACAAAATGAAAGTTGAAAATTTATTCTTGGCTTTTTTGAGTTCAAGTTGCTTTTCTATTTCTTTCTTGAAATTCTCATTTTTTCAGTAATCCATACTCTTTTACTAAAAACCTTTTGTCGGTACTCTAAAGGTTATTTCAGACTTATTTTGACCCTCCCTTATTAATACTTTTATTTGATACCCTTTCTTATGCCATATCATATATAATGGATTCTCATTAAATTTACCTTCTCTAGTCTTAAGAATGCTCTGCTTTAAATTTTGAACGAAAGGCAGATCATCAGTAGGTTCTTCATCAGTAGATTTGCCTTCACTTATAATTTTCTCTTCATAAACAATTTGTATGGTACTTGGTTCTCCATAATCAATAACAAACAAATTGTAAAAAGAGTTATTAATTATTTCATTTAAATGAATTGTG
>JAZGEW010000045.1:0-21452 GCA_036478875.1 Promethearchaeia archaeon | reverse complement strand
CGTAATTTTTTTCTATCATCAATAAAACCAATACATCCAGCTAATAAAACTGTGAGAAGAAAAATTAAGGTTTCCTCAAAAAAAGCAGGAAAGAAAATAATTAAAAAAATTAAGCTAACACTAAAACCAATTATGATACTAAGTCCCCCGGATTCAGCAACTTCAGGTTTAGCATTTTTATGAATATCAACCCCAACAAATCCTTTTCTTTTCATGATTTTTATTAAATAAGGGAGGATAATATAAGTCACTAAAAATCCAACAATAAAAATGATTAATAAAAAGAAAAACTCCCTAAAACTCCAATTTAAATCAGTTAGATATCTCATTTCATTCCAATTACTTAAGTTTTTAATATAATCTCTGTTAAAACAGATTGTAAAGATGATCTCTAAAATATGTGATTTATTAAATCTTTAATTTTTTATGGTTAGAGTATAAGAAATTGATAGCACTCATCTTTCTTAAATTTATATAATCATATTTAAACCTGATTACTTACATATTACAGATATAAATGGTGATGTTGAAGTAGATTCTGAAAAAAAATATTCACCAAAATCGAAAGGTAAATCTTTTCGTTAAGCTTTGTATAATGATGGAAAAGTAAAAGAATGTGGAAAATGTCATATAGTCAAACTATATACAGAATTTGGCTTAAAAAGTCGTGGCTTAAGAAGTATTTGCAAAGAATGTAAGAAAAATAAGGATGCATTAGAATTCTTTAGAAATAAATTCTTAATCGTAATAAATTTAACAAACAAACAACAAAGTGGGAAATGTGTAAAATGTAATACTAATTTTATAGTTCTACCAGTTCTTGATTTTCATCATACTAAACCAGAATTAAAAAAAACTACTTGGAGAAAAAATAGACGAAAAAATTGGAAAAATTTATTAGATCTTTTTGAAAAAGAAAAGTAATTATTTTATGTAAAAATTGTCATTCAAATGAAAATACTGAAATTTTCAATGAATACAAGGAAGTTATATTAAAAGATAATTTATTTGAATTCAATGCTGAAGTTATTAATAAATTAGCATATGAACTTATTAAAACAAATAAGACAGAAAATATTAAAAATTATAATTTAGAGTTATTGAATGGATCAAAAAACTTAGTGTTATTGAGCAATTATATGATGGAAAATGTATTGGATGTGAAAATGTTACAGTTATGAATAATTTACCCGCTTTAGCCATTCATCATAGAAATGAGCATCAAAGAAAAAGAATTTGGAGAGAAAATTATCGGTAGAAAGTATAAAGAACAAATAGAAAAAATCTATAAAAACCTAGAAAATAAAATTGTATCATTTGAATATAGGACAACTGAGATTAAAGATCCGTTAGAACTGTTATTCAGACAAGGAGATACTTGGAAGAAATATATTCTATACATTTATAAATTATCAGAACTAAAAAAAAATCCATTGATTAAACCTTTAGAATTAAAAGAAAAATTGCATGTTACAAAAAAGAGTGTGAATCAATGGATTTTAAAATTAGAATCATTAGGATTAATAAAGATATTAGAACAAGATTCAGAAAGATTTTTAAAGTTAACTAAAAAATCAAAAATAGAAATTGGAGATATACTTAGAGAAAAAGAATTTTTAAAATATTATGAAGAGATTTAGAAAATTAAATTAAGAAAGTAAGAATAGCCCGGCACGGAATTTCGATTGAGCATTCTAATGCTCAATTTTCGAACCGTGTTCGCTATACACATCACAGTGAGGTGTATAGTCGCGGGGTTCAAAGCCCCAAATGCTTGGCCATTCTGTTTAATACAAAAAGGATGTATTAATCTACACCACCGGGCTAATAGGTTAAAGGAATCACAGCATTTTACATTCTTTATTTAATAATTTTTAAATCTTAAATGGCTTAAGATCTTGATTAAAAAATTTTTCATCTAATAAATTTTTATTGTTTTCAAGAAAGTCAATTTCTTTTTTTTGATCACGATATTTATCGGGTAGCATCTGAGGAATTGTATCGATAATGGGATACCAACGTTTACACTTACTACAAAAGAGGATACCAGATAGTATTTCAAAATCAAGTTTTAATTTATTTATAAAATATAATTCGGGCAAAATACTGTCAAGTTGGTTGAAGTTAGGATTTTTTGAAAATTCTACAATTCTTGATTTGACATCCGAATTTATGATTTCAAAACATCTTTTACTCAGTTTATTAGTAGTATTATCAAAAACATTTTCAAATTCAATTAAACTTGATGTTATTAAGTCAAGATAAGATTTTAGTCTGGTTTTTTCAATAATAATATTGTCCTTTAAGAATAATTCATTATCTTCTTGAGAAATCTCAATAATTTTCTCGTTTTTAATAAAATTAATATCTCGATTTGAATAGAGAGTAATGATTGATTGAAATTCTTGCGGTTCATTTTCAAAAGAAAAAATAAATAATTTTAAAGGAAAATATTTATCAATAGGGCACGCTAGTATATCAAACAACCATGGTTTCATAAACTCTTACACTCTCAAAAAATCTTATAATAAATAACTCCTTAATTGTTGAATTAGTTTATCGATTGTGCGATCAATCTTTTTTCTTCTTTTTTTAAAATCATCTGATAATTTAAGATATGCCGCTCTGGATGGTAATCTTCCTCTCTTATATCTAGATTCCAAAAGTGTTAAACTATCTTTTACACTCATTCTCTCAGCGTCTAGAATATCTAATCTTTTAACGATATTCTCAAATGTTTCACTTGTCTCCATCAATATTTTCTTAAATGGTATTATCTCCTTTTGAATTTCATCGATTTTTGAAGTATTTTTAGTTAATATATTTTTATACTTCTTTTTCGCCATTTTTTTTCTTTTTGTGTCTTCTTCTGCGTGTCTAATTTCTAATGTTAAAGCATTTTTTTCCTCATTTAATGAACAATACTCTCTAATTTCATTAATAGGGATATATTGCTTTTTCAAAGTTGTGATATCCTTCTCTGTTTTTCTTGTTTTAGTTAGAATAACATAGATTGATCCTATTAAAAGAATTAAAATAATAAATATAAAAGGTCTTAAAAGTAGACTAAAAATATCAATAGTAAAAGTAAACTGCATTATTTTATTTTCTCCTGGAGATACATAGTCTGAAGCATAAACAATAGTGATTTTCCCTTGAGAACTTGTAACGGCATCTGGAGGTTCGGTAATATCATCAATTTTCAAACATCCATCTATAATAATTTTTATTGTTTGCTCTTTTCCTAAATAGTCATAAGTAGTTGTAAGTGCATCAATTTTAATTGATTCTTGGAACCAATTTATTGAAAAATAATTCTCAAAAGGTAAATAATATTCAAGATTAAACCTAAACGAAGAATTAGGTAGCATCCTTACACGATTTGTTGATAAATCAATTAATACTTTTTTGGTGTTTGTTTCGGGAAGTGTATTGACTGAAACACCTAAAATTTCTCCAAGATCATCTGATATATATAATCCATATGCAGTATGAGGAATATAAAATAAAATATTATTTGATAACTTGAGCCCTAAATTTTTTATTAATATATTTTCTCGAACTCTTATTATCCCCCATGGTGAAATAAATATTTCGCGAGTTATTTCTTCAATCTCTAATTTATTACTCTGTCCATGTTTAACCCAAATATTTATGTTTTTGAAATCATTCAAGTTTGCCAATAAAGGTTCAACAAAATCATCCCCAATTGTGCCGCGAATTTCTTCATAATCATAAGCCCTAGCATTAAGAGTTGGATTAATAGTACCCCAATCTTCGGAAATATCCTCATCTCCACTCTCAAATTCAGGGAAAAAATAGTAGGCTATTATTTCACCTTCTAATTTATATGGTAATATTGGAAAAGCGATACCATTATAGTTTATATAATGTTCTTCGTTTACAATATAGGCTTGTGTAAGATCTTTCAAAACTTGTCTAAACATAATAGTTTTCGATTGATATGGTAATAACGGAGAATCAAAATATATAGTAAACATTTCAAATTCACTCATTACCATATTTAAACGGTCAGTTAATAATGTGGTTTCATCTAATAATTCTTCTTCATTAACACTCTTACTTTCAAAAAATATTAGATTATTTGAATGATTTAGTGGAATTCCAACTAAAATTGAACTTATTGGATTGTTGTTTCGATTTTGGATAGTTAAGATATCACGAATTTTTACTAGACCATATAATTCTATATCCACTCGTCTATTAACATATGTTAAAATTATATTCTCTGCTCCTTCTTGAATAGCTGAATATTTTGGATCGCCTTTTTCATCTTGATTTAAATAATTCATCTCAGAAATTTTAGAAATAAACAATATGTTTATAAAAAACATCATAAAAAATATGATGATAATAAATATTCTTGTTCTTTTTAACATAGTTTTCAAACTTATCCTTAAAATTATCTAAATGTAATGAAAATTATTAATAAAAATTTATTAAAATTTTTAATTTTAGATCAAAATAAAATTTTATATGTTTCCAGTTATTTATATAATAAGCAGTTGTAAATTATTCTTTATTTATTTTTAATTATGTCATCTAGACGAACTCAGTCAAGACGTACTAAAAGAAGAAGTGGATCTGCACCCATGCCGATGGGAGGGGCAGGATTAATGAGATTCTTCGCAGACAGTTCAATTGGGATAAAAGTAGGACCAGTTAGTACAGTTATATTATCACTCGCTCTGATATTCATTGTGATATTAGCACACCTAGGTGTTTTTAATTGGTTATTCTCTCCTGGTGGTGGATAATATTTCTTCCTTTAAAATTATTAATAATTAATTGTTGATTATTGAATATGTATGAAAATTTCAGATTTTCAGAATTTAATTAAGGATCTTTATTTCAAACAAGACCAAAATAGAGGTATTAATGCTAGTTTTATTTGGTTGATAGAAGAAATTGGTGAATTTGCACGTATTTTAAGAAATAAGGAAATCAACATTATAAATGCTTCAGAAGAATTAGCAGACATTATTGCTTGGACAAGCTCTATAGCAAATTTACTAGATGTTGATCTTGAATCTGCTATTTTAAAAAAGTATCCAGGCACTTGTCTTAAGTGTAAATCAAATCCTTGCATTTGTGGGAAATAATTTTTTTGCACTCAAATATTAAATATCTTAGATTAATTCAGAACCCAATAATTTGTCAAATTTTCTAATAAAAATAATACTACTTACAAAAAAAATAAAACTTTATTATCATTTTTGTGTTTGCAATGAGCCTTTCTGGAAAAAGAATTTGGATTGACATTGAACAACCCAAAACTGCAATAATGTTTAATTCACTCTATAAAATGTTTGAAAATGAAGATACAGAGTTATTGATTACTGCTCGAGATTATGATTCAACTTATCAAATTCTAGATGATTTTGAAGTAAGTTATAAAAAAATTGGAAAGCATGGTGGTGAAAAATTAGAAAATAAGTTAGAAACATATATAGATCGTATGAAACAACTTTTACCGATAATAAAAAAATTTTCACCTGATTATTTTGTAACTTTTCTATCTGTAGAAGGGACGAGAATCGCATATGGATTAAAAATTCCTTCTATAGGGATGAATGATGAACCACGAAATAAACCGGTATGTAAATTAATCCATCCATTTATCGGAAATATAATCACTCCAGAATGCATACCTAAAGATTTGTATATAAAACTTTATGCTGACCCTGACAAAATTATAAGGTATAATGGACTTGATGAAATTGCTTGGATTTCAGAATATAACCCTAATCCGGATATTCCCAAAAATTTTGATCTAGAAAAAGGAAAATATGTGATAATAAGAACTGAACCGACTCATGCTTCATATCTAATTCATAAAATTAAACCCGAAGAAACTCAGATTAAAAAGTTTTTTCCCCCCATTTTCAAAGAATTTCCAAATTACAAATATTTCCTTTTAGTTCGCTCAAAAAAACAAGAACAATTTCTCTCTAAAGGACTGAAAACTCTTATTAAAGAAAATAATGTTATCATAACTCGGTATTTGCCAAATATTATGGATTTATTTTTCTATGGAGCATTAGTAATTAGTGGAGGGGGGACAATTGTGAGAGAATCAAGTTTATTGAATGTACCCAGTATAGAATTTTTCCCTGGAGAGTCTGCACCACAGGATAAGTTTTTAATAAAAAATGGGTTTCCTTTAGAACACTTGCGAGATTCAAATCAAATTATTAAAAGAACTATTGATATCCTTAATCAAGGCTCTACTCCAGGAAGATTTAAGATAAGTTCAATTAAAGAAAAAATTAACCAATTTGATAATCCCAATGAAATTTGCTTTAAACACGTAAAGAGTAAATTATTAACTAAATAAACAATTTCTTGTTAATACTTATTTATTGTAGATGAATTTTTGATAAAGAACTTCAAGTTTTTTCCCAACTTCGTCCCAAGTATATCTTTTTATAAATTTCTGAGCTTGATCAATTAATGATTGTCTTTTAGAATCATCATTTAACAAATTAACAATTTCTTTTGCTAATTGTTTAGGATTTTTAGGAGGCACTAAAATAGCATGATCTTTTAAAACCTCTCTATAAGCAATCATTGATGAACAAATAACTGGAGTTCCACAAGCAATTGCTTCGATTGGTGTTAAACCAAAACCTTCAGAAGCATAAGAATACGTCACGAATATGTCACCCATTGAAAAATATGCAGGAATTTCTTTTTCAGAAATAAAACCAACGAAGTAAATATCCTTGTATTTCTGCTTCCATTCTTGGTAAGTTTTTTCCATGTAAAAATCTGGTTTACCTCCCATGATTAAATTAAGTTCAGGGATCTCCTTTTTTGCTATTTGGTAAGCTTTAATAATATCGTTTACTCCTTTATATTTAGCTATGCGCCCAATATATAGAAGAATTGGGCCTTTAATATTTAATTCTTCTTTTAATTTTTGAGCTTCTTTAGGAAGAGGTTTATATTTATCTTCAATCGCAGAATAGAGATTGAATATCTTATTAATGTCGACGTGAGGTATGTAATACTTAATTTCCCTTCTTATAAAATCAGAACAAGTTGTAATATAAAGTGATTTGTTAACTGTGTATTTAATTAAAAATTTTTCAATTGGAATTCTCGTAAAGCTTGTTTCAAATGGACCTAAATCATGAATTGTAGAAATAAATCGTTTCTGATTGGTTAATATTATAGGTAAGGCTCCTTTAGGACTATTTCCGTGGATTATATCAAATTCATTTCTTTTTAAATATTTTACAGTGTTAATATTAAAATGAGGAAACCAAAAAAAACGTCTTCTAATTATATTCATCTGTAAAATATCTGGATCTGAAAGGTTTATGTTCCATTTCCCTGTAATTACTTTAACATTATGCCCTTGATTTTTTAAGTAATTATAGATCCCCGTAAAGAATTTAGCTGCTCCATCTTGAGTATCAGGAGCAAATGTTAAGGATATAAGACAAATATTTAATTTTTTCATTTTAAATAAGCAAGTTCTGTTGAGTACTTGTTATGTAATATTTCAAGTTAATTGTTCAAAGCCATCTTCAGTTATTAGGATAGATTCTTCGATTTGGGCCACATTAACACCTTTTTTTTCAGCTAATACATAATGTACTTGTAATTTCCCTTGCTGTATTAACTCTTGAAGTCCAAAAGCTACTCCCAATCTAAATTCTTTTGCTAGCCATCTCTCTGCAAAGGGTAATGTTTTATAATTTTTATTAATAAAGCCAAGGAGTTGTTTGGATGTTTTTCTACGTAATGGTACTCTACCAACATAAGGATTAATTTCATAGATGTATGAATATTGTGTGTTATGAACTGAACCCTCACCAGTACTAGCAAATATTTCAATAGAAAAAACCTCACCACTTTCCATTATATCACCACCCTGTGATCCTAATTCGGGTAATTGTTTTTTACCATGAACTGTCCATCTTTCAATTTGATGACCACCGAGTTCTCTAATAGGGTTATATTTAAAACCTTTAACAATTTCTTCAATTTTTTTACCAATATCTCGAGTGTTGGTTTTTGGCTTAACCATCATCTTAGCAGCATCAAGAGCAACTACAGTTGCTTGTATGATATTTTCAAGTGATTCATCTTCACTAAAATTTACAGAAAAGGCTGTATCCACAATATATCCTTCAATATGAACACCTAGATCAATCTTAACTAAATCTCCTTCATTTATTTCTAAACCATCATCTTTAATGGGAGAAGTATAATGCGCTGCAATATTATTTATGCATAAATTTACTGGAAAAGCACATAATCCCCCTAATTCCTCAATTTTCGTCTCAGTATCAGATATTAAATCAATCACTTTTACTCCTACTTTAATTTTTGGCTTAATGTACTTTTTAACTTCTTGAGCAATTTTACCGGCTTTTTGAAGAGATTCTTTTTTAAATTTTTCTTCTTTTTCTTTATCCAACTCTTCCTTACTTTTTGTTTCTTTAGTCTCGCTTTTTAAATTTTCTTTCTCAGTCATTATAATACCTAATGTGGATTTTGATAAAAATATTTTTTAAATAATTATTAACTTTATTAATAAAATTAGATTAAAATTAAAAATAAAAATAATATTATTATATTATTATCTTATAAGATCAATAACCTACTATTTGTTTAAGTTGATAAATTTTTGAGCGAAAACATCAGTGAACTCATCGACCTTTTGAGGCGAATGGAAGCGGTCAACTCTGATATTCAAGGCAGCGCTATCGTTAGTGTACAAGGTTTACCCATCTGTTCTGTTCTTGCTAGAGATATTAATGATGGGATCGTAAGTGCAATGAGTGCTGCTATACTAAGTGTTTCAGAACGCGCCGTAGAAGAACTTGCTCGAGGGGATCTAAAGAGAATTCTAATAGAAGGTGTTGAGGGTATAATTATTTTATCAAAAGCAGGAGAAAACGCTATATTATGTACTCTTGCAAAAAGTGACGCTTCGCTTGGGATGGTTTTCTTAAATATCCAGAGTGTTTCTAGAAAAATCTCGGAATTATTAGATTAATATAATTCAATAATATTTTCTTAAACAAAAATTTTATTTTCTTAGAGATCCTATGACTTGATGTAATATTATGAGAACAAATCAGCTTTTTATCGAGTTCAAAACTGAATTATTAAAGATAAAAGATAAAAAGAAATTTGAAAAAGCTTATTACGAGAAGCTAAGGAAATGTCTTAAAGCGGGAAAATTCATAGCTTTTGAATTGTTATTTAATGCATCGGTTGATTTCAATCTTTTTATTGATATTAAAAAAATTCCTGATCGTTTGAATATTATTTCAAAATTGCTTTTAAATTGTACAGATAAAGTATCAACGGGGTATCATACTTCAGCACTTGGAGAAATAATTGATATTTTAAGATTTTGTAAGAAATACCAATTATTAGAGAAAGAATTAAGCATTTTAGAAAAAAAAACCCTTAAGAATCTCAAGAAAGACACTTTATTTTTAGCAAATTTAAATGATTTATTCGGTAAAGTATCAAATTCATTTATTTTATATATTTATAGTGTAATACCACAAGATTTGTATAATTATTTTATTACAAGTCCAATTTCCTTTTTTCCTGATCGAGATGAGCTAGTACACTATATCAAAAATATTTTTTTTGACCAATATACGATTTATGGTCTTAGTGTTAGAAATTTAAGCACTATTGACGATTTTATGAAAGTTTTTAAAGAGAATTATCCTTATGATGAAAATCAGTTAAAAAAACAAGAACTATTAATTGGTAAGGGTAAAGAACTTATCGAATTTAACGTCACTTATAGATATAGAATGTTTTATTATGATACAGAAGAAGAACATGAACACCAGGAGATTAAAAAACACCTTATTTCTCCTAGTAACATTATGAAAAATTTAAATAAAATTTTAATGAAGAGAAATTATAATTTTTATAGCTTATCAATGGTTCTTCTTGGAGGTTTAGGACCACAAGGATTAGGTTTTACATATTCTACGCCTAAAGGAGAAGTTATTGAAATATGTTCAGACATTAAGCAAAATAAGGCTATAATTATCAAGTTTAAAAAATTCTTAAAAACACGATTTATTGAGAAATTGGGAAAAGAAATGAAAAGCTTACATATAAAAGAAATTACAATTAAGAAAATAGTAAATTATCTTTTAGATGCATTAGATAAAAAAGATTTTATCAGTTATTTTAAAAAGGAGTCCATTTTAAGCAATATTAAGAATTTTTTACTCGATGATAGCGGATATCTAAATTTCCCGGAAAATAGTCTTAAGAGATTAGTAAACAAAGTTTCAAATGCTATTCATGCAATTTTAAGACCTATAAAAATGATGGATCAATATAAAGCTCGAATGGATTTAGTTGCTAGGGGATTGTTAAAGTCAAAAGATCTTGCAAAATTAACAAGTCTAAAAGAAAAATCCCACTATGACATTTTAAGGGAAAGAGTTTTCTTTCAATATATCATAGATTGGTTCTATAAAATCTACAAGAATAATAAAAAAGAAAATGATAATCAAGTATAATAGTTGGGAGAAATAAAAAGAAAATTTTAAAATTACTTTCTTATTTCTTGAATTTGATCAAAGATGTATATTATTGAAAGACTACTCTCTATCAGAGCAATTAGTACATTTTTTATTGGTTAAATAGTCAAAAAATAGGACATCATTTCCACATGAGCACTCCACATTACTTTTTGTCAACTTCAGGATAATATCATTCAAACCATGCAGGACATTTAATGATACTGATTTTCCCAATTTTATTATTTTATGCGCAGATGGATTTCTATAAGCTTTATAATAGCCTACTAATAAATATTTTGTGCCTTCTTGTACATTTTTCCCATTTTCAGTCGATAGATCTGCAACCTTAACAATAGGGTTTTCCAACGGCAATGCCTTACGAAATAAGTCAACACCATCTTTTTCTTCTCCTGTTTTCGCCTTATAAATCTCCTTAAGATTATCATTTAATTGAATAAGAACTGTTTGAACTGCATCAGTATAATGTGTGTCTTTAAATTTCTTTTTAGCACTCTTAATTATAAAATCTGTAAAATTATTCCATGGATTTATTTTCCAATTTTTAATTAAGACTAATGTAGATAGTATAATTAGAATAATTTGAATAATAAATGAAATGATAAAATTTAACCTTTCAAAAATTAATAATTCATAATATAGTGCAAATTCAACATCACTATAGGTAGGTTCTATAACTATATAAAGGGGAGTAATTACTTTCTCAAAGGTTATAAAAATGGCTTTGGAATAAGGAACTCTCTCTGAAGTTATGTTATCAAAATTAATCGGAGTAGGTATTTGGTTCCTTGTTTCCTGATATTCAGCATATTGGACTGCGTTAAAAACAAAGAGATCTACGGAAGATCCTGGATTTATAACGATTTTTAGCTCCATATAAGGAAAAAATACAATGTTAGTAATTTCAAGTTGTTCTGTTTGGTATTCATCCTCACTATAATCTAAATTAATATTGAAAAGATTATCTCTAATTCTGAAAGTAGGTAGGTTTAATGCAGGCAGGAAAAATAGACTGAAAAATAGAAGACAAATCTCTCCTATTAAGATAACCCCAAGAATTCTATCCAAGTTTCTTGATAAAAAAGTTCTAACTGGTTTTAACCACTTAATAATTTTGTTCACCCTAATTAAATAAATCAACCCAACAATTTATATCTTATCTTTTGCTTTCTATAATCTTGCAGTGATATTTTACAAAATAATTTCTAACTTTTTTAGCTAATGATATAGACTCTGTCTAATCTACTCTTACTATATATATCTAATAGAATTATATAAATATAATCGCTCTCATCATTAACCTGTTGATTGAGAATAGGAATTAATTACATAAGGAGAAAAATAATTGTCCTCACAGGTAAAGATGAAAACCTATGAAATTTCAATCTTTTTGAAGACAATATCAGTTAAAAAGATTGATTTATCACTGATCTGATTACAATAAATGTGTGGTGAAAATGTTCTATTCGTGAGGAAAATTTTGTTCTCTATAAATTGGCTTAGTCTTACCCTCCCAATTCTTTTAATTATCACTTTAATGCTTACCAATAATTTTCTTCCTCCCCTATGGTACCCCCTCATAAAGAATTAGGATTTTAAGGATAAGATCAAATCAATCTTGAAAATTGCTATAACATCTCGATATATTATAAATCTAATTACAGTTTATTAATCATTTGAATATTCCCAATAATTAATCGTAGTCTTACCTTCTCTCCTTTGATCTTTTTTAATGACTCCTAATTCTGCCAAATTATTAAGATGTGGTCTTAAGGTATTTGGAGAGAATTGTTCTAATTCGGAAATAATTTGAAGAGTATTTAATCTTCCGCCTTTTTTCAATAGATCAATTATCTCTTCGTCCATATTTTTGGATCTTTTTAATTTCCAAAAATCCTTTTCATATTTAATGAGACCATCCTTTGTTAATTTATTTAGATGTTCCTCCAAATACCCTTTCTTTGACATATCCATATTTAATTTTAATAAAAACTGAATAGTATTCAATTCCCATTCCTTTTCTAAAATTTCA
This sequence comes from Promethearchaeia archaeon, assembly GCA_036478875.1. Taxonomy (GTDB): domain Archaea; phylum Asgardarchaeota; class Lokiarchaeia; order Sigyniarchaeales; family SOKP01; genus Loki-b32. Next base: position 8,858 of record JAZGEW010000045.1, on the reverse strand, counting down.
ATAATTTTATCTGAAAAGTCTTTAATTTTCCATCTAGCCTGAAGAGAGCTCCCAATTTGCACAAGCCTCTTTCTTAATATACCTTTTTCTGCCATACTGTCTAGATGATCATATAAATTTCTTTCTTTCGAGGAATTTTCACTTAATTTTACAAGTATTTGCTTCGTAGTTAATTCACCATACTTTTTTAAAACACTAATAATTTGCTCATCAAATTTTTTAGAATTCTCTAACCTCTTCTTACCAATAGGATCTACTAACTCTATATTTAATTTTTTCAATTCATCTTCAATGGCTTTAAACTCTATAAGTGTATAATAAATTGCAGATGTAGTGAAACCAATAATTTTGGCGATTTTATCTTGTTGTATTATCATTCCTAAATTATTGACAGCAAGATATATAGCCGTAGCAGTAATTACGATAGGTTCTTTATGAGCACTTTCCCTGTCTTGTACTTTATAAATCTTTTCAAACACTAGTTTTATTATTTTCATAGCTAACTCTTTATATTCTATAATCCTAAGATTTAGCTTATTAAGTATTTGATTCACTGAAGCATTAAATAAGATATCGAATAAAATTTCATCATTCTGAGTCAATTCGGACATTCTAGAGTCTAAAGGTGTATTGGTAATTTTAAGAATATCATAAATTTTTTCCTGTGTAATTCTAAATTTTTGTAATAAAAATCGAGAACTAAGATACAAAGTCGCTCCCACATAACCTATAGGGTCATAATTAATTCCAATTATATCTAAATTCTTAGCTTTTATAATAAGATTCTTGGCAGTTTCAATACATTCAGGAGGTAAATTAAGAGTAACTCCATATTTCTCGATTTCCTTTTTAATCTTTTCTATGTACATTTTTAAAAATTCTAATGATGTATCTTTAAATTTGAATATTTCGGAAAGATTCTCTGTACCTAGCATGATCATTAAATCTGCTGTATTATACAAATCTGTCTTAATAGTCTGATTAATCTGTTTCAATGCATCGATATTTTGTTCTTTTACATATTTTAAAATTCTTTTAAAAATTACAATGTAAACTTTATTTTTAGGGAGGTCTAATTGGATTAATCTACAAAAAAATTCTGGACTTATTATTTTAACATTATAAGGGATTAATACACTTTTGTATTTATGCTTTATATCATCAAGTAATCCAACACCCACAATTAAAAAGAGGACATTGGAAGGAGGAAAATATTTTTCGAGTTTACTCTTTATATTCGTAGTAGAAATCAATGTTGTGAAATCAACAATTACAAAATCATATTCACGAAAATTTATAAGTGAAGAGTTTTTTTTATCAAATTCATTTTTAAAATAATCTTGAAAACTCTGATCCATACTATTTAGTATCATCAAGAAGTCTGGGTGATCAGAACTCAAGGGTTTCAATATATATGGTTCAGAATAAACTTTTTGTTGAAACATAATTTTAAAGTATTTAGTTAACAAATAATTAATAGAAAGATGATAATGGGTTCCAGTAGTACTTTTAGTTACATCTCTTAGATTTACTGATTCAATCCCATAATTACATGTATAATCTATTACCTGAAGCTCACCCAAGAGTATGGCAGTATTTCGAACCATCATAGAACCAACTCCAATAAATTCTGACAGTTCTGAAATACTAATTTTATTATTTTCATTTTCTGAACCTTCTAATAAGAAATACACCACATACTTTAATATTTCAAAATTCTTCTCAATTATCCCAAGTACTTCAGATTTAGAAGGATCTAATTCATAAGCCCATGTTTTGAATGGATTCGTAAAGCGATATCCTTTTATCAGTATTAATTTATTTGATCCTTTTTCACTTTTATAATCTTTGATTAGTGTATCAAATACACCTGATTCTTTTAAGGATAAAAAATTCTTAACATTCAGATTAAGAAATTCTTTAAATGAAACATTTTTCTCCTTAAATTCTTTTACTATTTCTAATATCTTACATTCCAATAAATCATCAGTTATCTGAGTCATAAAGTTTTGTGCTTCTTTTATATCTGATTTTTCATCAATATTTTTTAATCCCACAGATTCTGATGAGATTGGTGTTTTATTTTCATTAACAACAGTCGAAATCACCTTACATAAGTTTCTTAAATTATTGGAGTTAATGGACACCTTATTTTGAATTCCTATGGGTAATTTTATACTTATAGAATTGTTAGTGCAAAATAAATTCTGTTCACGTATATTTCTTGTATCATCTAGAATTTTTTCTGATATTTCCTGTCGTATAGAATCTGAATTCAATTGATCTTTTAATTTTACATCGGTTCTTTTTACTAAATTATCTTTTTTTTCCTTTTTATAATACATCCTAAATTCACATTTTTTTTATATTCTTATACCAAGCTTCCCTACACTTAAATAAATTCACCCTTTTATATTTGCGTTGACATTTTTGTGAAATTCTAACATTCAACATTTACTATCTCAATAAACTAAAATTAATCTGTTTTATTATATAAAAATTAAAACCTTACACTTATATTAACAAAAATCATTTTTTCTATTCTAATTATAAGAATTTTAGATTTGATATTATAAATTTAGTCAGTCTGCTTGGAAATATCCATTACTTGGGGTTTGTCTTTATAAATAACCTAAAAATCTTTCATGAAATTTAATTTTTATAAATTTTTCATGAAACTTTTAAATGAATATAATTAATAAATACTATTAAATACGAGTTAGATAGAGCAAGAATTAAATAGCATATATCAAATTTATTATTGATTTCAATGATTCTTTTATTAAAAATGAAAAAAATTTCTTACTATAAAAAACTATAGAAATAGAAGAATTTCATGAGTAGTTTATTCCACTTCACATTATATAGTATAAAAAGAAGAGAAATTGAAAAAATGTAAAATATTGATTTTTTGATCAATAAATCAAATAAAATATATTTGAGCTATTTTTTCTTATTTGAAGAAATTTCTAATATTCTGGGTTTTATAAAACCTAATGAGCCTGATTGATTCTTAATCTCCAATTTATTATTACTCCTAAAGATCAATTCGGTTTTCAAATTTTAGTAGATGATCTATTGTAGTAAAATTTAAGATTTTATTTGCTAAAATATCTCTATGACAGGCATATTTTTGATCTCTCATTTTTTTTGCATAGCGCTCCATACACATTAAAACTGGTCGTCCAGAGGTTTTTAAAGATTTTATAAAATTTGGAAAATCAATATTATTTTCAATATTCCAAGAATACCATTGTTTTAAACAATCAATCGAAAATTTTCCATCCTTATAAGGTGCTTGAATTAAAAATGGAATTCCTAATTCTGGATAATGTTGATAAGCTATTTTATTTCGCTCTAACTCTCGTTTTAAAATATCCTTACTGAATTCTGGTTTTTTTTCTGATTTGGCTGAATATCTGACATCAATTAAAATCTTTATTTTGTTATTCTTCAGGGATTCAATAAAATCTAAAGAATTTTTTCCCTGATAGCCTATTGTATAGAGAGTATCATTTAGAAAATTCCTTAATCGACTTCTTGTTTCATTTCTAGTCCATTTATTTTGTACAACAAAATCTAAGAATAAATTTTGTTTTGCTTCCCAGTCTTTATATTTTTCTTCTGAAATAGTAGAAATTAAATTTACATGATCTGCTGAGATCACGCCGCTGGATAATGCATCTTGAACTTTTTCTGTTACTCTCAACACAAGTGAAAGTCTAGCACTTACCCATTGAGGACTTCTACCTATTTTTTCTGCTATTTTTTTTTGAGTCAATTCATATTTATCCATTATTTTTTTTATAACTCTCGCTTCCTCTATTTCATCCATATTTTTTCTTATTATATTTGTTTTTAATGAGAGAAAATCTGCATCTTCATCAGATACATCTTTAACCGTTGCTTCTATTTCTTTCCAACCTAATTCTTTAGCCGCTTGCAACCGATAATGCCCGGCAATAAGTTCATATGAGTTATCTCCTTTTGGTCTCACAATAATAGGATTCCATTGTCCATCTAATTTAAAACTCTCCAAAATTTCTTTTACGTGTTCATCATCGAATTTTTCCCTGATAGCATAATTACCAACATCAATATTCGCAATTTTAATTTTCATATTTATTCCTCATCAATTTCAGAATTAAAAAAATCTAATTTAATGATTACAATTCTTTCTTTACTGCAAAAATTACATTTATTCATTATTTTTAATATGATTAAAGAGATAAATTTTTTTACATCAGGATTTATTTTACTTCTTTTGATTTGTTTTTCAATTTATTTTAAAATATGTATTTAAAGATTAATAATAATAGAATTAATAAATTAGTTAAGTAGAAATTATCTCAATCCCCATTTTGAAGAAAAAAACCTGAAACTGTGTAATTAATTCAATGTGGGTAATATATTTATTAACTCTTTTAAAATCTTCAATTTTTTCTTAATTTAAGTATACAGAATGTTATGGAATTCATTAATAATACTCATTGCAATTATTTCCATTCCCCTCTTAATAATTATTGTTTATTTAGGAGGATAAAACAAGCCAATTATCATAAATTTTGGGTATCGCCAATGTGTCCCTAATATAAAATATAAATCTCTTTTATCAATCATCCATTCTTCAAATTTAAATTTTAGATGTTTTTCTGCATCCTCAACACTATATTTTAATCTAAAATTTCTGAATGCTTGAAATAATTCCCAATCTTCACAGATCATATTATGTCCCCTACATTTATCATAATTACATTTAAATTTATACTTAAAAGCTTTTTCGATCACATCAACTTTTTTAATCTTTTCTCCTAATATTGTATACTGAGTTGATTCCTCAACATTTATTTCAATTTCCTCAATTGGTTTAACAGAATAAAACTTTAAATCTCGTTCATTTGGTTTTATCATACTTAAAGAGGTTCTATCATCTACAAAATTATTATTTAAAGTTTTCAAGGAATCGGTAGCAACATTCAATAGAATTTTTTTCCGTTTATTCCATACTCCTTTTATTTGAGGCTTTGTTAGACTATTATCAATTACTTTAATAGAAGAATTTCTAATTTTATGTGATTCTTTTCTATGTAGATAATCTGAGGTATCTTTTTTGACTTCTACCTCAATACGCACAAATTTCTTCAAATCTTTTTTTATAAACTCTAACCAATCTATTGGATAAATTCTTATCCATTCATTTGTATCTTCTAAAATACCTGCAGTACATACAATATCGCCATATTTTTTACTTCGTGCTGGGTAAGTTTTCACAACAAGTAAGACTTCTCTTTTCTCCCAACTGATTTTATTCACCTTTTTTCCATGTCTTTTGGTTTTTTTTTGATTTAGTTAAATCTTAATCTTAGAGATTTTATTTAATTCTAATCATTTAATTATATTTCGTGAAATTATAGATATTATCATCCAGGTCTTATACAAGAAATGAGTTCCCATCATAAATATTAGATCATTTTCTAATAAGGAATCTAAATATCGCTCATTGAATTTTTTTTTAATAAGGTCAAAAGTATTTTTATCCTCAATTTCTTTCTTAAAAAAGTTCCAAAAAGTAATATCTTCACATATTATACTATGACCAGAACAATCAGAAGAATTTTGACAGAAAAAATGGAATCTCACGAAATATGGTACATAATTATCTCCCAAAGTTCCACCAAATAAGGTTAATTGTGATGAGAGTTTTTTTTTTTTCACTATTCTTTCTTCTGAAGTCTCCATTGAAACATTCTTAATATTAGGTTTTATAAAACCTAAGCTAACATTTTCTTGATCTTTCAAGTTATTTAAAATTTCTAAATTTGTCAATCTGCTTTCAAGTAAATTAATGACTTTACTTAAATTTTCAAACCTAATTAATTCTATTTGATGAAAATCTATTTTATAACTTTCTTTCCTGGAATCTCCTTTCTCCTTTCTATTATACTCAATCCAATGACATTTGTTAAATAAATCTATGTTGTATTCGTAAAGTTGAATGGGAATTGGAAAAATTCTTCTTAATTCACCTTTACTGGTAATTCCTGCCATACATAGCCTATAATAATTCTGTCTACCTATGTCTGGATAGGTTGTGCAAAGTAATAATAACTTCTCTCTTACCAATTTGTCATTCCTCCTATTAAATAATTATATACAAAAATTATTTGAATTTAACTATGAAAACATTTTATTAATTAGAGGATGAATAAATAATTCTGAGATTTTTGTATTTCTTTTTAATATAAACCTAAATTTTATTTCTCAAAATAAAGTTGTTTGCTTAGAACTTTTTGTTTTTTCTGTTTTATATAAAATTTTTCCATCTTCCTTTTTAATATCTTCATTCTTTTTACCTCTCAATATGTTAATTATTAACCATGATGTTCTTTGATCTCGTAAATTTCCAATAAAAAAGTATTTATACCATTCTTCATCAAAAATTCGATAGTTTTCCCATATTTGATTTATTTTATTAGGATTTTTCTGTATCCATTGATATCCACCCCATTCTAACACTTGTTGTTTATGAGGTTTTTTTGTTTTACAATTATTACCACATCTATAGCTTATATAAGGTATTCGATTAAAATTGCTTTTTACAAATAAAGGTTTTCGTTTTTGCGTTATTTGTGTATTAAAAAAATCCATTAAGCTCATAGTAATTAGTTTTCCTTCTTCAGTAGTATTGATCTTTTTAAAAATACACTTTTTTATTTGAGGTTTTATAATAGCCAAACTTCTTTTTTTTTCATTCAAATCCCGTGTGCAACAGTCTTGACAAATTGATTCTAGTAACGTTTCCTTTGCTTTTTTATTATTTTTTATTGAATTAATTTTTATGAATTTTGAATGAACGCCTTTTTTCCATGATTCCTTTCTAGCATCATGAGAATCTCTTGTTACTTCAATTGAAACTTTATCCCAAACATGAATATCGTCGAAATAAAATGTAGGATAAATCCTTACAAAACCTAATTCGTCAGAATATCCTGCAGTACAAATTGTTTTACGTTGATCCTTTAATAATATTGGTACTGCCCTTCCCAAAATAATTAAATCTTTAATTTTCAAGAAAAATTCTTTGCTTTTATAGCTATAATTTTATCGAACTTATTTTTGAGTTAATTTATACACCCTTCTCTTATTATCTATATAAAAACTTTTGTTCTTTAAATTTATTTATTTATGTTTAAATATTTGTAAAAAGCTAAAAATTTTATATTCTATTCCAAAGAGAAGGGAATAAAAATCTGAGCACTTAATTTTAGGAAGAGATTAACTTACTTTAAAGTTAATAGAGGGCAAAATCCAATGTTTGCTCAAATTAGTTGTGATAAAATTTCCCTTTAATTCTTAAAAACCTATACTAGTTTTTTAACCTGTCTAATACATAGATAATAAGAAAGATTCTCATCAATATTATTACATAATGAATGTTTTCTGATTTAGGAATGTCTAAAACAAACCCAAAATAGAAATAGAAGTGGTTTGATACCAATGAAAAATTTAAACCTGATTATCTTGGAATTACATTTTTTATCTTCTTCATATTGTATCATTTTTTATTCTATTTGCTTAAATTAATTCTATATTTTGGAAATTGCTCCTCCTTCCTCTCGATACTTTAAGAGTTCTATGGTGAAATTCTTAATATCCTCTAAATAGTGAAGAAATATTCCATTTTCAAATTCTTCTATAAAAGAATAAAAGTCATTTTTAACTCCTAATTGGTCAATAAATATTATAGCTAATTCTAATTTGGTTTTAGCTTTGATAAGGGCAATATCAGACCATTTTTTATATGTTTCCATGAGGTTATAAGATTTCTGACCATCTCCGAGGAATCCTTTTGCTTTAAATACTGATGTCATAGTTTCAGCAAGATTCCTTTTGTATTTATGAATATCAATATAGCTTTCAAAAGTCTTTAATTTTTTTAGTCTTCCTATTGAGACATCAACTATTACACTTTTCAGTATATTTAGAAGTTTTTGTTTTGTAACAGTGAATAGAACTTCATGATCTTCAAATGACAAGAGTGTTCCAAGAAACAAGGATCTCATTTCATTTGTTAAGGTGCTGTACATTGTATTAATCTTGAAGAAATCCACATCACGCACATTCTCAAAAAATTCTCTAAAATACTTTTCAAAAAATATATATTTAGATTTCTTAGAATCACTCATTTTTGGATATATTTTTGTTTGTTTCAGATTCTTTCAACACTTCTTCTAACGCTTGTTTGATTCTGGAAATATTACAAAAATCATCAATGATATAATAATATCCCGCATCAATATCACTTTGAATACGTTCCCATTGACATCTTATCGCCTTACTAATAAATAACTCAGGTTTATGATAAATTTCTTCACAGATTTCCTTAATTACAGCATTGTATTCTTCGAAAATTTTAACAGTGATGTTTTGAGTGTTCATCTCTGATTTATGGGGGGATTTATAATCTGAATTGTTATTCTCAGAAAAAATATCATCAACGCAAAAGTAATAAAAAATTAGCAGTTCATTGTCGTCTTCTTTAATTTCATAATGTAGATAGTTGAAATGGTTATTTAGCAGATAATTAAATAATTTCTCATAAGAAGTGTGAAATTTATCAACAAATTTCTCAATACTCCTTGCTAAAGGTTCTGGAAAGGGGATTTCATACTCAATGACATTTTTTTTAATATTCTTTATCTCAGGTAAAATTCTTGGATTTTCAATTTCATTGGGATTTATCATTAGAATTCCATTTCGTTGATATTTTTTTATATGCTTTTTTTATGTATAAATTCATAATGAATTTCTATAATATTTAAGTATTGTGATCAGAATTTTTTTCTTTATATAAAAAT
>JAZGEW010000044.1:0-20514 GCA_036478875.1 Promethearchaeia archaeon | reverse complement strand
CTGTCAGGATCTTCGTGTATTTTAGCTAATTCAATATTCTCCCACGCCCTGCAGAGATAATACACAGTTTTTAGTTCTTTATGCTTTCGATTTTTTTTAAATACAATACAAACATCCCTGAATTGAGAGGTAGCTGTCGCAAATTTTTCGGCAGCAGCATCATGTTCTCCTTGTTTTCCTAAGACTCTTGCTTCTTCAAGATTAATTCGAGCAGAACAATAATTCATCCTACTCTTAGCTAATTTCTCGAGTTTTTTAATTCCTTCTCTTTTCGAGTACTTTTTGTTTTTTCTAAAGGATCTTATTGCCATAATAGAATTCTTAAAAAGATCCTTAGTATTTTCATAGTTTTTTATAGCTTTATCGTATTTTTCCTCTTTACTAAGATTTTCTGCCTCTTCTAAAGAAGACCATGCATAATAATAGGGTGCTTCATAGTTATAACTTGGTAAATTTCTTAAAATGTCATATGCTTCCGTATAGTATTCTTTGGCTTGTAAATACTCCTCCTTGATGTGATATGATTTAGCCTTCTCAATTAAATTCCACGCATATAAATATTCGATTTTATCCGTAATTTTCTCTTTTAATGTATTTAATTCTATATTTTGAATTGATTTTTTGTAGGTTTCTTGCGCTTCTTCATAATATTTTGAGGAATTCATATAATTTTCAAGATGATCTTCAACATGAGCTAGATATTCATATGCTGCGGCTGAGTAGAAATGAAAACCTTTTTTATTGCTTTCCTTAACTACGACAAGGAACGATTCTCTTGCTTGCTCAAGTGTGCCAATTTTTCCTGTTAAAATTCCAAGTGCTTGATATAAAAATCCTAATTGTATCTGAGCATCAATAATTTCACTTGGAGATTCAATCACATTTTCAATATAATCCTTGTGAGCTTTAATTGCCACGGAAAACATTAAAACTTCAATAAAACTGTTAATATCGAGCCAGCCTTTCTTTTTATAGGCAATTGCGCCATCCGTATCAATTAAAAATTGTCCTGGTTCTTGTTCTTCCCAACCCTCATATTCGAGGTGCTTAATTCCTAATTTTACAATTTCTTTTTTATTTTTTTGAAGTTCAGCCCAAGTTTCATCACTTGCCATTCCGAGTCCGTATTCTTTATATAATTCGTCTTTAGAGCTCGGAATTACTGAAAATTCAATTTTTTTCCTTTCTATGAACTCGTTTGCGATTTTTTCACCAGATTGAGTAATATATAAAATCTTACCTCCTTCTTCTTCGATTTCAGGATAACGATTTATAAGTTTTTTTAGATCGAATTGAGAACCCGGACATCCAAAATATCGAGAAAAAATTAAGAAGATCCTTTGTTTTCCAATTAACTCTGCTAAATCAATAATATCTGCATTGAATGAGTCCAATTTAAATGTAGGTGCTTTATCTCCAATTTTAATTTTTTTTTTCCCCATACTTCCAATGTCTCTTTATTTCATGTTTTTCTAATAAATGTGTTATGTAGAAGTAATTATCAAATCTAATTAATAATTATATTATATATAAATGCAATGATGGGTATTTAATTTTTTGGAGACCATTCTTTATTCTCATTCATTTAAAGAGTAAATTTGATATATACTGATAAAACTATTAATATTACTGATTGTTAAATAAGATTAGCTATAAATAATAAAGTTGTTATTATAAAGTTATTATGTCGTCGGTAGATTCGAAACTTTATCAATATGCCGTATCAACAGCAAAGGAGGCAGTTACTCTAGATAGTCAGGGCAAATACAGACAAGCTATAAACAAATATCAACGTGCAGCTGAAATATTGATGCAATTTATGAAATATAATAAGAACCCTCAGATGAGAATGTTATGTCAAAAAAACATCGAAGAATATGTTGATCGTGCAAAAGTATTAAAATCTCAACTTGGTGGAGCTAGGCCTAGAGGTGCAAGACCTAGTACAAGTCCAAGGGGGTCTGGTGATGTTGATACTGACAAATCTGAAGCTGGTGTATCATCAGAAGAACAAGAACTCATTGATATGATATCAGGAACAATCGTTACAGAATCCCCTAATGTAAAATGGAATGATATTGCCGGTTTGGAAAATGTTAAACAAGCTGTAAGAGAAGCGATAGTTTTACCAATAGCAAAACCAGAATTATTTACTGGCGCGAGAAGACCCTGGTCCGGAATATTACTTTTTGGACCTCCTGGGTGTGGTAAAACTTTATTAGCTAAAGCAGCAGCAACTGAATGTAATGCCACCTTTTTTAGTGCTTCTTCTGCTGATTTATTAAGCAAATGGTTAGGAGAAAGTGAAAAATTAATAAGTTCATTATTTAAAGTTGCGCGTTTGAAAGCACCTAGTTTGATATTTATGGATGAAATAGATTCAGTAGCAACAAAACGGGGAGAGGGTTCTGAGAGTGGTGGCGAGCGAAGGGTAAAAACACAGCTATTAAGTGAGATACAAGGATTGAAATCGACTCGTGACAAAATATTATTGGTATTAGGAGCAACAAATCGCCCTTGGGATATAGACAATGCTATGTTAAGTAGGTTTGAAAAAAGAGTGCATGTTCCTCTTCCAGATTTAAAAGCGAGGGCGGGCATTTTTAAAATCCACACTGAGGGCGTAGATACAGCATTGACAGATGAAGATTTTGTTGAATTAGGAGTAAGAAGTGAGGGTTATTCTGGGAGAGATATTGCAAATGTATGTCGTGAGGTAATTATGCTTCCTGTACGTGAGTTAGATATGGCTGGGCTTTTAGAGGATTCTGATAAGGAGGTAAAGGTTAGAGATATAACATTACAGGATTTCAAAAAAACACTCAAGAAAGTAAAACCAATGACTAATGCCGCATTATTAAAACAATATAATGATTGGGCAGAGGAATTCGGAGAAGTTTAATAAGTATTGATGAGTAAAATGGAAAGACAAAGAGAAAAATTTACGGAAGTTCCTAAAATAGATAAGGAAAAAGCAGAAAAGGAACTAGAAGAATTAAGGAAAGAGCTGGCTCGATTAAGAGAATTAAAGCAAGAAAAAGAACAATTAGAAATTGAAGCAACTCAAAAACAAATCATTAAAGAAGATGAAATTAAATCTACTGAGTTAGATTATATTGAAGATCAATTTGACAAACTTGAAGATATACTATCATCTAAATTAGGTGAGATAGATCATAAAGTTTATCAAAAGCATGCTGAACAAGTCGAAACCGAGCTACAAACTCTTGAAGAAGAAATTCTCGGAGAAAAGGGTTTATTAGAAAAAAAACTAACTGCTTATGAGAATTTAATAGATGCGTATCCTTGGTTAGAGGAAGAAAGGAAAAAATTTATGTATACAATGCCTGACAAAAATAAAAATAAAAATGATTATATATCATGGAAAGCAGAATGGGCAAAAGTTCTTTTTGATTATGTGCGATTTGCTGTTCTTCATATAATATACACCAGAGAGATTATTACCCATAAACCATTTTTAAATTTCACTAAACGGGAGCAATATATAATAGAAATTGCTGAAGAATTAATAAGTCAAAACCAAGCTGAATGGCTTTCAAAAAAGAAGGACAAATTAAGAGTTTACTGGAAGACTCTTGAAGTTTGGTCAGATGAAATATATAATTGGGCATATGAAAATGGTAAGATCGAGCCTATTATGATATATGAATTAAGAGAAGCAAAACAAGAAGATTTTTGCTCACTTCCATTAAAAGATTTAGAAGAGATTTTTAAGATTTTGGCTAAGAATCGTAAGGCAAAAGTATTAAAACTTGAAAATGGACAAGTAGCGTTTAAAATTAAGTTGGAATAAGAGATTATTTCTTTTTTATACGGATGGAAAATACCATTGTTTCCCCGTTAAAATATTTTCCCGATATTTCGCTATACCACTTTTTTCGAGAGATTCTAAAGCTCGAAGGGTACGATCTTGTGACCAATTTAAATTACTACAAACATCCTCTAAGGTAAGAACTCCCTTATCTTTAGCTAAATTGACGACTTTCGTTTCATCCCCCGTATACTGAATCGGAAAAAACCGTACTATAGTAGCTCCTGAATCTAATTCTGTAATATCCTCAATTACTCTTGTTTTTTTAAGTAGTTTCATTGCCTTCTCAACATCCCTAACTTCTACATTTCCTTTCAATATTCCAGTATGCACTAATTCAAATACTTCTGATAATGGGATTATTCCTCCCGTTTCTTCTTTACTCATTAGTACTCTTTGATATGCTAACATTCCTAATTTCTGAGAATCGATTTTTGAGAATTTTCTTAATACATCATGCTCTGTTATTTGTTCAGTAACAATCTTTGAAGATGGAATATTATACTTTTTTTGTAATTCTTTTACTTCTTCTCTTAATTCTGGTGTTAGAGCCAATAAAATGCCATGTTGTTTAGCTAATTCTCTAAGTTTATCTTTAGTAAACTTTTCAACAGAAGCCTTAGCCTGCATATCTTTCATTTTCAGTTCTGCTGCCTTTTTTTTCATAGCTTCTTTTAAATCAATCTCATCTTCTATCTTTCGAATACCCATTTTTAGATAACACTATTTTTTAATACCTTTATAGATTAATAATTATAAATCTTCTTAATTCTTTCTATTTTAAGTCAATATGAATAACTCAAGAACTTTTAAACAAATTAATGAGTTTGAGAAAAAAATTATTTCTAAATCGTTATTTACAATATCTCCCCATTTTTTACAATTTTTAATAAGTTCTAAGAATTACTTATATATTTCTTACTTCAGGTCAAAAATGGAAATTATTTATCCAAAAATTTACTTAATCTCCAATCATTTAAAAAAAGAAATTGAGAAAATAAAAGTAAAAGACGATATCCATTCAGCAAGTCTGTACTTTGGATTCATAAAAAAAGGGAATTTCTACTTAAGTTTGGAAGGTGCAGAATTTTTATATAATAAAGGAATTTTTACTGAAATTACCTGCATATATCTTAATAAAAAAGGAGAGAAATCTATTTTATATGGGAATAATATTATAAGGAATATGATTATGAATCCACCCTCTAATATGCAAAAAGGTGACTTGCTATTAGTTTTTAATGAACTGAAAGAAATTTTAGCTATAGCCCAGTCTAAAGTTGATAGCAAAACTATAGAATATCTCAAGCCTAAAGATGTAATAGCAATTAATTTAAGTGATAAAGGAGTTTATTTGAGAGAAAAACAATAAAAAAAGAATATATTTTTAGCAATAGGGAGGATTTAAACCAAAAAGATTTCCTTTCTAAGGAAAAACTCAATTAATTTTTTTTAATAAGACAGAAGTAAAATCCTATAGTATCATGAATATGGGGATATAAACGTTGGGAGAGCTTCAAATCTTCAATCAATTTATTTCCAAAAATTTCAATTAAGCCTTTCAACCCGTAATTCTTAGAAATTTTAATTATACCAAAATTATCCTGTTCACTTAAAATTTCATTCACAACCAATTCATTTTCTTCAGGAGCAATAGAACATGTGCAATACAATAACTTCCCTCCTTCTTTCAATGAGTTTAATCCCGCTTTTAATAGGTTCTTTTGGATTGAAGCCATTTTTTCAATATCTCTCATTTTTTTGCTTTTCTTTCTACTTGGATCTTGTCTTATTAATCCCTCCCCCGTGCATGGAACATCTAATAGAATTTTATCGGCATAAATTTTTAATTTTGATAAATTAATAGAATCCATATTAAGTACAATTGAATTACTAATTCCCATTCTGCGTAAATTAGTTTCTAAAGCAGGAATCCTATTTTTATATTTATCAATTAAAATAAGGGAACCTTCATTTCCCATTAGTTGGGCTAAGTGAGTTGATTTACTTCCTGGAGCTGCACACATATCAATTACAATCTCATTTGGTTTAGGATCGAGAATAATGGCTGAAAGCATTGAAGCAACGTTTTGTAAATAATAATATCCTTGTAAGAACTCATGAGAGGAACCTAAATTGTGAGATTCCCTAATTACATTAAATCCATAAGGAACCCATTCAATTTGTTCTAACTCAAATCCTTTTTCTTCTAATTTTTGCTTCAAATCTAAACCAGATATTTTAAGCTTATTAACTCGTATTGAACGTATTAATGGTTTTTCATTTGCCTTTAGTAAATTTACTGTTTCATCTAACCCTAGAAATTGAATATATCTTTGTATCATATAGGGGAGATAACCATATTCTTCAGCAAGTCTTCTTGCATCACTTTGTAATTCAGAAATAGATATATCAACTCAATTCAAATCTATTAATACTAATATAAAATTATGTATTATATTTGTTATCAGAGAAAGAATTAGTCTCATGATTGAAGTAGAAATTAAAGTTAGAATCTCAGATCCAGAAGCCATAAGAACTAAGTTTAAGAACCATGGAGGTGTCTACAAATTATCATTAGATCATGAAGATGTATACTTTAATATGCCAGAAGGATTAAGGGATTTTAAAGAAACTGATGAGGCGTTAAGATTGAGGAAATCTATCGAGTTTAATAAATTTAATGAAGCAATAGAAAAAAAAATTAATTATTATCTAACCTATAAGGGAAAAAAAATGGATAAATCTACCAAAACTCGTGAAGAAATTGATGTTAAAATCGAAGATTTTGAAAAAATTAGGATTATATTAAGACTATTAGGTTTCCAAGAAATTTTCACAGTTAAAAAAGAAAGAGATTTATATGAATTTAAGTACAGAACATACCATATAGAAGCTTTAATAGATTATATTCCAATTTTAAAACAGTATTTTATTGAAGTTGAATGTTTGTTAAAATCGTCTGAAAACTATGAAGATTCTAGAGAAGTTTTATTCGATTTCTTAAGTTTATTTGGTATTAAGAAGGAACAATCAATAAGAAAATCATATTTAGAATTAATTGCAGATAAATTCA
Source organism: Promethearchaeia archaeon (assembly GCA_036478875.1). Classification (GTDB taxonomy): domain Archaea; phylum Asgardarchaeota; class Lokiarchaeia; order Sigyniarchaeales; family SOKP01; genus Loki-b32. The sequence continues at coordinate 13,606 of JAZGEW010000044.1, read as the reverse complement.
AAAATAAATTAAAGATTTAAAGAAGATAGGTTTAATATGTCTAACAGGAATAATTTAATAGATTTATGTGAAAGCAAATCTGAAAAGAAAAAATTAAATGTTCTACTCCAGGAATACTTTTTTGACGATGTTTCATTTGCTATCACAACTCTTTTAGAATTAAAAAATATTGATATTTTACAGGAATTATTCAAAATTCAAGATTTTCAAAGCAAATTGGGTGCTGGGTTTTATAAGTTTTTCCCGGAAATTATTGATAAAGATTTAAATTTACCAAAATTAATTGATTTTCATTCGATCTTAAATAGTGCTGAAAAACTTCTTAAACGTAAATTGGAATATGAAGATCAAATCCAAAAAACAGGATATCCTTTAGATTTTAATCCAATAAAAACATGGGATTATACTAAATCTCCGAAATCAAGCATGATCAATATCAAGATTGATATTGGTGCTATAAAACTTCTACTTGACTTGTTGAAGGATGGATCTAGTTCAAATGAACTTATCGATAGAATAGTTAATCTTAACTCGATAAAAAATACTTTTATTCATAGAAAAATGCTAGGCTATATCCCTGAGCCTTTAATGAATCAAGAAAATCTTAAAAAACTATTGAATTATATTATATCTGATAATCCAATTAACAAAATCTGGTATTGGTTGAATCCATGGAATTTCTACAATATTGCAGATTATAAAATGAACCAACAAAATTATCAAGATCTTATTGATTATATTGAACAGCACCTAGATCAAATACTTAATACTATTGATAGTCGATTAAGGTGTTTTTGTCCAGAGGATTACTATTTTTCAGATACATTCGCGTTAACTTTTGAATGGGGAATTCGGGGCTGGGTAACTAATGAAATGGCCGGGTGTAATTTGGAATTTTTCAAAAACGATTTAAATTCACTTATTCGAACGATTATACATGAAATTTATCATAGAATTCAATTGAATATCCTTTCTACACAAAATAGAACAAAAGAAGATTTATCTTTTAATTCTATTGTTAAGAGAGATCTTGGAAATCTATATGATAATAAATTTTATGAAACTATTAGTTATATTTATTTGGAGGGGAGTGCGACATATGTTGGTGGATCAAATGAAAAAATCTCTAAAACTGAAAATATTCTAAATGGACTTAATTTAATAAAATCTATTTATGAAAAGTTATATAAAGAGAAGAATATAGAGGAAGCAGATGAATTAATAAATTCGGGTATGATTTCAAATGGTCCTTTTTACTCATTGGGCAATTATATGACTTCTAAGATAGTAGAAGTATACAGGAGGGATGAATGTTATCATGAGCTCCTAGAAGGGACAATTTCTTTTTTTAAAAAATACAATGAAGCTTATAATAAGGACCTTCTTGAATCTGATATATGGTACGGATCAAAAATAGCAGATAGAATTTTGTATTTTGATGAATTAATTGATTAAGAGAAGTTCAAATTGGTTAAAGGCAATTTAAGGAAATAATGAGTATATTCAAAAGAATATACTCATTATGAAATGGAAAAGGTATGACCTTGATTTTTTGTTTTTATTTAATAAGTAATTTGTCTATAGATGCAATTTTCCTATCTAAATCATTCTTAACCTTGTGTATATCATAATCTGTATCTATTCTTATTTTTGCTTCCATAATATATCGCTTATTTTTTTAATTCTATTCTATATATCACTAATTAAAAAATAAACAAAAAAGAATAAAAATAAAATGGGGTCCAATTTTTAGAGTAAATTTCCGCATTCAAATTTAGTGAACAAATTGCTCTTCAATAAAGAGATTTTATATCTTTTAATTTTGAGAAGTTTTACTCATTTCTTCAAATCTTTATATTTACCATCTAAGATTTGTGCGATATATCGTCGTCCTTTAATGATCCACATAATTCTATGACCTTCTCTGGCTTTTTTACCCCACTCTGATTTTTTATTACGATTTTGTTCAATATATCGATATCCAAAAAGATCTACATATTTTATACCACTTGAGAATTTTTTTATTGGGTATTCGATTTCATCTATTTGAACGCTTCTTTTTCGTTCAAAAATAGCACTAAATATCTTCAATCCATTTTCTTTTAAATTCTCTATAATTTTAAATCACTTCAAATAATTATAGTATCTTGTGCTATGATATTTTCCTTCGTTTCCTTTTTTTCTTTAATTATTTTAATATCTTGAAGGTTAATTGTAGTTTCAGGAAACATGTCTCCACTTTTTAACCGTCCAAATGTTTTTTTCTTATCATTTGAAAATAAATTAAAACTAAATTTCATTAAGTCTTTAGCTTGTTGGTTTTTAAACTGCATTATCCATGAAAATTCATCTAAACTAAGTAAAAGTTCATCTAACAATGTTACTTTTTGCAATTCAGTGGTAAAATATGTATCACGTATTTGAACAGGAATAGGTCTCCCCCACTCCTGCAATTCATCTATTAACATTAAGAAAAATGCTAATGGTTGATACTCAAATACATAGTCTTTAAGAGATACGTTAAAATTATGTAATGCAATTGCTCTGGCAACCAGAATATATCCAACATATTCATCATTTTGTTTAATTTCGTGTGGAGTTCCAAGACCCTTCAAAAGAGAAAGCGCAGAAATGACACCATGGTCTAATTCTACAGGGTTCTTATATTTAAATTCAGGATGTCCATTTGGCTGATTTAAGAAAGTTTGTGTACTTTGAGCAGAACTGCTTTGATATCTAAATCCAGCTCCTTGCCTTATTAATTCACGAGCTTCTTTAGAAAGTCCTTCTTCTATAATTTTCAGATATTCTTCTTGTTCGCCTTTCCATGCTAAATTTATTTCAAAAGGAGTGAATTCTAAATCAAGAGTAGGATAACACTTTAATAATTGGTTAAGAAGTGAATAGTTAACTGCTGTTGTCATTTTTCCTAAAGGATAACCGATATCATGAAGTAACCCGGTGAGCCACCAGAATTTATCCTTTAATAAATTCTTGTCTAGTTCTGTTAATTCAGAAATCACGCCTTCTAGAGATCCTTGTCCTAAATCTTGTTCTAAAAGAAAATCTCCTAAAACAGCAACACGGAGAGCATGCTCTGTATGATCTCGATAATATTTTTTCACACTGGTACTATAAAGAAATGCCTCAAGGTCGGGTAAAGCTTGTATAAGATATAATAAACCTTCAGATTCAATTCCCCTCTCTTTAGATACATCAAAAAGAGCAGTAGATAAATCTTTTTTCTTTCCAGTTAAAAAATCTAAATCAAGATCTAAGCCATCAACATCCTTTAAAGATTTTTTAATTTTTTTGCTAGTTGAAATTTGAATTTTTTCAAATATTTTCATTCCAAAATTTGCAAATTTCTTTCCTAGAAATCCTAAATTTTCCATTTCAATCTGTGCAGCTGATATTTCTTTCTGCGCAGCTGATAAATCTTTATCTATATCTTTCAAAGAAGATAATTCTTTTTGTATATTGTTTTGATCAATAACTTCTGGTGGTAAATTTTCTAAGGTTTTCTCTACACCTTTTAATATATTATTAATCCATTGACTAAAACTATTACTTTGCCCAGAAATTCGATTTAATATCCAATCATCATCAATTCGGTAATCTTTCAATTCAAAATAAACCTCTTAATTTTAGTTAAAATCCAATTCTATTCTAATTCACGATCTTTAAAGTTTTTTTTCTTGATCAATATTAATAAACTAAGATTATATTTGTTATATTAATATTTTAAATATTCCCACTTAGGTCATTTTAAATAGTTTTTTGTCTAGAAATCTAAAGGTTTGTTTGGTTATGTTAAACCAAATATAGGAAAGAAGTAATTATAAAACTCCGTGAAGATATATAACCACTTTAATTAGGATACATCCAATCTAACTACTTCATGATGACATATAGCAAGTGAATTATTGGAAGGAGCAATTAACTTTATGTTATCTAAAACTTCTACATATGAAGAAAGAATAACTAAATTTTGATTATTTCCGATTAATTGAACTCTATCGTGAAGTAAGCAATTATCTGCTATAATTGTTTTTTCACATTTGACATTCTCTGAAATGTATGCTTCGTTATAAATTAAAGAATCTTTAATTTCTGTATTTGCTCCTATATACACGTTATCTCCAATTATTACATTTGGTCCTATATGACAATTTTTTCTAATGACAACATTTTCTCCAATAGTTACGGGGGGTTTTATTAAAACTTTACCCTCAACATCCAAACTCTCATCAATTAAATTTTCCTTTTTTGTTTGTAGGTTTTTTAAAATATCATTCATTAATTGAATATTACCTTCTAATAGTTCTTCGGATTTACCAATATCTTTCCAAATTCCTGGAATTGAATAATGATACAATTTCTCTTCACTTACGAGAATCGGAAAAACATCATGTTCTATTGAAACTTTCTTATTAGGTTTAATATATTGAAAAATTTCAGGTTCTAAAATATAAACACCAGCATTGATGGGCATTGGAATATGTTTTCCGTCTGGAGGTGTGTATTCGGATTTTTCAAGAAATTTTAATATTTTATTAGATTCTTCTTCAGCAATTAAAACACCATATCTTGACGGATCAGGAACTATTTTACTAGCAATTACTCCTAAACCTTTATATCTTGCATGAGCTTGAATCATTTCTTTAAAATCAAAATTTAAAATGACATCTCCATTTAACATAAAAAAATTTTCATCTTTTAAGTAATCTTCAGCTAACTTCATGGCACCTGCAGTTCCCAATGGTTTGTTTTCATCTGTATATTGGATATTTATCCCCAGTTTATCTCCATCTCCAAAGTAAGCTTTTAATATATCAGACATTACACTCACTGCTAAAACAATGTCCTTTATACCCGCTGATTTTAACAATAAGATTTGTCGTTCAATAACAGGCTTATTGACTACTGGTATCATAGATTTAGGGATTGTACAAGTTAAAGGACGTAAACGAGTCCCCCATCCACCTGAAATAATTATTCCTTTTGTCATCGTGGGAATTAAGTTGTTGTATTAAAATTCTTTTAGAATATTTTTATGGAATTAAAACAATAATTAAAATTTATTGACAAACTGTCTAAGGGGATAAAAAAGGATTATAACTCAATTTGTTCAGGTCTGAAACTTGCTTCCTCCTGTTTTTCTTCCATTTCATCTTTAAATTCTTGGTGTATAATATTTTTAAGATTAGTAAAAAACCAAATAACTATAATACTTACGAATTGTAAAGATAAAACAATAATAAACAATAATCTAATTCCAATCAGTTCTGCTAGTGGCCCAGAAATTATCATTCCAAGGGGAGTTACAGCCGCTGCAATGCTGATGACAATTGAAAACACTTTACCTTGGGATTCTGGAGGAATTCTTGTTTGCAATATTGTAAGAAACATTGTATTTGCTATAGGGATCATGGAAGCATGAATTAATGCCCCAATACCCATTACTAGAAAATTACCTGTTGGCGCTAGAGTTGTAATTAAAAACCCACCAATTCCAATAAACACAGAATACAATATTATTAATTCTTTATGTTTCCAATATTTTTTAGTTGAAGCTATTATTGCGCCTATAACGATACCAGCTTGCAAAAATGCGCTTACCAGAGCAAAATTTACTGCGTTACCAGAGTGATCTATTAAAACAAACAGTGACATTAGCGTAGTAAATGGCATATTCAAGAGGTTGATAATAGAGATAAATACAATCAAGATAAGAAAGCTCTTTACAGATTTTAACATGTTTATTCCGGATTTAAAATCCTTAAGATATGAACTTTTTTCAGTCTTTTTTGAATTAACTGTGATTGAGGGAATTGTAATGAGTAATAATGGAACAATCGCAATAATAAAAGTAAATATGTCCGCCCAAAGTATTTGTTCAATTATGAAGAAAGCTAATAGAGTTGCAGCTACTACTGGACCAATTACACGTATAATCCCTGTAAATAAATAGTTAATTGCATTCATTCTACTCAGATGTTTTTTTGGTATCATTATAGGGATTATAGCATTAACTGTAGGAAAATGAACTGCTTGACAGATTCCTCGAAAAAAATTCATTGTCATTACAAGCCAGATATTAGCAATATTGTTAAGAAACATTAAAATAATCAAGAAAGTTATGAAAGCTTGAAGTGAATCTGTGATGGCAATGATAACTTTCCTATTCCATCTATCAATAAAAACACCTACAATAGGTGGAATGATTACCAATGGGAGTGAACCTAAGAAAAAAGCAATTGAAACATAAATTGGACTTTCCGTTGTTTCTGCAATCCACCAAACTATTACAAATTGAATAATAGATGAGCCCAATAATGAAATTAATTGCCCGCCCCAGAAAAATAAATAGCTCTTAAACGTATGTTTAGAAGCAATTGACTCCATAGAAAACTTAAATTAATGATTATTTCAAAATCTTATGAAATTAATAATTAATTATTCTAAATATCTTGAATCTTTGTTTAAATTTAAAAAAAAGACTAAAAAAAAAGTTATTTCTTGAACAATGGATCAGCTTCCTGCAGAGTTCGCCTCTGAATCTTCCCTAAAATATTTTTAGGAATATCATCAATAAAATCAATGAGGGCGGGACATTTCCATTTTGTCATATTCTTTTCTGTCCAAGCTATTAATTCTTTTTCGGTAATTTTACCCCTATATTCAGGTCTTAAAGCTACCCAGGCTTTTGTGATTTCACCAACTTTACCCTTAGGATCGGGTAAACCTGCAACAGCAGCTTCTGATACTGCTTTATGGCTCATAAGCATTGTTTCAACTTCTGCTGGGAAGACCGAATGACCTGCGACTTTAATTAATTGTTTCTTTCTGTCTCTTATAGCTATTGTTCCATCTTCATTCATAAATCCAATATCTCCTGTTAGAAGCCATATTCGACCATCCCATTTTTTCAATGTATCTGCTGTTTCTTCTGGTTGGTTTAAATATTCTTTCATAACTTGAGGGCCACAAACACAAATTTCACCTGTATTTTCCTCACCAAATTTTGACCCTGACAAGCCATCTGCTATTGATCCTTTCTCAAAATCGTCTACATCAAAGATACACCAATCTGTGCCTGTAAATGGCATTCCAATGGTTCCAACTGGGCTCTCACCGAACAGATTACCCGCACTTACAACAGGACTAGCCTCAGAAAGACCATATCCCTCCACAATTCTTCCTCCTGTATTTTCTTGGAATGATTTTTGTACAGGAGCATGCAAAGGTCCAGCACCTGAAATGCAAAGTTTTAACCTACCCATTAAAGTCGGAAACTTTTCTAAATCGGGAAAATCTGCTATCCTCTTGAATAATATTTCAGCACCAGCATAAAAAAGACCCTTTGGAGCATCTATATGAGTAATTTCCTTTAAGAACTCACCTGTTGGCGGAGGTCTTGGAAAAAGCATCATCCATCCTCCTAAAGCGATAGCCACGTTCATTACTGCAGTCATTGCAAATGAATGAAACAAGGGTAATGCTCCAATGTCTCCAACTCCAGGATCTTCCCCACCCACCCATAACATCGCTTGAATAGCATTAGATACTAAATTAGAATGTGTCAACACAGTCGCTTTGGGAACTCCTGTGGTTCCTCCTGTCATGATGTATGTAGCAGTATGCTCTGTGGGATCAAAATCCACTTTTGGAAGATCTACTTCTGTATTGAGAAGATCTAAAAAATTAATAGCACTTGGAAAATCAACCTTTCCTTTTGGTATTTTACCAATCATCTTTCTTAAAGTTTTCTTTATTCCTGATAAACCCGATGCTAAATCAGCTACATTCGTGTAAATCACCATTTCAACACTAGTTCTTCTAATGATTGGTCGTGCTAATTCTCCATATAAAGCATCTAAAGTAATTAATACTTTAGCATTAGTTATTTTTAAGTGATGTAATATTTCCAATGGTTTATATGTAGCATTTATTCCAGTTGCTATTGCTCCCAACTTTACTGTTGCATAAAAACTAATAACATATTGGAAACTATTAGGCATTAAAAATGCTACAACATCACCTTGCTTCACGCCTAATTTGTGTAGCGAAGTTGCTAAGGAATCTATGGCGTGTCCAACTTCCTCGTAAGTCATCCAAGATTCAATGAAATAAATTAGCTTTTCATTAGCATACTTCTTCCTCTGTCTTTCGAAAAATTCTCCTAAAGATATTTTTTCAAATTGGTGATTCTTTGGTGTTTTTTCAGGCCACCATTTTTTAAACCATGCTTTATCTTCATTTACTTGCCATTCTGCCATTCTTTTCACTTTTTAAGTTGTTTTAAAAGAGATTTCAAATTTTTGTTAATAATTTTGAATATAAAAATAAATTGCTTTAAATTTAAAAATTTTACAAAAAATTAGTTTTTTTATTGTTTTCTAAATCCCTTAGTAATTGATAATTCGGAAATTATTTATAAATAAAGTAGTTTATGCAAATCTCTTAAATTTGAAATTGTCCTCCAAGGTTTTATCCTTGAATTTTGCAAATTGAGTTTTTTAGCTATTTTTTTTGAAAAATAATCATTTCCAGTTAACATCCTTTTTGAGTTTTGACGTTGAATTAAAATTGGTTTAATACCCGCATTAGTAGCACCTTCAATATCTTCTTTACTATCACCAATAAATACAACCTCATCAGACAATAGTCCAATCTTTTCAAGAGTAATATGAAAAATCCGTGGATCAGGTTTTCTAATACGAATTTCTCCTGATATGGTAATAAATTCGAAATATTTAGTAAGTTCATATTTAGATAATATTTTGTAAATATATGGCGGATGATCGAAATTTGTTATTAAAGCTATGGATTTCTTGTTTTTCAATGCCACTAATAATGGAATTGTTTCTGGGTCGATTTTTATATATTTATGCCAAGCATTAACAGTACAATTAGCAATTTTTGTAATTTCAGATTTTTTAAGTTTTACATTTAAATCTTGAGTAAATTTTTTTATCCTATTCTCATAAACAGTTAAATCTTCATCATTTTCTACTGATTCTGTTTTTGTAAAAAACCCATTGCATTCATCAGCAAAATCTTTTTTAGATAATTTTAATCCATATCTTTTCATAAGTTTATAAAACGTAGCAAACCAGTTTTTCCATGCTTTCCTACTGTTTTTAGGCACTAATAATGTTCCGTACAGATCAAAAAAAACACCTTTTAGCAACATAATCATATTTTATTATAAAACTATTAAATTCTAAAGAGAACTCTGTTTTTTTAAAGTATGTAAAAATTATAATAACAAAAATTAAATGATTAAATTAATTCGAAATACTTAGAATTTGAAAAAATAACTACTATTGAAAAAATGACGTGTATTCACGGTTTAGATGAAATTAATTGCCCCACGTGTCGAATTTTAAAATCTACCATACCTTTAAAAGAATTTAACCGGAAAGATAAAGATTTTCTGAAAATTAAACACCCTCTCTTTAAGATTAATAAAAATCTGGATGAAAAGCTGATAAGTGAAATAACAGCTAAAAAGACCGGACTACATTCTCCTAATTTTATATCAAAACCTCGTTTTATTAATGAAATCCCTAATTTTAGAAATGAATTATTCTATGAAAGAGTTAAAGAACTTGATTTAACCAAAGAAGATAATTTTAATATTTCTAAAAAAATCTCACTTGAAAATCCTGAATGGAAATTTGAAGAAGTAGAATAAATCTTTATCCTTAAAATTTCATTACTTTTATTGGTAATCTTTCAATTTTTCGTTAACGTAAAGTTCAAGTTCTTGTTTTAGAATGTTAAAGTGTAAATGTCTATTCCCTTATAATAATATTTTCGTAATTGTTATATATACGAATATTCTAGATTTATTTTATGGAATTAACAAGTAGTGATTTTAAGCATAAAGAATTGATGGATAGGAAATTTTCTTATCGTGGTGATAATCTTTCACCAAATTTAAAGTGGGAGGATGTTCCTGGTGAAGTCAAGAGCTTTGCTCTCTCATGTAATGATCCTGACGCTCCTGTTGGTGATTGGATTCACTGGTTAGTATATAATATCCCTGCTGATAAAGTTGAAATACCACAAGGAGGACCTGTTCCGGGTATTGAAGTGAAAAATGATTACGGACAAACGGGGTATGGTGGACCTGCACCACCCTCGGGCACTCACCGCTATTTTTTCAGAATCTATGCCCTTGATGTAGATAAACTTGAAGGAATAAATAAAGACAATTTTATGACAAATGTCAAAGAACACACTATAGAATCTGCTGAAATTATTGGATTATATAAAAAATAGTAGTCGCCTAGAGTTCAAACATAAATAAATATTAGTCTGCATAAGAATTTCTATATATAATATATTTTTTTAATACCATATCTTAAATCATAATTATAAACTAATTTTCAAAATTAATTGATTTAGAGGTGAAAAAATTGGAAGCACAATTTGAAATTTTTTGGTTAGGGCATGCCGCATTTAAGATAAAAACATTTAGCGGAAGAGCGATTTACTTTGACCCTTACGAGATTAAAAAAGGAGAAGAAAAAGCAGATATTATCGTATCTACTCATTCTCATAGCGATCATTTCGATAAATCATCAATTGAAAAATTATGGAGAGATGATACGATCTTATTGGGGCCAACCAGCATTTCAAACAATTTAAAAGAATTTGATGGTCAAGCATTAGAATTTGGTCAGTCTTTTGATTATAAAGATTTTTCAATTGAATTAATCCCAGCGTACACTATTAAGATACCTAATCATCCTAAAGCAAGTGGAGGGGCGGGAATTATCATAGAATCTGCTGGTAAGAGTATATATCATGCGGGTGATACCGGAAGGATTCCTGAAATGAAAGAGTTGACAAAAAGAAACATTACCGTGGCATTATTTCCTTGTGGCGGAACATATACAATGGATTTTGATGAAGCTACTGATTCTGCAGTAGATGTCCAACCTGAAATTGCTGTTCCGATGCATAATTTATACATAATTAATGTGTAAAGGCAAAATTGGGGCAAAGATTTGAACAAATTCAGAGAATTGCTTGAGAAAAAGGATCCAAGTATTAAAGTAGAAATCTTAGAAGAAGGTGGTGACCCCCTAAAAATCTAAATTTTATTTAAAATTAATTAAATTCTTTTTATTTTTTATTTTTTATTTACATTTTTTATATACTTTTTTTTTTAACTAACTGTAGTATTCTATTAATTTTTTAAGATAAGGTTTTAAACTATGGATTTTAAAAGTAATATATTAAATTTTATATCTATATAATTAGCGAAATAAAGTCCAAAAAGTGACGAAAAATGGATATCGATGAAGATTTAAAGTCAAACACTAATGTTGTGTATATTTCTATGGAGATTGCAGTCGATTCTAATATTCCTACGTATAGTGGGGGCCTTGGTGTATTATCAGGAGACACAGTTCGATCAGCTGCAGATTTAGAAATACCTATGGTAGGAATTTGTTTATGTTATAGTTCAGGATATTTTTATCAATTTTTTAATGAATTCGGAGACCAAAAAGAAAAAGAAATTGCTTGGAATTTTTACTATGAGTTTGATAAAGTAGATAAACCAATCACCATTAAAATTGAAAACAAAGATGTTCTTGTAAGCGCTTGGCTTTATAGAGTAATAGGCCGATCTGGTCATGTTCTTCCGATTTATCTTTTAACTACAGACATTCCGGGAAATGAAGATTGGATGAAAAAAATGACTGGCTCTCTATATGATAGCACAAGTCGTTGGAATAGAATCGTTCAAGAAATGATTTTAGGAATAGGAGGCGTAAGACTTTTGAAATCATTAGGTTACAATAACATTGAAACATATCACCTTAATGAAGGACACGGCTCTTTTGCAACTTTAGAATTGTATAATGAATTGGGAAGTATTGATAAAGTTAAGGAAAAAGTTGCTTTCACAACCCACACTCCTGTACCAGCAGGGCATGATCGATTTAAACAGGATTTAGTCGCGAAAGTTTTCGAAAAAAGGATGCCCTCAGAAATTAGAAAACTTGCAGATGATAATGGCGAATTCAATATGACATTTTTAGGTATGGCTCTTTCCAGATATAGAAATGCCGTTGCTAAAAAACACGGTGATATCTCAAAAAAAATGTTTCCTCAATATGAGATAGATTACATAACCAATGGAGTTCATTTATCTTTCTGGGTATCAAAGCCTATTAGGAAAATTTTTGCGAGAAAATGGCCTAATTGGAGAGCAAATCCTATAGTTTTAGAAAATGCTATTGAATTAGATGATTTAGATATTTTTGATGCCCATATTGAAAATAAATTCAATCTTATTAATTACCAAAAAGGCCATAGTTGGAATTTACTTGATGAAGAATTAATTACTATTGGTTTTGCCAGACGTTTTGCTACTTACAAGAGAGCAACTCTCATATTTCATGATATTGATAAATTGGGTAAAATATGTAAGAATAATATTCAATTCATTTTCGCAGGGAAGGCGCATCCAAAAGATCAAATGGGAAAAGAATATATCAAGAAGATCCATGAATCCGGTGAATATCTATATGATAATTATGGCGTGAAGGTTGTTGTCATGGAAAATTATAACATGGATCTCTCTCATATGCTTGTATCTGGTGTAGATATTTGGCTTAACACTCCTAATAGATATCGTGAAGCAAGTGGTACAAGTGGTATGAAAGCTTCTCTAAATGGTGTTCTGAATTTCAGTGTTCAAGATGGGTGGTGGTTAGAAGGTTATAAAAGGAATCGACTTGCTGGTTGGGCTATTGGTCCTGATGATTCAAACCCAAATGACCCGGGAGTTTCAAATAGTTGGGATATTGATTCCAATGTAATTTATGAGACTTTAGAAAATAAGATAATCCCTACTTATATGGATCACGATGAGTGGATCTTCCGGCAAAAGAACGCAATATCATTAGCGGCATACTTCAATAGCCATAGGATGGTTTTCGATTACGCAGATCGTGCTTATAGGTTAAAAAGACAACTACCATGGAAATATTTTAAATAATTAGTCTTTCTTCTTACTTTTTCTAATTTTTACATTTAGACTGATTTAATACAATCAATTAATTCAAAAGAACAAATTTTTATATAATCATCAAATTGTTTTTGATTCATATAGTCTTCCATGATTTGTTTTAAAATTATTTCCATAGTATTAACCCCTAAAATCAGTCCTTCCATATCTCTTGATAAGAGTAGCATAAAGTTTGTATCTACCTCCAGATAAAAGCAACCATTATTTAATTCCATATCAGAATGAGGTTCTATAATCTCATTAGTTTTTTTTATAGTTTCTGAAGTAGAAAGGAGCACAATTAGAAACTTTTCTGAAAATTCTTCATTTAAATATGAATCTCTAATACCAGCAGCTTGTAAAGGTGTGTTAGTATATGATTTAATTAAATACTGAAGTTGAGTTAAGTATTTTCTAAACTTGTTTTTATTATGAAAAAAAGTGAGCTCATTACTTAGATTTAATGGTTCTTTATCGAAATATGCAATTTTACGAGGAACTTTTTCAAACTTAAATTCTTTGAGGATATCAAACATTATATTTATTGTATATAATAGAATTATTTAATTA
>JAZGEW010000043.1:0-15030 GCA_036478875.1 Promethearchaeia archaeon | reverse complement strand
ATGATTTTATAATAATATTAGTTATATTTTTAATAGTATTTTTAAAGTAAAAATTATAATAATCCACATAATTCTCTGTTAATAAAATAGAAGAAATATTGAAACATAATAAATTAATCAATATTAAATAGGAAAAAATAAATAATAGTAGAATAAATTAAAATTAAGAAATAAATATAAGAAACAAGTTTAAAATGAAGGATATTATTTTTCTTTCAGTAGATTCAAGTGATGTTTTGGGTTTTTCAATAAAACAGAATGCTTTAGATACATTACAATTAAAATGGAAAGATTTAATTGAAATTGAAATATTCAAAGAATATAAAGGAAAGGCTTCTTTTGTTCTTTTACGTAAAATAAGAAAATTTGGAAGTTCATTTGGCGTTTCTATTCCTAAAAAGCTTGTAAAAGAATTGAACTTCAAAAAAGATGAAAGTCTTCAGGTTGATTTTCGAAAACCTGCTTAAATGTTTATTAATAAGATATGGACATTCATCGTAAGATTAAAAATGGTGATTTAATTGACATCCATAGTTAAATTGTTCCTATCGCTTATTTTGACTTTCTCGTTGGTGATAAATATTTTACTGATTTAGTAAAGCAAGCAAACTTAGATAAAGAATATTGATGTGTACTACTTAAGAAATTGGAAGATTTAGAGCAGTTTCTTCATAATATTCTATAATATGCAAAAAAACTACCACACACTTATTTTAGTTACTCTTCAAGAATTATATCTAGTAATTATAAGCATGGCATCCCTCCTTGATATTTTTCCCTTAAGTTTATCATCAACATATTTCAAAAATCTTGTAATAATAATCATTTTAAAATCAAAATTCATTCTTTTATGTTATGAGAAAAATATGGCTAATTTTAGGAATTACTATCATTATTATGATTTTGGGATTAGTAACTTTATTTCTCCCTTCATTTATAATTACATTGGAAGGAAAAAATTTTGAAGGGGGGACAAGAAATAGTTTTTTGATAATAAAAAGGGTTTTTCTTAATGGAAGTAGTGAAGTAGTTTATGAATTAAGACAATGGGATGTACTGTTTGAAGAACTATGGAATCTAAGCATAGAAAGGCAAGCTTTAAGCATAATTTTTTTAATTCATTTAATCTTAATAATTTGTTATGGTTTTTGGCACATTTTTAAATATAAAAAGTGGAGAATTTCATTATGGCTCATAATTTTTATTTCTTATTGCCTAAATCTTTTTACATTGTGGTTTATATTCGATTTAAACATACGGTTTAAAACTCCAGAATTAAAAGCAAAATTTAGTGATTACTTAAATTATGAGATTAATTATGCTCTAGATTTTCAAAATGGGTTTTATATAGCCATTATTATAGCATTACTAATGATAATTGATTTACTTTTCAATAATCTAGATATTAGAGAAGTCTTGGGGAAAAAAGAACAGGCAAAATATGAGAATCTAATCGATCAAAAAATTTTATACAATTATGATAAGTATCAAAAAGAAATGCGGGAAATTAATGGAACATATAAAAATGGATATTTTATTTCAATGTATATTTTATTAAGAAAATTATTAGAAAATTTGTTAATTGATTGCCTTAGATCCTTTTATGAGTTTAAAGAAAAGAATAAATTCTTCAATAGTGATACTGGAAAATTTTTAAATTTTGAGAAATTAAAAGATAATTTCAGTGAAATGATCAATAATCAAGCATTTATTCAAAACGTAGGCCAAGTTCCACAAAGTATTATCGATTTATTAAAGGAATTCAAAATAAAGGGAAATGCAAATGCACACTCAATTTTCAGTTTAAATCATAAAGAGCTTGTGGAAGAACATAAAAATAAAATATATTTAATACTAGAAAGTCTTAATAACACTCTTAAACGAATAGAGGAATCAATTACAAAATAACACTATGATTTTAGAAAATGCTCTGAAAATTGAATAGAATTGAATAAAGAGTTATTATCATTTAAAACCCTTAATTTATTAATTAGTATTTGGCATGAGTTAATACAACATGAATCATGGCTTAAGATACCAAGTATCGGGGAAAAATGTAAAAGTTAGGATTGGAATAGATTAGAAAAGTTTTCTATCATTATTTTTACCTCCCTAGTAACAATTTTATAGTAGGTTTTATGCTTCAAATTATTATAACTAGTTCTAATATCCCTTAAGAGTTTTACCTCATTCTTATCTATTAAACCAGCGATCTCTGCTTCTCTAATAAGATCGAAAAAAAGAGGAGCACTTTTCATTCCCAGATTATTTAGTAACCAGTGTTCTATTATTCTCCCTAAGTTAAGTAATCCTGCTTCCGCCCATTGTTTGGAAATTTCTTTTGTTTTATCGAGCTGATCTTTTAAATAATTAGGTTTGAGGGTAAATTTTGACGGCTTATGGAAAATCTCGTCAATGCACACCTCTATCTCTGTTTCCAGCTTATCCCATAAGAATATAAACTGATTCTTTATTTGTCGTATCGCATCGATAAAAATCCATTCTTTTATCTTAGACTCCTCATTTGTTTTTAAGGTAATTTGTTTCATTTTTCTCTCCCTTCGGGAGTAACTAATTGTTATTTCGTCTTGATTTTCATCTATGAGATATTTTCCATAGACCTCATCCGTGTTCCATACATCTTCTTCTAATAGAAAAATAATGGATTTCTTTGACACCCTCCTCTCACTGGTATATAGTAAAGGTATCAGGGTATCGTCAAACCAGTAAGAATATTTGTCAAAAAAATTCCAAATGTTTTGTAAATGGTCTCTAAGTCCGACAAGTAAACTCATAGACCATTGATATTTGGGATTTTTAAAGCGAGGTTTACCCACTTTGACGCCTTCTTCTATTCCTTCAATATATTCTATTTCTCTTTTGTCAGGAATTTCAATTAGCTGTTTGTACAGCTTTTTATGATTTTCTAGGAGTATATTCCCTTCTGATTTGATATCCAATTTAGTCCTCTTAAATCATTTCTCCGTGTTTGATTTATTCATTATACCTTCTCGTATTTATCTGTGTTCTATAATCTGATTCAGAAAGTAAAACTAAATCGCATGTAATTCCTTCCTTCCAAATCTTTATTACATTATTACTACTTCCTGTATTAGCATTGACTTTCAGAATTTTTTTCAATTTATCTATCAAATCAGGATAAACCTTTTGTTTAGAAAGATTTCCGACTATCCAAAAAATTACATCTAAATCGCTCTTATCTCTGTGTTCTCCTGTTGTTCGAGAGCCCCATCTAGCAACACCCCCGATATTATATCCCGAATTATTATAGAGAAAATTTTTTAGACTATTATAAAAAGCAGAATATTTCTGCTCTGCTTCTCTTCTTATTGACATTAATTCACCATTATATTATTTTTATGATTTTTTGTCTAATGTAAATATTGAATAATATGTTTTATTAATATTGCGACTTCGCAATAATCCAACTTATACTTAATAGAAATGAGCCCTAAGAACCATATTTTGCATACAGTTTAAATTGGTCAATTTTTTTGATTATTTTAGAAATTATGAAGATGATATGATTCGCATTATTGGATACCTCGGAATTCATATTTTGAATGAATATGGTGGATTATTAGAAAAATCTCTCCAGAATGAGTGGTTTGCGAAAATTCTTGGATATATTTTTAAACAATTAAAAGAAATGACATTATTGTTTATTCCCTTGGATGTAATACGTGATTATAATTCATTACTTGTAAGTTTTCTAGAAGGTTTGGCACCTCCAGAAATGGTAGAAAATGTGAAACTCTTTACTGGCAAAGATACAATCAACTATCTTTTTGAAGGTGCTCAAATGGCTCTAGAAAATTTAGGCATCGATTTTTCCGAATTAAAAGACAATGTTTGGGAAGAATTAAAACAAGAACGTGAGAACGGCTTAATATCATCAGAAACGTCTACTATTGATAGATCTCGTGAGAAAATGCCACAAATCATTAATATTATTCAAGAATTTTTAATGGTAATCAATGAAATACTTACTTTACCAATAAGGATCTTAATTTCAGAAAGTCATTATGGATTAAAAAATTAAGTATGGAAGAAGGTGAGAAGATAGACTGGGATAGATTATTTCAAATTATTGAATTCTTAGGACCTATCCTTGGATTAACTTTATGTTATCTTGTAATTTTATTGCAGGATCTTACTCCATTTACTCTTGTTATGGGATTTGTGGCGTTAGCATTAGGATTTTTTGTATACCTCGCATTTGCTATAATAAGAACTGGAAGTACAGAGATAAATTTTAATAACCTACTGTATATCCTGCTAATTATGGTTTTTGCTATTATAGTACTCTTCATTGTAAAACCTATGATTCCAACTGCCTAAAACAAAAATAAATTAAACTGCAATTAATTGATACCTATTTTTTTTTTATATTTTTTTTTTCTGAATATTCAATTATAATTACACCCCTTTTTGGCATACTTGGTGAAAAATCACATTTCAATACGATAAAAGAAGCTTTAGGATATGGCATGAACTATATTAATTCGATTGAAACCGGATTAAGTTCAGATCCGTTAATGGTTAGAGGAATTTCAGAACTAAATAAAGTGTCTGTCATATCTAACTCGGATAGTCATTCTACTAATTTTCATCGATTAATTAGAGAAGCTACGTTACTTAGATTTAATAAACTGAATTACCAAAATCTAGTGGATTCATTAAGACGAAATAAAATAGCTAAAACTTATGAATTTAAACCATCAGCAGGTAAATATTATTAGTTTAGAGTGCCGCCAAATTAAGTAGGCGGGCTCCACGGCGCGATACCAGAGAGAGAAAGATATAAACTAAGGAGTGTTAGATCTTTAATTATTCTTCAATAGGTAACCAAGTGATCATATTAAGACAACCAACTTTAATAGCTCTTTTTCATTTAATACATTTCGAATAATTTTATATATATTAATGTCTAAGGTAAGAATAGAAGACATAGTTCCTTGAGATTATATACTTAGAGAACAAAATAAAGAATTAAAAAAAATGACAATTCCAAGCTCATATCGAGAAGAAAAATAATCCTATTTTCCGTGATCCTCATCTGATACCTGTTCGAAATGAACATTATAAATTTTATTAGGATCAAGAACTTTATGCTTAATCAAAGCTCGTGGGATATATACTATAGTATCTGGCCCCATTGAAGCCAATTTTACATTCTCTAAAGTGAAGATTTTCTTCTCAATTTTCATATTTTATCACATTGAATTTCGCATTAAATATTTTTTATTATATTTTATAGAACTATAAATATATTTCTTCAAATAAGATTCTATAGAGAATTCTATGGAGAAAAACAATAACTAATGATGTTATTACTTTTTTTTTGACTCTTCAAAGGCATATGGGAAATAGTTTGGTTTTTGTACTATTCATGTGTTCATTAAGTTATCATACAGTCCTTAAAAAACAGCCTATAAAGAGATATTCATATAGGTATATTCAACATCCACAGAGTTTATCAATGATTATTATATTAAATCTTACCCAGTACATGTTTAAGTAGGCATGTATGATGCTACTTTAAATGTTAATTCTTTATTAGTCTATTAATTTAATAATCCATTGCTTTTTTTATAAATACGAAAGAAAGAAAAGTAAGAAAAAAAGAAAAGAATGGAAATCAAAGAAAAAAAATTAGAGAGTAAAGTTTTTATCTATTTATTGGATCTAAATTATTTATGATAACTGCAGAAGTTATTTATTTTCCTAGTAAAAAGAATGAAACAACAACAATTTTACAAAAAGTGGGATTTAGAATTCTCTCTCTAGGGGAAAGTATTACAATTGGAGGAGATCAAAATCTTTACGAGCGTACTTTTAAAATTAAATTGCTTAAAAAATCAAAAAGTACCATACCTCATCTGTCAAATCATACAAAGACAGAATTTTTTAAACCCGAAAAACATTTTGTTATTCCTGATGCGTATAAATCTTTAATTAAAGACCTAATATTTGCAGAACCACCTGAATTTTTCTAATGATTCACTTACCCGTCATTTTTTTACAATTTGAAAAAGTAAAAAAAAAATAAATACAACATTGTTTACCTGTTTATGTTTATCGTGGTGGTGGCAAGGTTGAAGTCGATCTTACGATTATAGACCTTGCAAGACGAAATGCTTTATAAGCATCAATTAATCCCGGTCCAGTAGCGCTATCAAATCCGATACCTGCTCTATCACCCATTCTACTTTCTCCTTCCTCTACATCTCGAGCTGAGGCACATAAAATTTTCTTTATGAGTTCGGGTGCGAGAGAAGGTTGGGTTTGTTTTAATAAGGCACAAACACCAGCAATTTGTGGTGCTGCGGCACTAGTTCCACTTAAAACAGCCCAACCGTCGTCGGGATCGGTTTCATCTCTATCAGGGAATCCCCCTCCACTTAAACCTTGATCAATATAACATTTCGGTTGTAACGGAAGGGATATGTAAATACCTCGGGGCATCATACCCACTAATCCGCATATATCTGGCACAGTCCGACCAGGATAGATATTACTTATAAAGCTTGAAGCATAATTAGAAGCTTCAAGTTTAAAATCATCATTTCTGACACTTCTGTGAGCATAAACTCCTCCTGCGGAAATAACCTGAGGCATTTGACCAGGAAATCCATATTGACCATTCCCTGCAGCAAAGATGACAGTAATACCTAACTTATTAACAGCCCTAATTATTTCGGACTCAAGGGGTTTAAGATAGTTTGGTAGTGCATCTTTACAACTCCAACCCCAACTGCACGTAATAATTGCAGGATTGAGCTCGACCGCAGTCTTAAACGCAAGAGTTGGGTTTATTCCCATCTTTATACCTAAAAATTCAATGTCAGGAGCACATGAAAATATATTGGCAGCTTCAGCTGTACCATGACCTACAGCATCGAATTCTACACCTATAGCATCTGGGGATATTGTTCTGCTATATTTATAATCTCTCCATTGATAAAATGCATGATTAAAAAAGCCTGAATCAGGCATGACGACTAATACTCCATTCCCTGTTATTCCTTCTCTATGAACTTTATCCGCTCGTAATATTAATGAGATATCTCCGGGAACATCCAAGTGGGGATAATTCAAAGGAGGTGGCAGAGGTGATTCAAAAAAAGTTGGGGGTCTTTGCGGATAAGCTCTTTCGACAAAATTGGCTAATTCATCTGGAATCTTAAAAGGATTTCCAGCAACATGCGAAAGGAAAAATCTTTCACCGATCTCAGGATGATCTTTACTTAATGGAAGGGATACTTTTTCTACCTGAGTTTGAAAAGTATCTTCCCACAATTTTTTTGAGGCCTCCCCGCTGACACTAAAGGTCCCAACATTAAGAATTCGGAATCCTAATTTTTGAAGTTTCAAAGCTGTTTGAGTTGCTGTATCACCTCTAGGAATAAAATTTTCAAAATTCTCTTGAGTTACTGTTACATCAGGTTCAAACATCGATTCACCAGATTCACTACATATCACAGCTTCAAAACTAACGACATCATATTCAAGTGTACCATTTCGACGTATTGGAGCTTCAAACTCACTCGAATTTGGATTTTTTTTTTCCTTCATTGCTTTTCTCTCTCTTAAAATGTAGTTAGATTTTTTTTTTTTCTATAAGGATTTCTATAAGAGATCCCATAGATCAATAAGTAGATTTTGTATATAAATCTTCTCACATTTCTGTCAATGATTACAATTTCTAAAACTCGGATAGAGTCATAATGTTCAATCTGAAAAAGGATAAATAAAATGAATTCTATAATATTATTGGCGATTAAATCACTAAATAAGGCTTTATTACTATAAAGAGAAATCTATCGTTGTATTAACACCACGATGTAGCATTATTAAAGGAAAATAAATCTCCCAAGCTCTTCTTAAGAGATCAACGTTTTTAATTAAATTTTCACATATTAAACTATTATCTTTAGCGACCAAACAGAATAAAGTTTTGTATTCATTATTTGGTGGACGAGATTGCTTTTTATGTTTAGTAATATCATCCCATGGCAATATAAAATTTTTAAAAAGAATAGACCTACCAGTTCCAATATATTTTTTTTCTGCACCACCCCCTCCTGCCCAACCGATCATTAAACATGAAACAAGTCTAACGCCGCCTCCAAATATAAAAGAATTTTGTAGATTATTCTGAATCGTCCATGTAGGAGCCTCATGGATGGAAGTAGTTTCTTTAAATGTTACAATATCATCGTAATTTTCTGTAATATAAGGTACCATAAAATAACCATTTGTTAATCTCCGTGGACCAATTTTTGGAATGTTTTCTTCAAGATCGAAATTTGAGATAGGACGAATACCATTTATATCTTTAATACATAACCATGCTGAAGTTAATGTATAATTTTTCCCTTCATTTTTTGTACGTGATCCTATGCCTATCTTATTAATTTTTCCTTCAATGCTTCCAAAATTAACCCACCAGTTATATATATCTGAAAGATTCGTAGAAGCGGGAACAGTATCATTTCCTATAGTTTCAAATGTAACAGGGGGTTGAACATTAACTGGGCGTCTTACATTACAACATCTACAACAACACTTATTTGGTGAAGGAGGTCTTATATCTGCTTGGAAATGAACCATTTGCCTGTTATTCTGAATATTTTGAATTATTCTAAAATATACGTAATGCCAGGGGTTATGGTGGGGAGTATCTGGGGTAAATGGGCTTTCATTTGTCGAAATGAAATGAAATTTTTCTTTTTTCTTTTATAAAAACTCGAAAATCTATGAAAAGATTTAAAAGTTTAATTATAAATATTATTCATTGAAATAAAACATAAAATTTCTATTGTTAAAGGCGAATTAAAAATTGTTGAAGATGATATTAATTCAAGGAGCAGTCAACTAATATTCAACATGTAAGGCGACATTCCTAGATCAAATAAAAACTGAATTTTGGATGAAAAGAGGTAATAATGTATCTTATTCAAAGTAAATTTGGAATTAATGGAAACTTTGAGGCAGTCTTGCTCTTAGATAACCATTTGGAACACTATTGGCGCAATAATGATGACGGAGTATTACCATGGTATAAAAGCACGGAATTTGGCGACAATGTTAGTTCTGCTCCCTCAATGATCCAAAGCAGTTTTGGTAACGTAGGTAATTTTGAGCTAGTGGTCAGGGAGGGTGATAGACTGCGCCATTATTGGCGTCACAATGATGTTCCAGGGTTACCGTGGAAAAAAGGAGTTCTCTTTGGTGATAATGTTAGCTCTGCTCCCTCAATGATCCAAAGCAAGTTTGGTACCGTAGGTAACTTTGAGCTAGTGGTCAGGGAGGGTGATAAGCTGCGCCATTATTGGCGTCACAATGATGTTCCAGGGTTACCGTGGAAAAAAGGAGTTCTCTTTGGTGATAAATTTAGCTCTGTTCCCTCAATGATCCAAAGCAGTTTTGGTAACGTAGGCAATTTTGAACTGTTGACCATGCGTGGTAAGTGTCTGACTCATTTCTGGCGAAATAACGGCGTTTCCGGTCTTCCATGGTCGGGGGAAATCCAAACTCATGCGGTTGTGCCACTTGGCAACCCACCGACTTCAGAGCAAAGAACGAGATTTTTAGGATGGTTCCCAAACCTTCGAAATTTCCATATAACAGGTCCCAGCACAGGGGCTTACAATTGTATTGCGTGGAGTGTTGGAATTACTGATGAATGGATATGGCCAGGGAACACGGTAGCAGTATTCGATGCATTTTATGCTTCTCATGGGTGGATACCTTCAACAAATGGAAAGCGTGAATATCAAAAGCGAAAGGTAGCTTTGTGGGCTGATAACTCTGGATGCCAGCACGGGTCACGAGAAACATATGATTGTGATTGGCATGAAAGCAAGTGTGGATCTGCTGAACAGATTATGCACGACAAATTTCAAATGCAGGGTGGCGGTTACGGGAACATTATAAAATATTATGAAAAGCATGACGCAAATGCTAACCCTGACCTTGCTTGAGTTTATAAATAAGAGGGAATAATTATGAAGAATTCAGAAAAAATAAGGAAAAAATTCGATGGACTGTATGCACAGTGGGAGGAGGTTATTCTAGACCCGAGAATTCGATTCAGTTCTAAACCTCAAGATTATATAGACAACGAACCTTACCGTGAAATCGTAAAACTTGGTGAAGATGTTCTCCCGTTTGTTTTAGAAAAAATTGAACAAGATGTTTTCTTTATGAATCAGGCGGCTTTAGAAATAGCTGGGGTTCAGTTCGATAATATTGTTGAGCAAGAAGCTAAGAAGTCGCCAAAAGAAAGACTGGACTTTCTAGTCAAGGAGATACCACAATTCCTAAGTGAAAAGCAAAAATCAAAGTTGATTCTGAAATATATTCGATAATACGACTCTGGTTTGATAGATTTGAATTCTATCTTTAATATCTGGAAATGATACAATCGTTAGAAAGGGCTTAGGAAATGGTTAAAAGAGTCTCTGATTTGGTCTTGGACAAAAATTCAGATTAATTAAAGAGTAAACCAACTCTACCTTACTGCTCAACAAAGCTAGTCAAAAAACTGTTTTGATAATATTTTTGATCAAATTCAAGAAATAAGAAAGTAATATTAAAATTTTCTTTTTATTTCTCCCAACTTTTATACTTGATTATCGTTTTCTTTTTTATTATTCTTATAGATTTCATAAAACCAATTTACTATATTTTGAAAGAAAAATCGTTCACGTAATACATCATAATGTGATTTCCCCTTTAAACTTGTTAATTTTGCAACCTCTTCAGATTTAATTTTATCTTTTACTATTAAATCCATACGAGTTATGAATTGATCTCTTAGCTTAATCCTTTTAAGGATAATTGAAATTGCTTTTGAAATATTATTTATTAATTCTTGAAGTTCAATTATATGACCTTCTTGAAATTCTTCTAGTTGTTCTAGAAATGTTTTTATTTTCTTTATTAATGGATTTTTTTTATGGTAATTAATTAATTCTTTCTGATTAAGAATTTCTGATAGGAATTTTATTATTTTATATTTAACTTTCTCATCAATTCTAAAATTCTCTAATTCTTTCTCTAATTTTAGTAAAAGATCTATATTCTGAGTGAAAATTTCTTTTTCCTTCTCATCTACTAAATAGAGATCAAATAATCCCTTTGATATATCTAACTTTTCTTTTAATAATTTAGTTTGAAATTTTAGAAATTTGTTTTTCAATATTACCAGTAAAATCTTCTACTGATTTAATTAATTTAGAGAGATTATCTTTTGAAATTTCTATCTCTTCTCCATTTTTATTTTTGCCATTTCTATGAACGATATCATGACGAATTATTATAGCTCTAAAGATATCCCCAATATTATCTGGAAAATTAACCTTCAGAACACTATCAAACATACTCTTTATTTTTCCTAAGTTGTGAAATGAAATTGTTTGGAGGATTTCTACTATATTTTTATCTACATTCTCAAGCCAATCATACGCATCACTTAGTGTCAATTTCATTTGATTAAATTCTGAAATTGAGTTTAATAGCCTTAATTTATACTTTTTCTTTTTTAAAACAATTTTTTTAAAGCAATCCGATAAATAGGTCTCCATTATTGTTATTATATTGGCATAAATTATTCTATTTAGTATTTTTTGCGTTTCTCCATCTAAAACATTAAGCTTGAGAATTTTTCTAACATTTTTAATGCTTTCTTGGAACTCTCTTAAAAAATCTGAAATATCCTCTTTTTGAAAGTAATCGAATATGTTCTTCTGGAGCATCTCCCCTAAGAATAATATTTGAGCTTGTTTTAAAGAAGTAAATAATTTAGAATCGTGTTTTTCTACATAACTTAAAAACTCAGACATTAGAATCGGTAAAGATGTAATTATGATCTGATTCTTTTTCGAAAGTGCAGATAGATATTTAAAAAGATTTAATGCAGTAGCGTGTGTTGAAAATAAATAGTAAATGTCATCTAATAGAATTATATTACCATCAACTTGAGTAACTTTATAAATAGCGTTTAAAACTTGTTCATTTCTACTAAAATGCTCTGGAATCTTTTCTTCTTTAATAATGTTATCAATATTTCTATTATTTAGATACAAAATTTTAATAGTTTCAATTCTTTTTTTAGACTCTTGAGAAGAGAATGTGAATGAAAAA
This sequence comes from Promethearchaeia archaeon, assembly GCA_036478875.1. Taxonomy (GTDB): domain Archaea; phylum Asgardarchaeota; class Lokiarchaeia; order Sigyniarchaeales; family SOKP01; genus Loki-b32. The sequence continues at coordinate 2,856 of JAZGEW010000043.1, read as the reverse complement.
TTTACAGAATTTTTTGTTTCGATAAGAAGCTTTAACTCATCAGTAAACTCTGATGATGAATTAAGATTTATAAGATATGTTATTGAAAGATTAAAAAAACTCAAGAATAAATCTTTTAAACGTTTTGATAATTCTTTTTTTTTATTAAATTTTAGGAAATTTATTAGTTCTAATATGGTAGTTTTGCCTGTTCCATTATTACCTAGTATAATATTAAGACCACTTTTGAAAATTATTTCATTGTGACTTAATATTGTATTTTCTTCGATCTTTAATCGTTTTACTATAAAATTATTAGATATATATTTAACCATTTTAATCATATTCCAAATCTTTTAGGAAATTTTTGAGATTATATTTTATTATTCTTTTTTTCAATTATTTTAAAGAAATAATCTTACTATTATATTTTTACAATATTTTTTATCAGGATTGCATTAATTATTATTATTTACACCCAGCATAAATACCTATGATAAAATGTGGGCTAGGTTTTGTTATTTGATTCCATTTTGTGTAGAATAACCTTAAGAACTCATATTTACTATTATCTGTATTATCTCCTACTTTTATATATGTAGGTTTAGTTTCTCCTGTAGAGGTTTTTTACCTATTTCGACATATTATTAGTTACATATAGATTTTTAAAATTATAGTCTTTAAGATATAATTCTTGAGATTACAATATAAATTCTTGTAAGGTTTTTATTTAAAATCACTCGTGTTCATATGATTCATGTATGAAGCTAAAATACTTTCCATGATTCTTTTTTACAAGCTCTCGCTTAAAAGATCTTTAAAACTATGAAGATTCATTTTAAGAAGATAATTGATTAAATCCACAGTTCTTTGTTTAACCTCTTCATTTTCTGAATTCAAGAGGATTTTAAGTATTTTTTTATATTTATCCTCAAATGAAAGATATCCATCTTCAATTTTAAAATTGGGTATTTGATATAAATCATTTATGGTTGCATTGAAGCATCCTAAAAATGTACCTTTCAATATTTATAAAATTTTATAACTCACATAAATGTTCTTTAAAATCTTTTGTCGTCTTATCAATGAGTTTATTTAAATCTTTACTCTGATTACCATCAATCAATGAATTATCAATTTTAATTATCAGTTTATCTTTTCCAATATTTTTATTTAAAAGAAAAATTATAATTGATATCCTTAAGTAGTTTAGAATTTCAGGTAGGACTTCATTCATTTCATTCCTTTTATTTTGTGTAATATATAACCCATGTACAACCTTATTTCTGAAGATGTAAGCTTGTTGTATATGCATTCTTACCTTTTCAACATTAAAATTCAGAGTCCCTAACAATTTAGCAACTCTATTACTTAATTTAAATGCATTTTCTCCCCTTTCTTTTGGAAGACTAAACAAGGATTCCAAACCCATAACAGAAATCATTAATCTTCTATCACTATCAGTTTTTTCCAGAAGTGCGGAGTTATATCTGTCGAGTGCAATACCAAGACTCCAGAAAATCTTACTTTTTTTATCAAAATATAGTTTTTGGACAATAGAGTTAACAAATTTTATAAATGTATTAACATGTGATTCATGAATAGGGTATCTATTAAATGAAAAGTATTCATCTCCACTCCAGCTTAGCTGTTTTGCTGATGACCAGATAATGGTTTTTTTAACAGTCTTTGTCTCTAAAGAGAGAATTGACCCTACTTTATATAATCTTAAGGAATTGAAGATATTATTTACATACTCAAAACATTCATTTTGATCTTGAGCAGACATATTTATCTTTAAGATTGAGGATGGTATCTTTCGAGATTTAGGAAAATCAACTAATAACTCACTTGTATATTCAAGATCAGATTCTTTAATCTTCCGAATACATACTTTATTATTAATCTTAATAGAATTTGGTTCCAAAAAGATTCCTGATATATAATGAATAAATTGATATTCTATTGGTGCCAATTCTAATTCGGATTTAAACAATGAAGCATGATCTATAAGAGAATCTTCTGATAGTTTTCCTTCTAACTTTTCATGAATAATTTTATAGATAAAACTTTCTAACCAATAGGAGGTTTGTGTAATTTTATTACAACCAGGAGCAAGTATATCAATATTATTGTTGTAGCAAATTGCAATAGATTTAGCTAATTGTTTTAGATCATTCAATGATTTAATTCTTTCGTTTATAAAATCCAATATTAAGAAAGTCCAATCTTTTTTTTGGATAATTTCAGATGAACCTGTAGTTTGACAACCGGTTTCAGTAATTTTTAAATTTGTAGTAAAATGTCTAACAAGCGTTCTCATTTGAGGTTTAGGGTCCTTTATACTTATATAATCTTCAAATAATTCAAGAATTTTCTTTCCTAGGTTTATTAGATTGCTAATTTTCATTCTTACTAATTTCCTCTAATTATTTATAAATATTAATTTAGTATCTCAATCTTAAATAACACTTAACTTCTAGTGAAATATAATGCATTTTTTATTAAATTTTCATGGAAATCAGAATCTGAATTTACCATCGATCTTTATAATTTTCTCTTGAGTTTCATGTCTAATTCTTTGTAATAACTTTCTAAATCAGAATCCATTATCCCAAAACCATTTAACAGGGGATTGAATATGGCTTTTACTATTTCAATTTTAAGTAAATGCCTTAAAAATCATCTCTTTCGATTGAATGGTTCTCATCTGAATTATGTATATTTTCAAGGCAAAAATTTGATAGAGGTTGCGAAAATTGCAAGTGAGTTTAAAAAAGGAATCGATACAAGAATCGCAGCAGAATTTAATACACCTCTCCAATTAAAAAATTTCATTACAATCGGGCAAACAATAAACACAGAATTTTTAGAAGA
>JAZGEW010000042.1:0-6318 GCA_036478875.1 Promethearchaeia archaeon | reverse complement strand
AACAAGAACGTGAGAACGGCTTAATATCATCAGAAACTTCTACTATTGATAGATCTCGTGAGAAAATGCCTCAAATAATCAATATAATGCAACAAATTTTAATGATAATAAATGATATCCTCACTTTACCCATTAGAGTATTGATTTCAGAAGGTCATTATGGTTTAAAAACAGCTATAAATTCTGTAGTATCAGAAGAAGAAGGATTATATGGTTCAATACGTGGGAAACTTGATAATATCTTTGACCAGATTCAAGAAATAAGAAAGTAAAGCCATGGTAATTAATTCAAGTGATTTCAGACTCCAATGATTCAATCTTCTTTAAGAATCCATTTTTCTTCTATCTGTTCTGGGGTCATACCATTAAACCAACTCTTAAAATATCTTTTAAAGTTAGAAGGATACCAAGGTTTCTTGAAAATGCAAATGATGAAGTTGATATAAGGAAACTCTTGGAGAAAAAAGGATATTATTAAGGAATAATAGACTTTTTGGATTTTCTTTTTCTTAAATTTGTTTTCATTAGTTTCTTAAAGAAGATTTTTCATTATTTTTGGAATGGTTTTATTTTTATCCCTGATTCTAAGTTTTTAGAAATTTTATGTAAAAAATTCCCTTATTTTATTCTTAGAGTTCTAAAAAAAATTCTAATTTTAATAGAAGCTTTTATCATTGATGCAATTCGAATTGGATTCAATGTAAATAGAATTCCTCGCCTTCTTATTAGTCTTAACAACGATTCTTTGATATTATTAAAATATTTTATTTTCTGAAAAGAAAATAAAAGAAGTTCACTCAACTTTTTAGGACTCAATTTGTTTGTTTTAATAACAGGGTTAGTTATCGTATATTTAGACCAATCTTTAGTAATAAGGAGTCCTTTTTCTTCTAATTCATGAAATGTGCTAGTTCCTGGAAAAGGAGTTAATATACTAAAAGTTACTATATCAATATCTATATTTGACATAAACTCTATTTCTTTTTTGATATCTTCTTCTTCTTCATGTAGGTTCACACCAATGATCATACTTCCGACAACAAAAATGTCATTTCTATGTAAAATCTTAATTGCATCTAAAACAGTCTGAAAACTTACATTCTTTCTTACATCTTTTAATGCGTCTTCAAATACAGTCTCAATCCCAATTAATACGACCCAGAATCCGGCTTTAGCCATTTTTTTAATCATTTGAGGAGATTTAACAATAGAATCTACTCTAATCTGAGCGAAAAATTTAAAATCTCTTATTTCATTTTTCTTTTTACTTTCTATTATTTTTTCGCATAAATATTCAACTCTTTTTGTATTAGCAGTTAAATTATCATCAACAAAAAATATATCTGAAATTCTTCTATTTTTTGAAAGTATTTTTAATTCAGTAATAATTTTTTCAATGGGTCGAGATCTCCAGCTACGCTTATAAAAATTCGGTGTAATACAAAATTTACATGAGTAGGGGCATCCTCTTGAAGATTCAAGAGTTTCTAGTCTCACTGTATATGCCCGATATTTATTCCTATTATAAAGATATCTCGCGGGAAGCCTGGCGTCTGAATAGTCCATTAATTGTCTATCTGGATTATGTAAAATTATACCATTAGTTCTATATGAGATCCCTTCAACATTATGAGGATTTCCTTTAGTAATTAACTCTCTGAATGTAATTTCTCCCTCCCCTCTTACAATGATATCTACTTCGTTTCTTTTAAGAATTTGCTCAGAATCAAATGTAGGATGCCTACCACCAAATACAACCGTTATTTTCGGATCAATTTGTTTTATAATCTTAGCAATTTTAAAACATTCATTCATTACTGCAGTGACAAATACAGAAATCCCAACCAAGTCTGGTTTAAATTTTCGAATTTTTCTCTCTAACTTCTTATAATTAAAATTTCTCACTTTTGCATCAATGATTTCAACATCAATACCCAGATCTAGTAGATAACTAGCGATAAAAGCTAAATTTATTGGAGGAAAATTAATCTTAATACAGTACATATAGGCATCAAGCTCTTTGTAATTTGGTTTAATCAGTAAGACTCTTTTCCATTTTGAGTTTAAATTCTCAGATTTAAGCACTGTCTTCGGCCTTAAAATTATTTATTAATTAAAAAATAACTGCATTTTTACACTTTAGTCTAAGAAAAATGATAATAAGATTGTTTTTAAACCTTTTGTTTGGAAAAATTATTATTAAATAAGTTATTAGAAGGTGAAATTTAGAGAATGGTAAAAATTGAATTGTTAGGTGACGTTAGTATTGGAAAAACTAGTATCCTTCGTCTATTTGTTAAATTTTTAAAATAGGGTGATATTGAAAAAGTTAAAGTTGGAGTGAAATGCTCTGTAGTTAAAGCTGATTTTTCAGGTGAAGCTATAGTTCTAGGAGGAGATAAGGAAGATGCTCTGAATGAAAAAGAAACAAAAACCATTCATCCAAACCGATTCCACATGAAATCACAAATTTTCTTAAATCCTGCTGCGAAACCATCGAGAGCGAACCTAAACAGTTTATTAGAATCGCAATCATTAAAGATATAATGCGTACTTATGACGAATTATCATCTGAAGATTTTAGTTTTTTAGAAGATATAATCTCTGTGGTAAAATCCATAAAAATTGTCAAGAAACTGTGAAATTGGGAAAAGAAGTAGCAAGTTAACTAAATCATAATAGATTCTTCTATAATAGTTTTTAAGTAATATTTATATACAATTGTGTCTGATTAATATCAGACAATAATATTCAATTTATCTTTTCAATATTTAACTATAGAAAATTAATGCAATTATTATAAAGAGAGAAAGATAGGGTGTAGAATACCTAAATTGGTAAAAGACCTTAAATTCCTTTAAAATTTAAAAAGAAATTAGATAGTTAATTAAATCTACCATTACTTAAATGAAAATTACTACTACTGATCGGCAAACCCTAAAGTGGAAAAGAATTTTACTAATTAAACCAAATTTTCATGCCGGTAATACTGATACCCATTTTGCTCGTTTTGATGTGCCCCCATTAGGTTTATCTTCCATTGCCAGTTATTTGGATGATTTAGATGTTGATGTAGAGATATTTGATGCAAAAATAAAAAACTTAAGTTATAAAAAAATCAGAAGTGAAATAAAGAAATTTGATCCTGATATTGTTGGTATTTCAGTTTTTATATCCGCTGCAATTTATACTAGTTATGATATTGCAAAAATGGTAAAAGAGATTAATCCGAATTGTACTGTTGTTTTTGGAAATCATCATCCCACACATTTTCCAAAGGAAACTTTAGAAGTTGATGAAGTTGATATTGTGGTTAGAGGAGAAGGAGAATTGACATTTAGAGAGCTAATCATAAAAGGATCTCCAGAAAATGTTAAGGGGATTTCTTATAGATCTAATGGGATAATTATCCATAATCCAGATCGGGATTTTATGAAAGACATTGGAACACTAAGATACCCTGCAAGAAATCTTATTAAAAATAATAAGTATAGAACTTTATCTATAACATTAGAAACAATAGAAGCCTCAAGAGGCTGTCCATATAATTGTAAGTTCTGTACAACTCCTGGTTTTTATAAATCTACCTGGAGACCGCGACCAGTAGAAAAAATCATTACAGAGTTAAAATTAATTTCACGTAATAGAAAGATAACGGATATACTATTTGTGGATGATAATTTTACTGCCGACACAAAAAGAATTGAAAAACTATGTGAACGAATAATTGAATGTAAAAAAAATAAGGAGATAAATGATTTTAAATTTTTTGCAGAAGCAAGAGTAGATTCTGTAGCAAAAGCCCCTCAAATGGTAAAGAAAATGGCAGATGCAGGGTTCTGGATTTTATGTGTAGGAATAGAAAGCACAAGTGCAGAAATCTTAAAGGAAATGAAAAAATCTTTAACATTTAATAAAACTTTGAGAGCACTTAAAATCATGCATGAAAATAATATTTTTATCATTGGAAATTTAATAATTGGATATAATTTAAATGCAACCGAAGAGGAAATTAAAAAAGAAATGGATTTTATAAAGAAACTAAAGATTGATCTTGTAGATTACAAAATTTTAACACCATATCCGGGTACTGAAATAAGGAAAGAATTAGAGGAGAAGAACTTAATACTCTCAAATGATTGGTCTAAATATATTTTTATTACTCCAGTGATCAGAACTCATACATTAACCCCAAAAAAACTTCATGAACTTTTAAGATACTCATATAGAGAAATTTTTGATTTATATAATTGGAAGGAAACCCTTTCACGGATTCGTAAGAGCCGTGGGTTGCGCTTTCTTCTAAACCCTAAAAGAATTATATTTTGGGCAAAGAATTTCTTTGTAATTAGAACAATTAAAAGAGTTTTTTTTAATGATTAATAAAGGAGAGACCTAGCATTTTACACAAATCACTTAAAACGCTCAGCCAATTCAAGAGAATACTCTTAATTAAACCAAATCATAGGGGTTGTGAAGCATGGTTTCATTTTATTAATATAAATTTACCACCATTAAATTTAACCTATATTGCTAGTTATTTAGTTGATTTGGATCTTGAGGTAGAAATTCTTGATGCTAAAGTAAAAAATTTAAGTTATAAACAAATAAGAAAAAAAATAGAACAATACAAACCTGATATTGTAGGAATTTCGGTTTTTGTATCTGCTGCAATTAATATCTGTTATGACGTTGCAAAGATTGTAAAGGATTATAATAAAAATTGCACTGTTGTATTCGGTGGTCGACACCCAACATTCCTACCAGATGAAACATTAAGAGTTGATGAGGTTGATATTGTCATTAGAGGAGAAGGAGAATTAACTTTTAAGGAATTGATTATTAAAGGAACTCCTGAAAACGTTAAAGGGATCTCTTATAGATCTAATGGAAAAATAATCCATACTCCAGACAGACCTTTGATCAATTATTCGAATGTTAGATTTCCAGCAAGGCATCTAGTAAAGAATAACAATTATTCAATGTTTAAAGTAAGGATAGAAACAGTAGAAACTTCAAGAGGATGTCCCTATTCATGCAAATTTTGTACCACTCCTGTTATCAATAATGGTCTTTGGAGACAACGACCAGTTGAAAATATAATTTCAGAATTAAAAATTATATCACAAAATAGAAGAATTTCAGATATTTTTTTTGTAGATGATAATATAACTGCTGATACTGAAAGATTTGAGAGATTGTGTGAAAGAATAATTGAATGTAAAAAAAACAATGAAATAAACGATTTTAAATTTAATTCTCAGATTAGATTAGATATTTTGTTAAAATCTCCTCAATTGGTAAAAAAAATGGCTGAGGCAGGATTCTGGATGATTTTAACAGGAATTGAGAGTATCAGAGAAAAGACTCAAAGAAATTTAAGAAAGGGACTTGCATTTGATAAGGTATTAAAAGCCCTTGAAATTTTACATAAATATAATATAATTGTAAGTGGAAATATGATAATTGGGGGTGATCTTAATAGCACGGAAAAAGAAATAAGAGAAAATATTAAACTTTTGCATAAAGTTGATATTGAATTCCTCCCTTTCAGTTTATTAACGCCTTTTCCAGGGAGTATAACCTTAAAAGAATTAGAAGAAAAAAATCTTGTTATCACAAAAGATTGGTCAAAATATACTATACTCACCCCTGTAATTAAAACATACAAATTAAGTCCAGAAAAACTACGCAAACTCTTAGTGTATTCATATAAAGAGCTTAAATACTTGAATCACCCAGGAAGAATGATACTTCGGGTTATCAAAACGCGAGGGATAATGTTTGTTTTAAACCCAATCCGTTTTCTCTCCTTAGTTATATCATATTTAAAAATGAAGCTCTTTTATAAGAAAAGTAATTAATAATATACTTCAACATTACATGACTCACTCTCAACATCCTTAATAATATAGAAATTAATCTTATTGTAAAATAAAAAATCTAAATATCAATACAAAATATTAAAAAGATTATATAAGAAAATTGAAAAGGAGAAGGGAGTTATAAATAAAATAAGTAGAATCTTTAAGAATTAAGTCTTTTTACTTTGATTTCATTCTATCCCACTATAATAATACTTAACGTTTGGGAAGAATTAAAACAAGAACGAGAGAACGGCTTAATATAATCAGAAGCTTCTACTATTGATAGATCTCGGGAAAAAATACCTCAAATCTTTAATATTATTCAAGAATTTTTAATGGTAATCAATGAAATACTTACTTTACCAATAAGGATCTTAATTTCAGAAAGTCATTATGGATTAAAAACAGCGATTAATTCAATAGTCTCTGAAGAAGAAGGTCTATATGGTTC
>JAZGEW010000041.1:0-2880 GCA_036478875.1 Promethearchaeia archaeon | reverse complement strand
AGCGGTAAGTAATCAAATAATTAAGAAAGATAAAAATAATATTTCAAAATACTAATTAAGTTTTAAAAATGAATAGAATAAGTCACAGTTCAATAGAATTTAGACATTAAAATCCTTTGCTACTGTTCTAAACATTTTTGTTGAAATCTGAGAGAAAGAAAAATTTTTATTTATATATTAAACCATCAATCAATTTTTTCTTAGTTTAAATTGATATTTTTATAAATAAAATTAAACATGATAGACGTGAAAATAATGTTTGGAGCTGGAGAGGGAGGACCAAGATAGTTTACTCTTGATTGAAAGTATATCTATTTTTCTTATTTTTTCAATCTTTTTGTTCGAATTGCCTAATTGAAGAAAAACTATCAATTCTTTACTGTATTTTATGAAATTCTTATTGATAATATCGATGTTTAAATATAAAATTTCAAAAAAGCTAGTATGATAATTTATAGATGTCCTTTTTGTAAACTATGTGTTCAATTAGACTTCTCATCCAAACATGAGTTTTGTCCAATGTGTGGTATTTCGTTTGACGTTCAAATTAATAATGAGTCAAATGATAAAACGTTGAAATCTAACGCTCTAATTTAATGATTTATATGAAATTTAAGCATAGTACGTGATCCATCCATGCAACCAATTAAGAGTAATTATCTAGCCTATATTGTTGTATATTTTACAATAAATATTATGAGTATTTATCTACTCTTATATTTCCCGCTTTATTTTTTTGATGTGTTAAAGGTTAATCGGAGTGCTTTAGCCTTAACTCAACTTGTTTCCAATAGCATGTTGATACTTGCCATCTTTTTAGGGTATTTCTTTGATAAATATTCCCAAAAGAAGAAGATTTTTATTTCATTTTCAGGGATTATAATGTTTACGAGTTTTCTTTTATTTATCCTATTCAGGAATATCTTATTCTGGTTTGGGTTCTTTTTATCCGTTAGTTTAATCATGATGACAATTATCAAAACAGGAATGAGTAAATTAATGTTCGAGTTAGTAAAATCAAATGATGTACTTAAAAAAAATGTAATATTAATTTCAAATGTGAGTTCATCTTTTGGAGCCTTTATTCCTACTATTTTATTCAGTCTGGTTGTATATGATTTTTACTCGTTTTCTCTCTGGAATACATTTTTTTTGATTGGGTGGATAGTCTCATTCCCTCTGCTATTCACTTATCTTTTAATAAAGGAAAATAATTCTAAACTAATTGAAACCCAAACTGAAGTTTCTCTGGAAAAAAAAGATAAGAGGGAGAATTCAAAAGCCTATTCCAATAATCTGCTAATGATTTTGATTTGTATTTCTTATTTTCTCTTTTGGAGTAGTTATTTATTTGGTTATCCATTAAGCTCTTGGATCACTTCTAACTTTGGGGAAGATGCATTTAGAATATACTCTTCTTTTTATGTCATCTTCTTTCTTTTCAATATGAGTGGGTTTTATATAGCTAAGAGAATCTATAAAAAAGGAAATGAAGCAAGGATTATTATGCTGGGAATCTTAAGTATAGTATGTTTATTTCTTGTGTATCCATATGTTAATTTTCCAGTATTCTTCTTTCTATACTCTATGGATGCTTTAATTTATGGTATGGTTGTATCTAACTTTTTATATATTATTATTGATATTTCAAGAAGAGGAAAATATGAAAATTTAAAATATCAAATCATGCAAAGTTCTAGTTATTTAGGCAATGCAATTTTCACTCCAATAGGAATATATTTATCGTGCTTTTTTTCTACAGGTTTCTTAATGACAATATCTGCATTTTTAGTCTTGTCCTCAATCGTCCCTTTAATTATTAAAGAGATACCACGTTATTCTGTTAATTATTAATATCATAGATAGGAGTTTAAATAGATTTCTTTCAAGATAATCGTATAACTTAGTTAAAGTATTAACAGAATTCAAAGAAATCTTAGATTAGATCAAACCCCTCATATAATTCAATTCAAATTTCCATTAAATCTTTACTTCCTCGATTTTTAAGGACCCTGAATTAAGGTAGGTGATCAACAAAATGAAATTTTGTTAAAGTTTTTTACATTTGTGTCAAATTTTCACTCAATAATTTGCCTTTAGAACCCTTCTACTTATCGTTTTTATTTTTGATGGATATATTTAAAAGTACTACTCCCTCTCTTATATAATTATACAAAAATACGAGGTTTCAATAAATGATAGATAAAATGATTAAATATAAATGTCCTAGATGTCATGAAAAAAAAACTATTGATTTCGGAGCAACCATTCAATGCACTAAGTGCTATTTGGAATTTTATAAAAAAGATATAGAGACTTTAAAAAAAAGTAATATCTTAGCTATTTCAGAATTAAATGATTTCGTACGAATTCTAATGGAAAGCTAATTATTAAAATATTTATATTTAGATTGTTATGGAACAAAGATAGAATTTAAGTAAATCAAGTGCTCCCGCCGGGATTCGAACCCGGGTCACCAGGGTGAAAGCCTAGCATTCAAGTATGTATTTAAATAATAGTTATTGCTTGGCCGGACTACACTACGGGAGCATAGTTTTTTAAAACTAATAATTCTTTAAAAATCTATTTTTTGATAGATTTTAATTAATTATTAATGTTGTAATTAATTTTGGGTTAAAAATTTTATGAATAAAAGACTTAAAGATGCGGGAAGGGAGATTTGAACTCCCGAACTCCTACGAGAATGGATTCTAAGTCCACCGCCTATAGTCAGCTTTCGATCAACTCATTATAGCCTTAGACCAGACTTGGCAATTCCCGCAAAAATTAGTATTCTATTACTTTATTACTTAATTAAAATACATAAGAATAAAAAAATTTTTTATAATTATGTTCAAAGTTAAATACGATTGAATTAAA
>JAZGEW010000040.1:0-4261 GCA_036478875.1 Promethearchaeia archaeon | reverse complement strand
TATATAAAAATAATATGATTTAGGAGAAGTTAAAAAATTATTAAACAAATATAATTATAATTATGGAAAAAGATTTTATTATGAAATTAAGATTTAAAGCATCCCCTGCTAAATCTGGGGATCAATTTCATTTTAATATTCCCGCTTATTTAATAAGAAATAAAAAAATTGACCCTAATAAGGAATACTGGGTTGATTTTATTGAAAAGACAAAAGATATAAAAAAAGATAATACTCCTATTAGGCATGTATTACCTTACAGAGCTTCTCCTGCAAAGGGAGGGGGTCAACAATTTCGCTTTACCATCCCTACTTTCTTAATAAAGAATAATTACTTCGATCCAAATAAGGATATGGAATATTGGGTTTATTATTCAGAAGTATAGTAAAAGATTAGCTTTTAATTAATTAAATATTATTCAAAACACTAATTATATCATTCATTCTGGAGAGATTTTTCCAGTAACCCACCATATTCATTTAATAGAGGAGTTCCGAGATATCCGATGATACGGATCATATCATCCTCGTAGTTTCGAAAATAAACAAAAAAATGTTCTATTACCTTTAATCTCATGTAAAATGGGATAGCAAGCTTCATTAAGAAATTTAAGGTCCTTTTGAAAAATTTATGCATGAAAATTAATACCAAATCAATATTTTTTTTCAGTCTCTTCTTTATTTAATGTTTCGTTAATATCTCTTAGTATGGATAATAATATTTCTGAGGAAGACTATTTGTCTGAAAAAAAGGAATTGGAAATAAAATACAAAACAAGTAACGGGCTTCACCTTTTTCTAAAGGACTGTATAGATGGTTGTAGAAGTCAATGGGAATTAATAAATAAGAAATACGAAGAAAAAAGTCAAGCATTACTATTTAATTGTTTTTTATATTCCTTTTGCCAAAATCAAATTGCTATCATTTTAGATCATTTAGCAGCAATACTCCACAACCAAGAATTAAAAGACTTAAATTCCAGACATAAAAGTCATTTTAAACCTTTTAAAGTGATTGCCAATGGAATGAAGCATTTAAATAACATGATTAAAGGATTGATAGACAAAAGTAAAACAGGTAATATTCAATTCTACAATTTTTTTGGTACAAAAATAACTTTTGGAGATACTAGAGTAGAATGCATTTCTAAAGAACCATTAAAAAAAACTGAAATGATATTTGTTAAAGCTGATAAAATCATTTCAAGAGCTCTACTTGAATTACAAGAAAGGATTCGTAAGATAAACCTGAATATATGAGTATTTTGTTTTTATTATGTCTTGACATATACTCTTATTTTTCATTAAATACAAATTCATATATTAAGATTCTATTTGGATTAGAGTATTTCATATTTTAAGTAATATTTGTAGGTGATGATATTCGCTCATAAATTTTCCAGTAGATATATATTAAACTGATAAAATAAGATAGAGCTTATTATCATCAAAAATCAGGACATCAATGTTAAAATAACCGAAGAATTTGAAGTTGTAATCAAGAAAATTTGTGAAGAGATTTATCATACACCTGAATTATTTATTAGTAAGGCGATAAAATGTTAATGGGAAAGAAATAAAAGTGATATTGATACAAGTTGATTTACTAAGTTATCAGAACTATGTGAGTATAATCCTTTTTAAGAATATAAGTATACAAATTATCAAAATTGAGTTAAATTATTTAAAGAGAGAATACCCTCTGAAAAAATAAGGGAAAGATTGAGTTAGAAATAAGGTATAGAATAAGTTTTTATCATCAAATTACCTTAAAGTTCGAATAAGTTAATTATATTATCAAAATAATATAAAACCTCTATTAACGATTTGAAAAGAGCCTGAATAAAAACAAATAAATTTCAATAATATACCTATAATTATTAAATATTTAATATCAAGTAATAAAGACACATATACCTATTTTTATATAAAAAAATTTATAAATATAATCCATGCAAAGCACCAATAGTAATATCTCTAATTTGATTAATCTAGATGAGAATATAACATTTTTAGTTGGAGCGGGGTGTTCAATTGATCCACCAACTTGCTTACCCAGTGCAAAAAAAATGATGAAAGCTATAATTGATTTTATTTGTGAGAAATCTTATAAAGATTTAATTTCGAAATATATAGATGATATAAGATTTGAAAGTTTAATGGGAATTATTCAAAAATTTTATGATAAAGATTTGAAAATCTTAGAATACTACAACCAATCTAGATTTCCAAATTTCCAACATTATTTTTTTGCTAAAATGATTAAACAGGGAAAACAAGTCATTACCACAAATTACGATTGTTTAATTGAACAAGCATTGATAAATTTAGGAGTTATTAAAGAAAAAATTATTCCAATTATTACTAAAAAAGATTTCATCATGTATAAGAATCCATATGTTATATCAAAAAATGGTAAATTTCCTTTAATTAAAGTTCATGGATCCATTGAAAATATAATTACAGGAGAGTTAACTAAAGATTCAATCAAGGCAACTATTGAATCTTTAGGTGAAAATAAGAAAGGAATAGATATTTTCAAATTAGAAGATTTCAAACTATCTACAATTCAAAAAGTTTTGAATGGAAAAATTTTGATAGTTATGGGATATTCAGGGATGGACGACTTCGATATAATCCCATCACTTTTTACAATAAAAAAATATAAGAAAATTATTTGGATCTTTCACGATTACAAAATTTCAGATTCTCAGATTCATACTTATGAAATAATTGAAAATTCTGATATTATTCAATCAAATAAGATTACAAAATTGTTATATAATTTTAAAAAACTTGGATTAGTAAATAAAATTTTTTATGTTAGAGCTAATACTTCAAAGTTAGTTGAAGAATTATTAGATAAAAAGCCCATATTACATGATCAGGAATTTAAACTGGATCTCTTGACATGGCTAGAAAGAAGCCTAAAGCCCATTGGAGAATTAAAAAAACTCTATTTCCCACAGAAAATTTTACTGGATAAATTCGAACATAAAGAATCATTAAAAATAGCAAAAAAATTATTAAAAAAATCAAAATTATTATTGAAGAACTTTTGGATCTGGGTTGCTTTAAGAAATATAGGATTGATTTATCATCGAAGAAATAAAATTAAGAAAGCAATTAGATATCATGAAATGTCACTTGAAATTATTAAGGATTTGAATGATGATTTAGGAAAAGCATCTACATATGCAAATTTAGGAGATGTTTATGCAGAAATTGGTGAATCTAAAAGAGTCTTTGAATTTTATGGTAAAGCAGATGCAATTTATAAGAAATATGGAGATTATAATGCCAGTATTCACTTATATCACAATACTGGAATGTATTTTGTAGAGATGAAAAAGAATAAGAAAGCAAAAAAGTTTTTGAGAATAGCAAAAAATTTAGTGGATGAGAGCCCTGATATATTTAAAAAAGCAAAAGTATATGGAAGCTATGCAAATATAATTTTTGAAATGGGGAACTACAATAAAGCTCTTTATTATTATAATAAAGCATTAGAAATAGTACAGAACTTAAACTTATTACATTTTATTGGGATTTATCTTGGAGGTCTAGGAATGGTGCAATTAAAGAAAGAAAGATATGACAAAGCATTAGACAGATTTTTTGCAGCAATTTCAATTCATAAGAATGAGGGAGATAAAAAATCATTAGCTATAGCTTATAACAATGTTGCTGGAGTATATTATAAATATAAGGATTTCAAAATAGCATATAAATACTCAAAGAAATCATATAAATTATTCAAACAAATGGGAATGGTATATTCCCCATTAGCTCGACGTATAAAAAAAAATTTGAAAGAATATAAACGAAAGATTTAATATATGGAAAATTTGACATCACTTTTTAGAATAGTTAAGAATATTATCATACATAATCGCTTAAACTCTAATAGAATTAAATTTCCCATTAATGCTCAAAAAATTTTTAAATATTATCAATGGAGAATGACAATTCTAATTTCTATATCCACTTTTTAGGTAAAAACTTAAAAAATGTTGCCTTTTGTATTATTTACTGATATTGTTAAAGGGATTGATGAAGTTTATTTGAGTTTCTAAGAGTTATTTTCTTATTTCTTGAATCTGGTCAAAAATAGTATCAAGTCTCCCACGTATTGAACCATATAGACCTTCTTCTTCAGAGACTATTGAATTAATCGCTGTTTTTAATCCATAATGACTTTCTGAAATTAAGATCCTTATTGGTAAAGTAAGTATTTCATTGATTACCATTAAAAATTCTT
>JAZGEW010000039.1:0-42415 GCA_036478875.1 Promethearchaeia archaeon | reverse complement strand
AATATATTTTTTTATTAATAATTTTATAACAAATCTAAGAGGCTAATCTAATTTTGTCGGATTATCAAAAAATTAAGAGAAGAATTGATTTTTTCACACACAAATTATCTTTTCATAAAACTTATTTAATTTTTTGTGTACAAATATATCTTCATACAAACGATTAATAAATAAAAAAACGTTAAATAATAGTTCTTTTATTATGTTCTCAAGCAAATTTTAGTTAGGTATAAGTGGTACAAAAATTAGTCCCTCTAAAAAAATCGATGAAAATACCGAGATTGGCGATAACAAGGAGTCTTCTATGAATAGCAATAACAATTCTTTTGAAAAATCAGATGAAATGAAAAAATATGAGAAAGAAACCGGTCGGTATGCTATCTGGCGCGGAGCAATTACTGAAGGTTTTAGAAAGTGGCAAAAAGGCGAAAAAGTGTATCATAGAGATAAAGAACGTATTTCATTGTACGTGTCTGAAAATACCAAATTAAAATGGTTAGATTATACAAAAAACAATGGAGAATTAACGATTTCTAAATTAATTCGAGAATCTGTTGCGGCATTCATAGAAAGTAAATCCAATAATACTCAAAACAGTCTATCAAAATTAAATCCTCAAACGATTTCAAATATTTCTCATACTCTAAAAGAGCCATTGACTTCAATTAAGGGGTATTCACAGCTACTTCTTGAAAATTATAGGGAAAAATTAAATGCTCAGGTGTTAGAAACAGTAAAAAACATTTTTGAACAGAGTATCCTTCTTGAGAAGAAAATAATTAACATTTTAGATAACATAAAAGTGGTATCTGTATACGATGTGCTATTGATAGAAGACGATCTCGCGACTATACGATTGATAACTAGCTATTTTGAGAGTAAAGGAATTAAATGTAAAGGAGTAGTAAGTGGTTCAAAGGGTTTGGAGGAATTAGGGAATACCATTCCAAAACTAATATTATTGGATATCATCTTGCCTGATTTAAGTGGGTATGACATCTGTAAAACGATTAAATCAGATAAGGAATGGGGTAACATCCCTGTATTTTTTTTAACAGCTATAGCTGGGAGTGAGGTCGAAAAGAACTTATCAGAAACGAAAGCAGATGGGTATATCTTAAAACCATTCAACTTTTCTGATTTTGAGGTAATTTTTGACATTTTGAATAAAAGCTAATAAAACAATTTCTTTTTTTGAACCCTTTTAATCTTATTAAATATTTTAAGTAACTCTAAATGTTTGATTATAATCTGTTATTGTGATAACACAATAATTTTATAATAAAAAAGATTTATAAATGGATAAAAAATTACACATTATTAGGAATAATTGTAAATAATACTTGTATCCATATAGATTTTTATCAAAAATGAGAAAAAATGAAATCTAATATAAAACTTTAATAGAATTTTTGCATATCTTTAAATCCATTAGTAATGGAATGATTACAAAAATAGTAATATCTGATAAAAAAAATACGGGATGAGAAAAATTTCAAAAAACTCTAAAACAAAAAAAAAGGGAAATAAAAAGCAAGTAGTTAAAAAATCTGATAGAAAGAGTATGACTGATGAGGAGATCGCTAAAATTGATGTAGAGAGTAAAGAAGTAAAGCAACTAATGATAGATTATCAGGAAGAAACTGATAAATATTCAATTTGGCGCGGTTCTATCACAGAAGGCTTTAAAAAGTGGTTAAAAGGTGAAAAAATCTATGACAGAGACAAGGAAAGAATCTCTTTATATGTATCCGAAGATACAAAGCATCATTGGCAAGAATTTAAAGAATCTCATGAATATTCAACGATTTCCGCTCTAATTAGGGAGAGCGTTGATTATTACATCGAACAAAAGTCGGATATTTTTGGAGAGGGATTACGTAGAATGGATGATAAGACAATTTCAAATATTTCTCACGCTTTGAAAGAACCACTAACTACAATTAAAGGTTTCAGTCAACTTCTTTTAGAAAATTACAGAGAAGAATTAAATGAAGAAGTTCTCGTAACTATTAAAAATATCTTCGACCAGAGCTTACTACTTGAAAATAAAATTATCAATATTTTAGATAATATTTCCGTGGAAGAACCTCATCCTCAGTATGATATCCTTTTAATTGAAGATGATCTAGCTACAATCCGACTACTTACCAGTTACTTCGAAAGCAAGGGTTGTAAATGCAAGGGTGTGGTGAGCGGAACAAAAGGAATAGAAGAATTGAGGGGTGGTATTCCTAAGCTTATTTTATTAGATGTCATCTTACCCGATATTTCTGGCTATGAAATTTGCAAAATGATTAAAGATCATAAAGTATATAAGGATATACCTGTCTATCTATTGACAGCAATTCCGGGCTCTGAAGTTGAGAAAAAAATGGGTGAAACAAACGCTGATGGATATATTTTAAAACCTTTTGATTTTTCGGATTTTGCTATCGTTTTCCAATATTTATAATATTTTTATGATTAAATCTAGGATTCTTTCCATCTAATTATTAAAAATTAGCGGGCTATGAGGGATTTGAACCCCCGACCTGCCGGTTAAGAGCCGGTTGCGCTACCTGCCTGCGCCAATAGCCCGATTTAATCTCATATTTTTAGCCAGTAAAATTTATAAAACGCAGATGGAGGGACTCGAACCCCCGAGCGCTCACGCGCACCGGCTCACTCAGTTGTTAAAAACACTCAAGGCCGGCGTCTTACCAGCTAGGCTACATCTGCACTTATATGGTAGATAAAATTTTCATATATCGTAATTAATGGCTATTAAATTAGAGTATATTCTATAAAATAAATTTTTTTCATTTTGCATTGCTTTTAAAACTATTTTCTTGTTGAATATAGAGAAAACTATAAATTTTATGCTACATTTGCTTCTAATTGAGATGGTGAGGAAATGAGTGGAGCAAAGGATTTTCGCTATTTAATACCTGAAAGTTTATTCAAAGATATTACTCAAAAGGCGGAAGAAGCGTACCCTATGATAGTTCATGGGTGGTTATTCGCCGATCGTAAAGAGAATTTTGGAATCTGTACAAAATTTACTTTGAACTCTGATTTACGCAAAAATAAAATTCACGTTAAACCAAGAAGTTGGATGCGGTATAAGAAATCTAAAATCTATAACATGCGCAAGTTTAAAGCCGAACTAGGAGTGGATATCGTCTGGATGTGGCACAGTCATCCTAGTGGAAATGAGAAGCTTCACGCTATTGATAAACGAATATTAAAATATTTATCTAATGGTGTTATGATCATCGTTGTACCTTCAGCACCAGATAAAACACCAGAGCAAAAAGCTCATCTCGTAGGCTGGTATTACGATAAGCGGTATACAAAAAAACCAATCATCGAAAAAATGGTTTTTGAGATAATCTCTGAATAAAAAGAATTTTAAAATAGATTATTTTCTTTTTCTTTTTTTGATGTCTATGATAAAATATTAAAATTTTGAATTGTTATATTGAAATTATAGCATATCAAATTAAAGTTATTGTTGGCAAAGCAATCGTTGCATAGCCTGGTAATGCGCCGGTCTGCTAAACCGGTGTCCAACGGACTCGTGGGTTCGAATCCCACCGATTGCGCTCAACTATGGGCCAGTGGTCTAGTGGTTATGACGTCGCGCTTACACCGCGAAGGTCGGGAGGCTTTAATGAGGGTTTCCCTCTTAGCTCGAATTCAATCCTCTCCTGGCCCACCATTTTTTAATCCTTAAGTAATCTTCTTATTTTTTTAGGTCTTATAGCACTCAATTTGCAATTTTCAAGTTTATTTCCAATATGGGCTATAATTCCAGGAGCATCAGATCCCGCTTTTAATAAGACCATGTTTTCTAAAAATCCAAATCTTTTTACCGTTATAATATCTCTAAAATGTCCTTTTCTGGTTATTATTTTCTTGAATTGACCCTTAGTTTCTCCGCTTAAAAATACACACTCGAGATTTTCTTCCAAGATTTTTTTAAAGAAATTCAAAGTTTTTGGTGTTAATTCTCCTAAAAGTTTATTCTTAACTAAATCTATTTCTGTAATTTTAACGTGTAATGGAAAATGATCAATGAAATCATAAGCTTCAATAATCTGTTTTAATGAACTCTCTTTTCCTTGGCATAATTGTTTTCGTAAAGTGTGTAAATTTATGAGAACTTCTGTATGTGGATTTAAGATGGCACAATCAACAAATAAACCGAATCCAACTTTACCTACATCTACTAACGATCCCCGATATTCCTTACCAACCTTAATGTCTTTAAATTCATGAATACTCCCTATTTCTTTCTTTAAAAGATTGTAAACAAAACCTTCTTCAGGGCCACTGATTATAATTTCGAACCTATTATCAAATTTTCTTAACTTTTTAAACTGTATAGAAGTTTGAGAAAAACCCTTAACATGCTCTTTTAAGTATTTAAAATATCTGAGGTAAATATCTTCTTTATTTCCTCGATTTAAAACATTATAGATTTTATCAAATAAAACTAAATTTTTTACCATAAGAAAACACTAAAGTGTTAGTATCAATTAAAATATAAGTATTCTAATATCTTATAAGAAAAATATTTCTCTCAAAATCAATTTTTCTAAAAATTTAAATTTCAAAACTTTTATCTTTCAATAAATTAAAAACAGATTTTTACGAAAGATGGAGAATTATGGAAGAACAAAGATTTAATCAATTGGTTACTGCACTAAATGAGTTTGAAGGAGTGGAAGAAGTTTTTCTTTTGAACAACGAAGGAGATATTGCTTTCAAATCGGGAGATTTTCCTCTAACAAGTGAGGACGCTAAAACAATATTAAATTCTTGGAAAACCAAAGAACCTTCTATCACATTTCAGAATTCTCGATTTGCAATTTTAAAGAATGATGAAATCCAATTAGCTGCTAAAAATATTGGTGCTGGGAAAGGTAATATTATTGGATCTGTTACAAAAGAAGGAGATTATCTTGTAGCTCATACTAGAGATGAAGGTATGATATTATTAGAATGGTCAATTTTTATAAATAAGGTTGCATGGTCATAGAATATTAAAATATAGAGAATATCTATTTAAGCCTTCTCTATTCTATTTTTTCTTTCTTATTTTAAAATATTTAAAAAAAATATTTATTATAGTATTTATTACTACTTTTTAAGATAAACATAAATTGAAATAAAAATATAAAAAATAATATAAATTGAATAATTAAGGTCAAGCTTTTAGATTAAATGATAATTGGCTTTAAGATCTTTAAATTAAAGATAAATACAAAAAAGAGGTAGATGAAAGATATTTCAACAAGCTGGTAGAGGTTATGACATGGCGATAACCCAATTTTCACCCGAAGGTCGGCTTTTTCAGGTCGAATACGCGATTGAAGCTGTACGCCGTGGAACAACCGCGATAGTATGTAGGAATAAGAATTCTGTTGTGTTTGCGGTTGAGAAAAAAAGCTCTGAACTTCAAGATGATAGTACTGGTTCAGAGAAGATCTTTAAAATTGATGACCACATTGGCGTAGCTATAGCGGGTTTGACTGCTGATGCAAGAGTCCTCATAGATCGCGCCAGAGTTCAAGCTCAGGTAAACATATTAAATTATGATGAAAGAATTTCTATTAAAGACAGTACACTGAATATTTGTGAGTATAAACAGGTTTTCACCCAGAATGCTGGCGTACGTCCTTTTGGAGTATCATTTTTGGTCGCAGGGATTGATAAAAATGGCACCAGTCTCTATTTGACGGACCCATCTGGCGCTCTTTGGGGTTATTTTTCGTTCGCCATCGGTTCAGGAGCAACGGAAGCAAGAGCTTACCTTGAAGAACATTTTAATGAGGATATGAGTGATGAAGATTTAAAATTATTACCATTAAGAACGTTAAAAGAAGTAATGGGTGATAATTTTAATAGAAATACTTGTGATGTAGCCTATATATTGAAGGAAGATAAGACTTTTAGGCTATTAAATTTGGAAGAAAAGGAAGAATTATTAACTAAATTATAATATCCTTACGTAGTGAATTTATGGAATAAAGGGAAACCCTTTCATATTTATCTTTTAACATTTAGACAAAAGAATTGGAAAAGATTTAAATCGAGGTAATTCAATCAGTTAATTTGTGAAATTGTTTTATGATTGATCGGGCAAGGATTGATTTGGGCGGATTTATTGTTGGTCGTATTGAGAATTCAGGCAGAATTTTTGAAATGTTAATGGATCCTGAGAAAGCCTGGGAAGCCAAAAAAATTATTCGTGAAGAAATCAATACACGGTTGAAAGCTGGAAAAGAAAAATCACGTCTTACAGTAGAGGAATTATTAAACGATCGAAAAATTGATTTAGAACTTATTTTTGAGAGTTTTACTGTATTTGAAGATTTACGAAGAGGAAAAAAGGCGACAGATGGAGATATGGAAGCAATATTTAATACCACAGATGGAATGACAATTGCTGGGCATGTTCTATTAGATGGAGAAATACATTGGACAAAAGCCCAAAGAGTAGAAGAAAAGGAGAAAAAATTAAAACAAATAATAACAATTATTAGCAAAAATGCTATAAATCCTCAGAATAAAAAGCCTCATCCGCATCAGAGAATAGAAAAGGCAATTGAAGAGGCAAATGTTAAAATTGATTTGATGAGAAATGCCGAAGAACAAGTTGATGATGTTGTTAAGAGCATTCGAGCTATTATTCCGATTAGAATAGAGCAAGTGGAGATGGCTATTAAGATTCCAACAGCTTTTACGGCAAAAGGCTATAATATTGTCGCCCAATACGTACAAATTAAGAAAGAAGAATGGCAGTCTGATGGTGCTTGGGTTGCAGTAGTAAGTTTGCCTGCCGGATTACAAATGGAATTGATTGATAAATTAAATAAATTAACCCATGGAAGAGTCCAGACAAAGATCTTAAAAACTTAACCTAAAAATTTTTAATTTGATTTCGTTTATATTAATAAGTTAGAAGAATAAGTAAATTTTAGAAAAGACGTGAGTAGTATTATGGAACAAGATGAAGAATCTGTAGTTGATGAGTTCGAAGATTTTGAAGATGAAGAAGAAGATTTACGAGATGTTGTAGTTCCTGGAGAGGTTCTAACTGAAGATGTTAAAAACTTTTTACCAGGAAGGGGAACGATCTTAAATAAAGAGAAAAATAAAATTATCTCTTTGAATATTGGACTAAAACAAATAAAAAAGAATTATATTAATGTGATTCCTCTTCGGGGATTTTATACACCTCGTCCTGGAGATAAAGTAATGGCTTTAGTAGTTGATAAGAATCCTGTTAAATACAAATGTGATATTAATGCTAAAGATTTTGGTCAGCTTAAACCTAAAAATACAATTAAATCAGGTAGAACTAGAGGATTCAGAGGAGGAGGGGGACCGCCTCAGGATGATGTAAATACTAAAAAATTTGATATTGGGGATATTTTAGTCGCAAAAATTCTTTCTGCAGATCGTTTAAACAAACCTGAATTAACTACTGTCGGAAAATATTTAGGAAAAAAGACTGGAGGAATTATTATTTCTATAGATCCACCTAAAATTCCTAGAGTAATTGGTAGAAACGGGTCAATGATTAAAATGTTAAAAAATTTAACCAAATGTAATATATTTGTGACTCAAAATGGGCGTATTTGGCTGAAAGGTGAAAATATTGCTCATGAAAGATTGCTTATTGAATCAATTAATAAAATTTCTTCGGAAGCTCATACTGTTGGTTTAACAGATAGAATGCAAGAGTTTATAATAAATGAAAAAAAGAAAAGAGGTATTGAATAGATGCCATTAATAATTAAAGATGAATATCCAGAAACTTTATTTCGTAAAGATGGAAAAAGACTTGATGGTAGAGATGTTAATGAATTAAGACCTATCAAAATGGACGTTGGTGTAATAAAAAACGCTGATGGATCAGCGTATCTTGAATGGGGTAATAATAAGATTTTCGCAGCGGTGTATGGACCACGAGAAGTGCATCCACATCATCTAGCAAAACCAGATAGAGGAATCTTGAGAGTATTTTATAGGATGGCTACATATTCTGTTTTTGATAGGAAAAGACCAGCTCCTGGACGTCGTGAAAAAGAAATTTCCATGATCGTTTCAGATTGCATTGAACCTTTACTCTTTCTTGAACTATATCCTGGCACTAGTTTTGAAGTTTTTATTGAAGTTATGGATGCTGACGGTGGAACTAGATGTGCAAGTACTACAGTAGCAGCATTAGCTTTAGCTGATGCGGGTGTACCTATGAAAAGTTTGGTATCATCTATAGCTGTAGGAAAAATTGATGGGAAGAAAGTTGTTGATCTTTCTGGCATTGAAGATAAAGCTGGAGATGCAGATTTACCAGTCGCAATCACCTGGTATAATGAGGAACTCTCATTATTACAATTTGATGGAGATATGAGTTTGGATGAGCTGAATGACTTTTTAGACATGGCAAAGATTGCCTTAAAAGATGTACACCAAATTCAATTAGATGCTTTAAAAAGTAAATATGTAAAATTACAAGAAGAAACAAATAAATCAAAGGCAAAAAAAGAAAAAAAAGGTGATGAGTAAAAATGATGGACGTTAAGCGAATTGTTTCAAAAATTGAAAGAAACTATATTATCTCAAATTTGAAAAAAGAAGAACGAATTGATAATAGAGGTCTTTGGGAGTACCGTGAATTTCAGGTTGAAAGTGATACTATTGCCTCAGCAGAAGGTTCTGCAGATGTTACTTTAGGAGATACAAGAATTATAACTGGGTTGAAATACGAGGTAGGTAAACCTTTTCCAGATCTACCTGATGAAGGAGTTTGTACCGTCATGGCTGAGTTACTACCACTCGCATCTCCACTATTTGAAAGAGGTCCTCCTGATGAACAGTCAATCGAATTAGCAAGAGTAGTGGATCGTGGAATTCGACATGCAGATTGTGTTCAAACCAAAAAGCTATGCATTAAAGAAAAAGAAGCCGTCTATATTCTTTTTGTTGATATGTATGTAATTAATTATGGTGGAAATTTGATTGATGCGGGCGGTGTTAGTGCATTAACTACATTAATTTCAGCTCATATACCTGAAGGTATATGGAATGAAGAAAAACAGGAAACTGAATGGACTGGAAAATATTTAACTGGAAAATCCCTTGTAAAAGAATTACCTCTTGTATTAACATATGGAAAAATCGAAGATATTGTCTTTTTAGACCCAAATCTACCAGAAGAAATGGTTTGCGATGGTAAAATTTCGATTTCAGTCACCGAAGATAAAATAACTTCAATTCAAAAGAGTGGAGCAGTTACATTTACAATCGATGAAGTAAAAATGCTAGGAAGTAAATCTTTAGAAATCGGTAAAAAATTAAGAAAAGAACTCAATCCTTTACAATATTTAAGTAAAATCGAATAAATTTTTAAAAATTTTTTTCTTACTTAGTTTAATTTAATCTTTTTATTTTTTAATTTAACATTCATTTAATATATTTATTTTATAGAATAATAAATCTTCAAGAATCTTTACTTAGCTACTCTTCTAAGAGTTTCAAATGAGCCATATCCTTCTTTTTTACCATCCAACTCGAAATTTCCCATGGATTGAATTAAAATTGATCGATTTCCTTCCCTATCTATAAAAGGGACTGGAATAATTGGTCCAACACGAGCTTTGAGGGTAAGTCTATTCCCCAAATCATCTATAAGATCTAATTCCGAACTTATAGGAAACACCCCATCTTCTCGAAATTGTTGATCAACTACGCGTATAGTTTTCAATGGAATATTTTTTCCGTCTTTATATAAGAAACCTCCTGTAGATACACGTCCATCATCAGTAATTATAGCCGCGGGATTTATTGCCAAATTCTTATTAAACCAGACTACATAGTATAACCAATTACCTACACCTGTCCAATCACGAACTCCATAGGTGTGATCTCTTTGTCCTAGAGCATTTTCTATTAAATAATTTGTATCTCCTATTTGAATATTCCCAGAAAGAGCACCAATCTGTTCCCAGTGTTTATCTCCTGCTTTTTTTCCAATTTCTATCGATTCAGGAGTCATATGTTCGCTATACTCGTAAGTCTTGTTTAATGGATCGAAAGATATGTCCATATATACTTTTTCAGTTTTACTAATTAATTTTGGCTGTTCACGTACCTTAGGTAAATCTTCAGGATTTTGAACAAAAATCATACTTCCTTTAAATTGATAATTCAATTTTGATGTGGATTGATAGTTATGGTAGACTCCGCCAACTTTAAGAATTTTATTATAAGTTTTAACTTTTTGTTCTCTGAAATATCCAGCAGCTGAACCATTAGGGAGGAATAAGAAAAAAAATGACATACCTTCTTCCTTATTTGGCTTGAATCCTAAACGTGTCATTCCTCCAAGAGAATTTTGTTTATCATAAAAAACGAAGTAATAGGATTCATTCCATTCTAGATGATCTGTACTGTGATCTGGATGAGTTATGGGTTCCATTTTTTTAACCACTTTAAACATTTTTTTGAAGAATTACAGTACCATTATAACCATTAATTTCAATAATTTGACCTGTCTGAAAAATTTTACAAGCATTTGTAATGTTTGTGACTGCGGGAATGCCATATTCTCTTGCAACTACAGCACCATGAGAGAGAATTCCGCCCGTTTCGGTAATTAAGCCTCCTATTTTGGAAAAAACGGGGGTCCAACCAGGATCTGTCTGAGGAACAACTATAATATCACCAGCTCTTATTGTTGATATGAGATCAATATTGTGAACAATACGTATAGGAGCAGTTATAATTCCCTGACTTGCTGCCAAACCATGAAATACTTTACTTTCTTTGCCATATTTTAACATGTCATTAAATTCTAATGAACCCAAAAGGAATTTTGGTGGCACTTTGTTTTCATATCGTTTAAATTCCTTATATCGTGTTGTAACTTCAGATGATATCATTTGAATTTCTTGTTGATTGTATTTATTCAATATTAAATTCTTAACTTCTTGTTTATAAAGGAAAAAAATCTTATTTTCATCAGATAAAATCCCTTTTTGTGTAAAAATTTTTCCAATTTCTAAATACAAATTTCTATTCCTTGTAATCCATTTATCAAGGTTAAATCGCTGATTTTCCCTAAATTTTATGTATTTCCTACTATTTTTTAAAATTGTTAAGAAAAATTTCCATTTCAGTAAACCAAATTTTTGTGCCCTTATTTTGGATTCTACAATCTTCTCAATTCGCTCTTTTTTTCGTAAATTTTTGTTTTTTATCGTTTCGAGATCTTGTAATTGATCCATTACTAATGATTTTAAGACATCCATTAGATTGGTCATGGGATATTCTCTCCACCGAGGATAAAAAGTTTCTCTTGTGAAGGAACGATCACCAAAACTTTGGAGAAAACTTTCAAATTTGATAAGAAAATCTTTTACTATGGGATTAGTCTCTGTTTTTAATGCATTATAAATATTTACCGATTCTTGATTGATGAATATTGATTTTAATTCTGGAGATCTATTAGTAAAGGATACTAAAAGATAAATTTGATCATTTGTTTCTGTTAATTTATGCTCAAGTCCAGAAACTAAAATTGGATAAAATTGCGAAGATTCTTCCTTTCCAAGAAATCGGATAAGTAGATATTGTATCAATAAATTCATCCCTATGTTATGTACGGGGATCCCATATCGAATGAGTCGAAAATGAGCTATCATAGTTCTATCTAAATCCTCAGCTAACTTAATAAGATCCTGTAATTCACCAGATTTGGCGATCTTTTGTAATTTTATATCAAATTCTTTGCAATAAGGAATAAATATTTCCTGATTCCAATTGTCATAAGCTTCAGCAGTCTTGGACATTGATCCATTAGGGTCATGAAACATTATTCTTAGCTCTGCCACTATTCTTTTAATAAGATGAAAAGGAAGTTTTTTCATTGTTTTTTTTCCGTAAGATCCTGAACCTTCTGGAAAATAATTCAAAATATCTTCATTCCTCATAAATGTTGGAATTTCATTCTCTATTTTTCTCATTATTACCTTGAGATTGAAATAAACATGAGCGTTATATAATTTTAATAATTGAGTATCCATTCGTTTATAGCCCATTATGCTGTTTAATTCTATATTGACTATATTCGTTATTGGATCCCCTAAAAGCCCAAAATATAGAGGTGTAACATTATCATTCCAATAATCATCTGAATACCCTCTACTCCACAATATTTCTGGTTCTTTAAACTTTTCTTTTATCGTTGTAACAGGCCGAGTTTGGAGGATATTAATTTTATTATCTTGATCTATCGCCCATTCAATATCTTGGGGGTTTCCGTTAAATCTTTTTTCAATTTCTAGACCTATTTTAGCGAGTCTTATTATCTCCTTTTCAGATAAAGAAGGTTGTTGATTTAATTCATCTGATAATTCTCTATATTCAATACCTCCATTATCTTCAGAAGATTTTGGATATGCTGCTAACCTTTTTATACCAATTCTTTTATTAAGAATTTTAAATGATCCTCTCTTTGATTTTTTAATAAAGAATTGATCTGGACTGCATTTTCCTGATACAATTGATTCTCCTAATCCATAATTCGATTCAATTAATAACTCAGTATTGTCAGATGATATTGGATTAATTGTAAATAAAACTCCAGCAGATTTCGATAGTACCATTTGTTGAATAATAACAGCCATTTTCACCTTATTATGCGGTATTTTGTTTTTATGTCTATAAATAATAGCTCGATTTGTCCATAAAGAAGCATAACACCGCTTTATGTAATGAAGTAATAGTTCCAGATCTTTTACATTAAGAAAAGTGTCATATTGTCCTGCAAAGGAGGCTTTAGGCATATCTTCCGCTGTTGCAGATGATCTAATAGCTACACCATAAGAGGAAAATGGTTGATATTTTAAATTAATTTCTTCAATTAATTCTTTTGGAAATGAACTCTTCTCAAATGTATCAGATATTGTATTGGCAGTGTTTTTTACGGATTCAAGATTACTATAGTCAATTGATTTTAACGTTTTTTGAATGAGTTCAATAAGATTATTATTTTTTAGAAAAAGATCATAGGCTGCTATTTTCACAACAAAACCACTGGGAATAGGAAATTTATTCTTGATTAATTTACCTAAATTTGCAGCTTTACTACCCACTCCCTTATCTTTATAAGTTATATCAGTTAAATCTATCGTTAATAATTCTTCTTTAGTCATAAAATACACTTATCATTATGCAAAATTTTATCTTATAATTTAACTTTTTAACCTTAGTTAATTTAAATATTCACTTTAAAGAAATTCAGATTAAAATCTATATTAGAGAACTATTTTGGTAAAAGATTTTCTGAATTAGAAAAATTTATAGTTTATTCTATTTTTTAATGTAACATCAACTATTTAATACTAGTTTTGATATAAAATGGGAAAATTAAAGAAAGTGGGCATAACTGGCAAATACGGTGCAAGATATGGAAGTACTTTAAGGAAAAGAACTCGCCTAATTCTAGAAAAGGAGAAAGGAGATATCAAATGCCCTAAATGTGAAACAAAAGGATCTATACATCGAATATCAACCGGTATTTGGCATTGTAAAAAATGCGACGCTAAGTTTACGGGAGGAGCTTATTACATAGAGACCCCACGAGGGGCAGAATCTTTCAGATTAGCGAAACGTAAACAACGAGAATTAGAAGTCATGGAAGAATAATGAGTCAAGCTAACTCTTTTTCAGTAGAATCTACAATAGAATTTCAATTCAAATCTTCTAAAATTCGAGATATTTCTTATAACTCTTTTTTACCAGAGTTTACTAAATTACAAACCAAGCGATCTGAAGTTTTTATGGAAAAAAAAAATGATAATTTTATAGTTTTTAACATAAAATGTAATGATATTACAGCTTTTCGTGCTTCTATTAACGAAATTATTAGTTTCGGGAAAGTAGTTGATAATACCTCGAAAATAGTTGATAATTCATAGAAAATATAATGTTTATAATATAATATAAATTAAAAGAAAATAAACCTAATTTAGTGAAATTATAATGACGATAAATCTCGATAACCTAAACGAGGAACAAAAAAAGAAATTATTAAATTTCAATAATTTACAACAATCTTTTGAATTTATTACTTCTCAAAGATTACAAATTGAAAGTACATTTAGAGAATCAGAACTAGCAATTGAAGAATTAGAAAAGATAAACCCAGAAGACACTGTCTATAAAACTATCGGCGGAATTTTAGTTAAAAGTGAAAAAAATAAATTACTAGATGAAAAAAAATCACTCAAAGTCACTCTTGAAATGCGATTGAAAACTCTAAAGCAAAAAGAAGAACGTGTGAAAACTCAAATCGAAACAATGCGAAAATCTCTCCAAGCTGATTTTCAAAAATAAAATTTGAAGAAATTTTTATGTTTAAATCAAAATCTAAAGATTTTTTAGCTTTCATAAAAAATAAAAAAATAATAATTACTACTCACGATTTAGTAGACATTGATGGGTTAGTCTCTTGTTTTTCTTTAAAATTTTTACTTCGAAGTTGCTTACCTAATCAAGAGACCTCTATTTATTTTTCAGAATTATCTAAATCAACAAAAAATTTTCTTAAAAACTTTTCTGTAAAATTTCCTGAATTTAATTTATCATATGAAAAGAAATTTAATGTATCTAAAGTTGATGTTTTATTAATAGTAGATACAAACAAATTAGATCAGATTAAATTAAAAAATAATTCAATTACATCACCCTTAGAGATTCCTTATATCTTTATAGATCATCATTATTTAGGAAACAAGTCCGAAAATAAAAATACTAATATTAAATCATTAAATTTAATATTTGAAAATATTTCTTCTACAGCCGAGATTATATTACTCTTATTCGAACTCTATAACATTCCCCTGAATAACCCATTGAAAACACTCTTTTTTGCAGCAATTTTAACTGATTCAGGCTTTTTTAAATATGGTAACAACAATACTATTCAGAACGCAAGTAAATTACTTAGTAAAGACATAAACTTTCAAGATGTACTCATTCTTCTTAAAAAAGATGTTGATATATCAGGAAAAATAGCTAAAATAAAAGGTTTACAAAGACTTAAATTGATTCGAGAAGGTGAATATTTAATTGGAATAACAAACGTTAGTAGTTTTGGCGCAAGTATCGCTTCAATGTTAATAAAAGTAGGGTGTGATGTTTCAATTGTTATTTCAAAAGAAAAAAATCAATCAAGAATTAATACTCGTGCTAAAAAAAGCATTTGTGAAGAAACAGGATTGAATTTAGCAAAAATATTAGATCAAATATCCAAACAATATGAAGGAAGCGGTGGTGGGCACGACGGAGCTGCATCCTTAACTATTAATATGGAATCTGATATTATTATCAATGAACTTATTGAAAATATTAAAGAATATTTATAATCCAAGTTTTTAATAATTAAAAATTATTAAAGATCAGTACTGTTATTTGATTTCATACTACCATGAATTTAGCCAAATTTGATAATTTCTATTATCGATATAAAGGAAACGAAGAATATGCTTTAAACAATATTAATTTAAATTTTGAAGATAATGAAAATAAAATTATTTTATTGTGCGGTGAAACGGGTTCTGGGAAAACTAGTTTAATTAGATGTATGAATGGTTTAATTCCACAGTTTTATGCTGGTTTTTATAAAGGTAAAGTTTTTATCCAAGGAAAGGACACAACTGAAACCCCTATAGCAGACTTATCTACTGAAGTGGGGATTGTATTTCAGAATCCAGAAAATCAGCTAATATCAATGAATGTCGAACATGAAATTGCTTTTGGTTTAGAAAACTTAGGTGTTCCTCCGAAAGAAATTTCATATCGAATAAAAGAAAGTGCATCCTTAACTGAAATTGAACATATATTAGATAAAGCACCTTTTGAATTAAGCGGTGGTGAACAACAACGGGTTGCTATTGCATCTATCTTGGTTTTAGAACCAAAAATTTTGATATTAGATGAACCTACTGCTTTATTGGATCCTTATATGGCAAGAAAAATAATTAATTTACTGCAAGAGATAAAAGGGGAAAAAAATATAACAGTTTTGATAAGTGAACATCGTCTTGATTTAATTCTTCCGTTCACTGATCAATTGATTTTAATGAAGAATGGTGGGGTAATTGAGCATGGATCGTGCGAGAAAGTCATTAATGGTAAAGAATTCCAAAATTTAAGATTAAATAAACCTGTAATTTACTCAATCTTTAATAAGCTTAAAAAAGAAAATTTATATAATAAAAATATTCCTACTTCCATTCCAGAAGCAATAAAATCTCTAAAAATGTGAATAATAAAAAAGAAGATGATGCAAAGGGTTAAAGAATTACCAGTAGTTATGATTAGAGAAATAGGATATTCTTATCCAAACGGAACAGAAGCTTTAAAAAATATAAATTTGAATATTTTTAAGGGAGAATTAATAGGAATAATGGGGAAAAATGGAGCGGGTAAGACTAGCCTTATTCGAACCTTTAATGGATTAATAAGACCAACTTATGGTACTATATATATTGATAATGAGAATATTAGTTCTAAAAGTATCGCAACTTTATCTAAAAAAGTTGGAATAATTTTTCAAAATCCTTTTCATCAATTATTTTCAAATTCAGTAGAGGAAGAAATTAAATTTTCACTAAAAAGTTTTAATCTTGGTAAAGAAGAAATTCAGTGTAAAACAGATCAAATATTACACGAATTTAATCTTGAGAAGTACAGAAATCGCTCCCCACTTAATTTATCTGGAGGAGAATCGAAAAAACTAGCAACAGCTTCTATTATTTGCAGAGATCCTGAAATTCTGGTTTTTGATGAGCCAACATTAGGTCAAGATGCTAAAGAAATTGAATTTATTATAAACTTAATTAAGAGTGAAAGAAAGAAAGGAAAAACTATAATTATAATTACTCATAATGTGGAATTTGCCTATAAATACTTACCACGTACGATACTAATGGCAGATGGACAAATTATTGTTGATGGACCAACAAAAAAAGTATTGAATAATGAGTTTTTAATAAAACAAACCTCATTAATTTTACCGCAAATTCGCCAATTTAATTTAGTATTACAACAAAATGGGTTTCATGAAGTAGAAGATCTACTGACTACAAATGAGATGATTAATTACTTAAGGAATTTTATAAAACAAAAATCTTCAAACATTTAGGAGGAACACATAAAAATGTCTTTAGAATTCCTTAATACTTTTAAATTTATGAAAAAAAACTCTATTCTACATAAAATGGATCCAAGAGCAAAATTAGTATTCTCGATTATATATACTATAAGCGCTTTACTCTATACCAAAATTATCCCTTTATTCTTCATTTTTATAAGTCTAATTCCTATAATTCTTACTGGAAAATTGTTTAAACAATGGATTAAAAGCATTAGAGGGTTATCTTTCTTAATTGTTTTTATCATCATTTTAAATACTTTGTTTATATCCTTGTCTTTTGCTATCGCAATGATCTTTAGAATATTAATCATGGTATCAGCTTTCTCAATCTTTTTTTTAACGGTTGATCCAAACGATTTTGCACTCTCTCTTATTTCTATGAAAATTCCATACGAATTTGCATTTTCTTTCTCACTAGCATTTAGGTTTGTCCCAACAATTGCAACTGAAGCCCAAAATATATTAGACGCTCAACAAAGTAGAGGATATGAAATGCAAAAAAAAGGACTCATAAACCAGATTAAAAACCTTTTTCCACTTTTAATTCCATTAATAATATGTTCCATAAAGAGAGCTTTTAACGTTGCTGAAGCTCTTGAATCAAGAGGATTTGGAAGTAAAAAAGAGCGTTCTTATTACTATACTATTAAATATAGCCTTAAAGATTGGATTTTTACATTTTATTTGTTATTATTCTTAGCCTTTTCAATTTTTATTAGAATACAATTTAATTTTATGCCAGAATTCTTAACGTGGAGTTTACCTGTTTGATTATTAAAAGTTTTAATATCAATGAGATAAATTTGAAATATTTTGTAGGAATCAATCAAATTAAAATAAACTCAGGTAAGTTATTGGATCTTTATGATATAGATAATCAAGAAGAGGCTTTAACCCGATTTTTTAGTATTATTAATAAGGTCCAAAATAATAATGAAAATTCAGTGATACAATTTATTAAAGATAAGTACATATTAAATCAAGATCACATATTTACAGCATGTTACTATTTACTAAAGGCATTTCAACAAAATATTAATATTTCTAATAAGAAAAATATTGAATTTTTACTGTATTTAGCCGCTAATCGGCAAATAAATAAGAGCATTGAAGCCATTGGTATTGATTATTCCCAATTAATACATAATAAACTTACATTATGTATCATTTCTCCTTTTGAGAATATAAATAGTACATGTGCTGAATTATTAACAATTTTAAATGCAGTAGAAACTGAATTAACAATAAATAATCAATCACAAACTAAGTTTAATTTAATTAAGGAATTTTTTAGGATAACAGATAATCAGATTAATTCTGTTTTAAAATCATATGGAAATGAAATGAAAAAATCATCAGAAACAAAATTATCCTCTTTATTTTCAGCACTATTTGATTTAATCTGTGAAAGAATGGCTCTCTTAAATGCAGAAAGAAAAAAGTAAGGATTAATCAAAATCTATTTTTTTTCCTTTAATTATATCATTTTTCTCTAAAAATGAGATTCCGCAGATATTACCTAAAATTTCAATTCGAATAATTTTATCTGGATTATCAAGATTAACTTTATTGTCAATATCTTTAGCAATTGCTTCAATAAAATTGGTTCGGTCTATTTTTTCATGATGTCTACGTTTTAACGTAATTCTAAAAGTTTCTTCTCCATCAATATAATTTTCATAGTTTTCTTTTATTATATAATTTATAATTTTAATATCAGTTTCACATATAAAATTAATAGGAATTATTTTTAAAATAAATTGGAAGAAACTTGGATTTTTTTTCTTGATTTTCTTTATATTGGATATAACTTTTTTTAGACTCAAATTAGTTAAAGCAGTAATTAATCCTGGAAACGGAATACCTGAAATAATGGGATATGTATCACCACACATCAATAAAGTAAACCATAATTCTGCTTTTGCTTCTGTTTCATTATATCTAGGAGTTGAGACTAATAGATTAAAATTCTTCGTTTATATCACTCTTTTTATTTTGATAAAAATTCCAATATATCTTCATCAGAGATCGCCCCTATCCGTAAAAATTTAACTTCGTTAGTTGTACAATCAACTATTGTAGTTGGAAGTTTCGATTTTGACTTACCACCATCAATAATTAAATCTATTGGGCTTAATATTTTTTTAGTTACTTCTTCTCCACTAATAGAGGGAGGCTCTCCCGAATAATTAGCGGAGGTCCCTATAACTCCACCATAATGTCCTTCTGACTTTAGACGTTTTAATATGTTTAATATTATTTCATTTTCAGGAACACGTAATCCTATAGTATCTTGAAAAGCAGTTACTTCTGGAGGGATAATACAGGGTTCCTTTTTATTCAATATTAAGGTTAATTGTCCTGGCCAATATTTATCTGCCAGTTTTCTCGCAGTTTCATTGAATTCAGCAATTTTGGTAGCTTCTTCATAATCAGAAATTAATAGTAATAATCCTTTTGATCTATCACGGAATTTAATGTCATAAATCTTTTCAATAGCATTTAGATTTGTTGGATCACATCCAAGCCCGTATACACTGTTTGTTGGGAATGCGACGATACCAGCGTTAATTATGATTTCAACAGCTTTTTCAAGAAATACTTGAACTTCCTCCAATTTCCTATCTGCAATCTTCACTAAAAATCCCATATAATATAAAAAATGCAAATTAAGTTAAAAAAATTCTTCTAAAAAGAATCAATTTTTTTTTTGAGATTGAAAATATTCCATAATAGTAGGTCTAAAATGTCGTTTTATATATCGTTTAGATGGGAGTCTAATTCCTTCTTGTGATGCCAATTTTCTCCATCCTACTATCCAACTTTCAGGGATTCTATTTTTCATTATTGATTCTATATTCTCGTGTAATAATGTCGTAAGGAAATCACATAGTACCTTGAAGTGATTTTTTGACTGTGTTATAATATTATGGTTATCTCTGAATAGAAAAACTAAATTGTCTAGTCTTAAATCTGTTTTTATAAAATTGATATGATGTAAATCAATTATTCCATTATAAAGATATTGAAGTGTAAAAATTTCACCGGTTAGCATATCGATGAATTTCCAATGTCCCTTTTTATCTATATAATTAATAAAACTTTCAAGACTTGAAAAAATTTTTGTTGGATTAAATCTTAATAACTCGCATCTATTCTTTATAATGACGGTTTGTAAAATTGCGTTAAAAATTTTTAATTTTTGTGATTTAAATTTAGGAGGATAACCATCATAGAGCTTAAGACCAAGTTGTTTATAAGTTGGATTAAACTTATAAAGGAAGTTTTAAATGCTGAACTAATGAGTATAAGTGCTGGTAATGTTAATAATCATAACAATTTAGAACCTAAAGTATTATTAAAGACGGTCTTTTCTGAGACTCCAAAAAAAGCAAAGTTACTTGGTACTACTCTTAAACGTAAGATATTTTCAAAAACCAATGATTTAATGAGCGTGTTATATTTTATTGATTCTAGTGAAGTAGATATAAAATTTCCATACCCCAAAATGATGTATATTAAAGAAACCTCCGAGAAATATATTCAGGTATTCATAAAAGGAGCTTTAATTAAAATTAAAGAAAAGAATCCTCGTTTGAAGCTTAAATATAATTACTTTAAAAATTCAGATATCCTTGAACGGATAAAGATATCAAATTTGAATTCTATTAGTGAATTCGATTTAATCACACATAAAATGTGGGAATTATTAGCAATAGACAACTTATATCGATAAAGTTTTATATACGATTTTATCAAGAATCTATTATTATAACGATCGATCCCGATAATTCTATCTGAAACCTAAGGATTTTTGTTTAAATAATTATAAATTTAAATAATTATAAGGATATTAGTTTATATTAATTAATTTAAAATAAAAAAAAAAATAAAAAAATTGGATTAAATATGGCAACAAAAGAAGATCTTTCCGAGTGGGAAATAGCACCTACAAAGAAAATGGCTGGCTATGGCTTCGGTTATATCATTGTGAATTATTTATTAATGTATGGATTAGCTTCAATGGACTTTTTTTACCGGAACGTAATTGGTCTTAGTGCTGGATTTATTCTATTGTCGGGAATTATCTTTGCATTATGGAATATGATCAATGATCCATTATTAGGCTATTTAACTGATAAACCCCTGAAATGGACTAAAAAATGGGGATTACGTGCGCCTTGGATTGTCCTTACTACTGCTCCTATGTTTGTATTTTTCATACTTATATGGACGGCACCAACAGTGGCATCGGGGAGTGAAATTGCTAGTTTCATATATATGATATTTATTATATGTGTTTTTGATTTGTTTTTTTCCATATATAATGACCATCTATATGGCGGATGGACTAACCAATTTCCATCAAAGTTCGAGCGTAGAAAATCATTTATGTTAATGACTGTAATGTTATTTATTACGCTTATTGTTATGTCGGTTATACAATCAAGAATTATAGGAGAAGGAGAAACAACGCAGGGACCATATATCATTAATTCACTAATAATGGTGGTATTGTTGATCATTTTCACGTATCCTACGTTTAAGGGAATTAAAGAATCAGAAGAAATGAAAACGATGTTCATTGAAAAATACAAATCTGCTGAAAAAGCAAGTTTCATAGAAGTGACAAAAACAGCTCTTAAAAAAAAGAATTTCCGGGTTTCGCTCCTTGGGTACACTGTTTGGTGTACAGCTACAACCTTATGGAATGCAGCTCAAATTTACTTTTTTGTTGATGTCTATGGAGTAGGTTTAGCAGAGCAACAAATACCACTGCTGCTTAGTATTTTAGCTGCTATTGGTTCGATTCCGTTCTGGTCTAATTATACCAGAAAAGGTAATTTCAAGAGAACATATTGGGTTGCATTTTTGTTACATGGTCTTGCTTTTATACCCTTTATGTTCATGATATTCATAGCTGACCAATCAATGTTTGTTCCACTGCATATAGTATTTTTATTTATCATGAATATTTTTTACGCAGGCGAAGTAACAATGTTAATGCCTGTTGCAGCAGACACTTATGACGAGGTTGCACTCGAATTAGGAAAACGCTGTGATGCTACGTTCGTAGGGCTTCGAAACTTTTTCTTCCGTATAGCTTTTCTGGTGCAGGCACTAGTATTTTTTATAGTATTAGCAGTTGTTACGGATTATGTCCCAGCCGCTTCGACTCAATCTCTTTCAGCTAAAACGGGGATTTTAATAATGGGGTCGCTGGTGCCGGGGATTTTATTGGTTGTGATGTCTCAAATATTTAGAAAATACTATTCCCTCGTAGGAGAAGAAAAAGATAATTTAATCAAGGGTCTTAAAGAAGCAAATTTGTTCGGTGCGTGAAGATTTAATAGAAATAATAGATTACAAAAATAAAATTATTTAAATAGATAAAAAATGTCGAAAGAAAATCCTAAAAAACCAAGACTCAAGGGTTTTGCCAAGTTCATCGGAAGTCTAGTAAATATAGCTATGGAAAAAAAAGAATGTCAAGATTACATTAAAGCAATAAAGACACGAGTTCTTTTAAACAATGAAGAAGATAAAAAATGGGCTGCTTTAGTCTCTATTATTAATGATTGTGTAACTGTAGAGGGGATACAAAAGGATCCTAATTTTGATATAAAAAAAGTGGGCAAAAAACTACGCGCATGGGCTTGGTGGGAAATTCCTTCATTAAATACGATGTTAGAAGCGGGAAAATGGAAATCCGGAAAATGGATTATAAAAATGGCGGGAAAAAAAACAAAAGGAGCCTCACAAATAGGGATTATTGCTCAAGTTCTATCGTATGCTCGTTCCTCTGAATAAAAGTATTAAAATATTTTTTTTTTTTTAAAAATTTCGGTTAATTTTTCAAATGAATGATAAATTAAAATTTGAAAATCCCTATAATCTCATTTTTAATCGAAACAAGAAGCTTAATAAAAAAGAAAAATTCTACCTAAAATGCTTGGAACTGGGTTTTAATTGTTTTGAAATATAGATTATTTTGGATATTGTTCTTTGCAACTTAAATCAGCTTCTATACGTTTCCAAGTATGGTCTAAATATTCTTGGAGTTCAATTAAATCTTTTTCTGAAATATTAGCGAATCTTTTTTGTTTAGAAAGATAATCTATCAATGAAGTTCTCTTAGAAGGATCCAATAGAGGTTTACTTGCTTTTGATAACGTCATGATTCCATTCTCAACTTCATATAGAATCCATGAACCAGTTTTTACGGCTAATCGAGAGATTTCTATTGTATCTTCAGAACTGAATCCCCATCCAGTACAACAAGGAGCCATAATATGGATATATCTACAACCTTTAATCGATTTGGCTTTTTTAAATTTATCATATAAATCAAGCGGTTCACTGATAGAACAAGTAGCTACATAAGGTATATCATGAGCAGCCATAATTGCGGGAAGATTTTTTTTGAAACGATCTTTTCCCTTTGTAGTTGTAGTTGTCCATGCACCATGTGGTGTACTTGAAGATCTTTGAATACCTGTGTTCATATATGCTTCATTATCGTAACATACATAAATTTGGTCAGAATTTCTTTCTGCTGCTCCGCTTAAACCCTGAATTCCGATATCAGCAGTACCACCATCTCCAGCAAATGTAAGTGCAGTCATCTCATCCCAACCCTTACCAGGAAATCTATATGCTTTCGCTTTGAAAGCAGCGGACATACCTGTCGCACCTGCTGCCCCCGCTGCAAAAGCCATATTTGTAAATGGAAAATTTGGGGCTGTTTTTGGCCATAACCCTACTACAACATTCAGGCAGGAAGCGGGCGTTACAAGAGCCGTGTTAGGGCCTAACGCTTTTATTGCCCATCTAAGGGCGATTTCTAGCCCACACCCTGCACAACAAGAATTCCCTGGAAGGAAATATTCTTCCTGGCAAGATTCTAAAGCTTCTTTTAATTTTACCATCCCTTTATTCAACCTCCAATAAACCATCCCAGAGAGTTCCATGAATCATATCTTTTGGAAGTTCTCCAGTTTCATTATATTTAACTAACTTTATTAACTGATTTTTCTGTTGTTCAAGTGAAACTTCTCTTCCTCCCAGTCCATTAATAATTGGTAATACTGTTGCAGTTCCTTTAGTTTCATGTAGAGCAGCTTTAACTTCACAACTCACAGGACCTCCAGTTTGACATCCAAACGCTGTAGCTCTATCTATAACTCCAAGAACTTTCACCTTTTTAGCAACTTCAATAATATCTTCCGTTGGAAAAGGTCTAAAATGACGAAGCTTTACCATCCCAACTTTATACCCTTCCCTTCTTAAATCTTCTACTGCTTGTTCCATTTGTAAAGCTAAATCTCCATAAATAATTACTCCTATATCTGCATTATCAATTTCATATTCTTGAATTAATCCATTACCATAATTTCTACCAAATATTTTCTCAAATTCCTTAGCAACCTTTTTAATTTTTTCTTTCGCTCTCATATTTGCATCATGAATTTTCAATCTAAATTCATAATAAAAACTAGAAGGCATGATAAGATTTCCAAACATCATTGGTCTTTTTGGATCCATCCAGATATGTGGCCAACCCTCCTCACTTGGTAAAGGCGGTAAAAATTTATCTACAAGATCTTGATCTTCTAGAATAACCGGTTTCGAAGTATGTGAAAGAATAAATCCCCCATAAGATACAAACTTAGGCAAAAGAATATCGTGATCTTCACAAACCTTATAAGACATAAGAATTTCATCATATATTTCTTGATGCTCTGAAGAAAAACAACTCAGCCATCCTGTATCCCGCTGACTTATCACATCAGTAAAATCAGCCCAAATATTCCATGGTGGTGCTGGTCCTCGTGAGGCGATTGCAACAACTATGGGAAGTCTAGCGCCTGCAGCCCAATGAATCATTTCATGAGCATAGAATATTCCTTGACCAGATGTAGCTGTAAATGTTCTAGTACCTGCTTTACTTGCTCCAACAACCGCAGCAAAGACACTATGTTCTGACTCCATTTTTATGTATTCTGTTCCTGGCATTAGCCCATTATCCACAAATTCAGATAATTTTTCAACCACAGTTGTTTGTGGAGTAATTGGATACGCACTAATAACTTGAACTCGTGCCGATTTTGCTGCATAAGCTGCTGCTACATTTCCTTTTATAATGATAGTTTCTCTCTTTTGGACAAAATCTTTCTGAGCTTCAGTCATCTTTTATATCACTCTCTCTGATCATTTCTATATTATTTGTTGGACATTCTTTAGCACATATCCCACATCCTTTACAATATATCAAGTTAATTTCGAATGAACCATCCTCTAACCTTTTAATTACACCCTCTGGACAATACATCCAGCATATTCCGCATTTGTTACATCCTTCTTTAATAACTGGTCTAAAAATTCTCCAATCACCAGTTGTACCTATATTTCCATCAATTGGTAACGAAATCGGAATAGGTGATAATTCCTTCCAATTCTTGTATTCTTGAACCTTAGGACGTTCTTTTACTGATTTATTAATTTTTTTCCATTTTTCTGATTCTGACATGACTACATCTCTCTTACTGATTCGTAGGCGTCTTTTGCAACGCTCATATTTTTTTCTAATCTACTTTCTCCAAATTCCTTTTTAATTACTTTTTCCATTGTTTCAAGATTATAATACCCAGTTATCTTCCCAAAAGCCCCTAACATAGGAATATTGAGAATTGGCCCACTAGCATGCATGAAATTTTTGTGAATGCAAATTCCTGTTGCATCAACAAGAAAGATCTTTATGTTATTAGGGAAATTACTTGTATCTATAGGGTCTGGGCTATTAACTATCAGCGTGACTCCTTCCTTTATTGAGTTTTTTATCCTTGGAATGTCTAATAATGAAGTGTCAAACATAAATATATAATCTGGATTCACTACACTGTCATAGGTTTTGATTTTCCTACTTTTAGAAACTTTTGTAAATGCCTGTATCGGAGTACCCCTACGCTCAGCTCCTATTATTGGAATTGCGATTGTGTCTTTGAAATCCTCCTCAAATGCCATTTTAGCTAATAATTGACTTGCTGTGATACATGTTTGACCGCCTCTACAATGCATTGATATTTCTACAATCTTTTCATTATCTGACAATTTATTCAACTTATTTTTCTTAATTCTATTGAATGCAATATGACCAATAAAGGCACAATGAATAAAAGTTCTATTAATTTTACTTATATATTCACAATATGAAACAATAATATAGAATTTTTAATAATAATTAATCTAATTTCAAAACGGGATCGTATTAAATCAAATTTAAGAAATGATGAAATCTAATCGTTTAAACTTAACTTACTTTAAACTAGGAAAAATTATATGCTTAATAAGAAAAGAAATAATAAATTAATTTATTCTTTTAAATGTTCTTCATGTAAAGAAGGTAAAATCGATATAATTAAGAGTATTTATGATCTTCCTGATGGAGACAAAATGCTCATATTAAAATTTGAATGTGATACATGTAAATTTCATAAAAATGATATAATCCCTTTAACTACAAATATGGAACCGGGAATTATGACCTTACAAATAGAAGAGGAGGAAGACCTCAAATCTAAAATTTACCGTTCACCAGTGGGTAAATTAGAGATTCCTGAACTAGAATTAATAGTAGAACCCGGTCCAAGAGCAGATTTCTATTATACAAACGTACAAGGTATATTATTCAGATTTGAAAATGCTGTTTCAATTTATAGAAACAATCTTGAAGAAAACGATCCAGAAAAAAGCGAAATTGACGAGCTTATGTTTAATTTAAAACAAGCTATAGATGGGAACTATAAGTTTACTTTAAAAATCACCGACCTTGAAGGAGGAAGTTATATTATTCCCCAAGATGAATCAAAATACACATTTGAAAAAATTAAGAAAAATCAATTAGAATAAATATAAAATATTATCTCATCATTTTTCATTATTATAAACTATTTAATCATAATCTGATAAAATTTATCATGTGAAGAGATATGGGAAGTCAAATAAAAAAAGTGGGAATCTTAACGGGAGGAGGAGATTGTCCTGGATTAAATTCTGTCCTCTATGGAATCATGCTTAAAGCATATGATGTCGGAATTGAATGTATTGGAATCCTTAAAGGTTGGAAAGGATTTATAGAAAATCTAACAATTCCCCTTAAAATTGCAGAACACGATGATTTACATACTGTTGGGGGAACTATCTTATATACAAGTAGAACTAACCCATTTAAAGGTGTAAGTTCAAAAGAAGAAAAAGCAAAGGAATTAGCCAAAAAATTTGAAGAATTGGGAATAGATGCTTTAATTGCTATTGGGGGAGATGATACCTTAGGAGTAGCGGATAATATGTATAAATTAGCTGATGCTAAAGTTGTAGGTTGCCCTAAAACGATAGATAACGATTTAGCAGGAACACATTATACGTTTGGATTCTGGAGTGCCGTACAGTTAGCCTCTAACGCAATGGATAATCTTACAACTACAGCTCGTTCACATCAGAGAGTATTTGTTGTCGAAGTTATGGGGAGAGATGCTGGTTTTTTAACAATGTATAGTGGTATTTCTGCTGGAGCCGATATAATATTAATTCCTGAGACTCCGTTTGATTTAGAAAAGGACATCATTGATATCTTAAAAAAAAGAGTCAATGCAGGCTATAAATATCAAATAATTGCTACATCAGAAGGAGCTTACCCAAATTCAGAATCTTTAAACCGAGATTTTAAAACCATATCCAAAGAAACAATTGGTAAATTACCTAAAGATTCATACGGTAACCCATTACTCGTCAAATTGAATATGTCTCAAATTATAGTGGATGAACTAAACTTAAGGGAAGATCTAAAACAGGAATTTCAGAAAAACGAAGTAGATTTTGAATGTAGAAGTGTAGTGCTTGGTCATACAATGCGAGCTGGGACTCCCAATTCATTTGATAGAATACTGGGATTAAGATTTGGATTAGCAGCAATGAAACTTGTTTTAGAAGGCCAATTTGGAAATATGGTATCACTCCAAGGGAATAAAATAAAAACTGTCCCATTATCAGAGGGTGTTGGAAAGAAATATATTACACCTGAAAACGATAAAATGGAATTACGTGATTTATTAGTGAAAATTAGGTATTTGTCAAAACAGAAATAATTATTTAAGTTTTTTTTTATATATTTTTAGTTTAAAAATGGAATTTTTCTGCACCAATGTTTTTATATTAAGTTCCTTGATAATATAAAATCAAGTAAAATATAAGCAGAATATT
The DNA here is from genome assembly GCA_036478875.1 of Promethearchaeia archaeon. GTDB lineage: Archaea > Asgardarchaeota > Lokiarchaeia > Sigyniarchaeales > SOKP01 > Loki-b32. The sequence goes on along the minus strand of JAZGEW010000039.1, from coordinate 13,938 downwards.
CTTATAAGTTAATTATTATTCTAAATTAAATAAAAATTATGAAATGGAAGAAAATTTTATTATTAGTTGCAAATTACAAAACAACTGGTTATGATTTCTATGATTCTGCCTTTCCTCCTCTAGCTTTTGAATATATTGCGGCTTATGTAGAAGATCTGGTAGAAGTGAGAATAATAGATTCAAAAGCTACTAAATTAAATTTATCTCAAGTTAAGAAGGAAATTGAAAATTATCAACCTGATTTAGTAGGATTAACAGTTCCAGTTACAAGTGCCATTGATACTGTTTTACAACATGCAAAAATTGCTAAATTATATGGCTCAACAACTGTTATTGGGGGGTGGCATCCAACTTTAGCCACTGAGCAAACTTTGTCTTCTCCATGGATAGATATTTTGGTTAGAGGTGAGGGTGAATTTACTTTCCGTGAATTAATTGAAAAGGGGTCTCCAGTAAATATACGTGGTCTATCATATAAAATGAATGGAAAATTAATACATAATCCAGATAGATCATTTTTAAAAAACTTGGATGAGTTAAGGCCTCCGTCTCGCCATTTGGTAAAAAATTATAAATACAAAATATTTAATATGAATTGTGACACGATTGAGACTTCTCGTGGGTGCCCACAAGCTTGCAAATTCTGCAGTATAATGTGGTCTATAATCAAACATGGAGATCTAGATCAGTTGAAAATGTTATAAAAGAATTGGAAATAATATCAAAGAATAAAAAAATTAGTGATGTTTTTTTTGTAGATGATAATTTTCTTGTTAATATGAAACGCATTGGAAGATTATCCTTTGAAATTATAAAAGGCAAGAGAATGGGAAGAATACGAAAAAATTTATTTTTTTTCTTTCAAGGACGCTTAGATTCAATGGCGAGACACCCTAAAATAGTTAATTTAATGGCTAAGGCGGGTTTTTGGCTTGTTCTTGTAGGTGTTGAAGCAACAGATAATAAAGGACTCAAAATAGTGGCTAAGGGCTGTAATATAAATCAAATTAAAAAGGGTATAAAGGTATTACATAAGAATAAAATTACAGTAATGGGAAATATTATTATCGGAGCTAACCTAAACGACTCTGTGGATGATATTTTCACAACAATTAAAAAAACAAGAGAATTAAGCTTAGATCTACCAAGTTTTACATTGCTAACTCCATTCCCAGCTACTAAATTTTATGATGAAATTAAAGAAAAAGATCTACTTTTAACAGAAGAATATAGTAAATTTAATTGGCTTAACCCCGTGATAAAAACTCCAAATCTTAGCCCAGAAATTCTTAAAAAGTTATTATTTCTTGGTTTTTATTCAATTGGTTATTATGGCGGAAATTTGAGAAACAAACTTTATTTATACCATAGAACTGCTAAATCAAGAGGGATCTTTTATGTTATCAATCCTTTAAGATTTCATCGAGGTTTAAGTTCATATTTTAAGTGGAAAAAAATTGTCCTTAACAATTTAAATGGATTAAAAAAGAAAGTTGTGAAACAAATTAGATCAGGAAATCTAAACCACATGGAAGATCTAAGAAATGCTATAAAAAATTGGGAGCCCTAAAGAAATGGATTATCAGATTTTAAAAAATCATGATTTTACTTGGAAAAAAGTACTATTAATTAAACCAAATTATAGAACCACTGGCTGGGACTATTATAATATGGAATTTCCTCCAAATAATTTAACTTATATAGCTAGCTATTTAACTGATTTAAATGTTGATATATTTTTTTACTAAACTTTTAAATATAAAATATAATTGAATTATTTCAACCATGAATGAAATTAGAGGCACTCTTTTTGCTATTATAAAAGGAAAGGGAACACTTTCGGAAGGACCTGTATATTTTATTAAACCAATAGATGATTACAAAAATAGATGGTCAGAAATTCTTGTTAGGAAAAAAACTCCCCTTTGGGAGAAAGATCCTGGATTACACGAATTTCTAGATAAAAAAGTTTTGATACTCGGAGAGATAATCGAGACAAAGAGTACAATTACGGTTGATTATTCAAAAGTAAAGCAGATAGAATGATGTATTGTTTAAATACTGTCCATATTATCCATAATGCTTTTCCTCCTCTTGGTCTGCATCGATTGCATCCAATTCAATATCTCGACCAAGCCATTTTTCACTTAAAACTTCTTTAAAATATTCATGTTGGATTATTAGGTTCATTATTTCTGTTGTTCCCGTCCAAATTTCACCTATTCTTGCATCTCGTAATAATCTCTCAATTGGATAAACAGTTGTATAACCAATTCCCCCCATAATTTGCATTGAGTTATTAATTACTTTCCAGCACGCTTTTGTCGAAAATTTCTTTGATTCAGAAACTAATCTTCTTTGAAGGGCAGGTGGTGCTCCAGCATCAATACTTTTAGCAGTGTTATAAACAATAGATCGTGTTGCATCTAATAAAGTGATGCTATCTGCTATCAGAAAACTCACTCCTTGAAAATTTCTTATAGTTTGCCCGAAAGCTTTTCTTTTAGTGCTATATTTTGTGGCAATTCGTAAACAAGCCCTTGCTAGCCCAATAAATCCCGACGCTGTAGTTAAACGCTCTGGAACCATCATTTGATAGAATATTTTTCCCCCAGCACCTTCCTCAAGTATGATATTTTCTTCAGGAACTATAACATTATTAAATTTTAATCTACCCGCACCACCGCCTCTGGTTCCTAGGATACCATAAATATATTCAGCAGAAACATCTTCGGTTCGATCTACTATGAATAAACTTAAAGTTTTGTGAGGATCCGCGTTTGTCTCTAAATTAGTTTTTGCATACACTAAAAAGAAATCTGCACCCTCTGCTCCTACTACAAAACGTTTTTCTCCATTCAAGATATAATGATTTCCTTCTTTCACCGCTGTACACGTAGCTCCAAAGAAATCAGATCCACCTCTTGGTTCAGTTAAAGCTTCAGCTGTAAATTTACTTCCTTCACACATAGGTTTAAGATATTTCTGTTTTTGCTCCTCTGTACCAAATATATTTAGAGCTTCCCCACAAATACTTGGTAAAGAAAATAAACATGCGAGTGAACTCCCCAATACTCCGATTTCTTCTTGAGCAATAATTTCACTTTCCCAATTCAATCCTCGTCCACCATATTCTTTTGGGAATCTTATTCCTATTAGATTTTGTTTAGCTAAAGCATTTAACCATTCAGTAGGATATTGGATCTCATCCTTATCCATTCCTTTTAATAATGAAGGAGGAACTGCATTCTTTACGAATGTTCGAACTTCTTCTCGTAATTTTATATTTTCATCACTTAATAAGTAATCATACATTTTTAATACGCTTTAAATGATTTATATTGCGATTAAATAATGATAGATTCAATAAAAATAATGATCCAATCGGATTTTATCAGTTTACTTTTTTTTCTCAAATTTAAAGTTCCATTGTAGTTCAACAATTTAAACTATAAATATCGAATATTCATTATCTTAAACACTGTATAGCAAATTTATAGATTATTTTTTATGGATATTATATTTTAAAAATCACAAATCTATACTTTATAATCTCGAACTCTTAAATAGATGATTTTCCTATGTTTACTAAAATTAAAAATACATATAACGAATACCCCAAGGCTTTTAAAGTGCTGACCCTTGCGACTTTCATTGATATGTTAGGAAGCTTCTTATTATATCCTTTTTATGCACTGTATATAACCGAACGTTTTGGAGTTGGGATGATCGAAGTAGGGTACCTATTTTCGATATTTGCTGCAGGAAATATATTTGGTGGTTTGATCGGAGGAGCCTTAGCTGATAAATATGGCCGTCGTGTGATGGTCTTAATTGGTTTAGTTGTAAGCGGGATGGGGAGTATCTTGATGGGATTAGTTAATAATCTGAATACTTTTTATCTACTTGCTGCATTTTTAGGTTTGATAGGAAATTTTGGAGGTCCTGCACGACAAGCAATGGTGGCGGATTTACTTCCAAAAGAAAAACAAGCAGAAGGATTTGGGATTCTACGAGTGGCATTTAATCTTTCAGCAGTGATCGGTCCTCTTCTTGGCGGATTTATAGCAACCCAATCTTATATGTTATTATTTATTTCGGATGCTGTGAGCAGTATTATTACTGCTGTTATTGTATATGCTGTCATTCCGGAGACGAAACCTCAAAAAAAGGATGATAAACCAGAAGAAACAGTAATGAAAACCCTTATAGGATACAAAGAGGTGTTAAAGGATTGGGTATTTGTATTGTTTCTCGCTGTTTCTGCTATAACGGTGTTAGTATATATGCAAATGAATAGCACACTATCAGTATTCTTACGGGATGTTCATGGGTTCTCTGCGCAAAGTTTTGGTTTGTTGTTAAGTATGAATGCGGCTATGGTGGTGCTCTTTCAATTCTGGATAACTAGGAAGATTTCAAAGTATGCTCCCATGAAGATGATGGCCTTTGGATCTATATTTCTTATGATTGGTTTTGTGATGTATGGTTTTATTTCAGAGCCATACATGTTTTTCATCGCTATGGTTATTATAACAGTGGGGGAAATGATTGTATATCCCATTGGACAAAGTACAGCTGCATCTTTTGCTCCTGAAGATAAACGAGGACGGTATATGGCTGTATATGCTTTTCAGTGGGCGATCCCGAACCTGTTTGGAGTTTTAGCCGCGGGATTAATTATGGAGTATATTGGACCAAACTGGGTATGGTATTTAGCAGGGATTCTATCTATAATTTCAATGATTGGATTTTGGTTACTTCATGGGGTCACTAAAGAACGTTTTTCAATAGAAAAAAAACCCATGAAAGAAGAATTACTTGAAGTTACAGCTCCTTCAATCGAATGAGAGATTTCTATAACTTTATTTCTATAAAATATGGACCTTTATTAGAGAGTTAAGATTTAAAAATCAAATTCAAAGATCGTGAAACGCATCTTTCACGATGATTTTCTTTAATTATTTTCAATCTCAAATATAATCTTGAGATATTCATATTTAGAATTGAGTAATTTCAATACAATGTCTGCAAAATTCCTTAGTTTCTTCGCTTGAATTTGTTTTTCATTTTTCTGTTCAAGTAAAAAATCATGTATCATATTCCTAGTTTCGCTAGGACCATTTTCTTTTAAATAGTCCATCCAATGAATTGACATTCTACAAATTTTTTCTAAACTATCGTTAGGATATTCATTTTTATCAAGGATTTTATCATGATATTTAATAATTACATAACCTACTCTTTCTAAATAATCAGCAGTACCTAATGAATATCTACATAAGCTAATTAGATTTGAAGTGATTCTGGAATTTCTGGTATTAGTTGCTGCTTCAAAAGACTCCCACATATCATTCCATTCAACTTTATTTCGATCTGCTATATCATCATAATGTAAAGCTACATTCATGATATCACTAATATCAACATCATGTCCTCTTTTTAGCTTTTTATTGAAAATTTCTTTCAACCCTGTTCCTTCAAGATAACTTCCCGCTCCAAAATCAAGTAATTGGTTTAAATTATTTGCGGCACAGAGTGCTTCATATCTTACTTCACCCGTATCAGGATTAGTCCATTGAACTTGTTTTTCAAACTCACCAGTTTTTTTGTTCTTTATCCAACCACATTCTTTTAAAGCATGGTCTAAAACGCCTATCTCGAAGGACCAAAAATCTATATCATCAGTAAAGCGTTTTCTTCTCCAATCTCTTGTTGTATATTTACCCAAGTATAATTTTAAAGTACCTCGTACCATAGCTTTCTTTCCACCCTTTAATGCTTTTTTAGCAGATTCACAGTAAGGATTACTCGAATCTTCTGAACATGCACCAATATGATTTAAAACTTTCCTAGCTTCACGTGCAACAATATCACAAGGTATCTTCCCATCAGAAGGATACATTCTTGATCCTCCATCTAAAAACTTTTTAAATAACTCTAGCTCATCTTCAGGTATTTTATACCAAGGATTATTAAACATAATCTTACTGAATATATAGTGGGTGAACCCATTTTCATCTATTCTAGTCTTATCCGTTAAAGGAGAGACGTCTCTAAGATTATCACTTTTTTGTATAGCATCAGCTTTAATATCCCAAATTGAACTCATACGAGATATTATATTGAATGTAACTTTTAAAAATTATTAATTTAAAACATAAAATTAATTTTTAATCATAGACTCTATTGATATTATATGAGTAGTTTTTTTAGAGTTTTTACTTTCACTCCTTGGGATTCACTTAATTTAAAATCATTGACTGAAGTGAAATTGTATTCATTGAAAAATATATTTAAGACATTTCCTGTAATTGAACCTGAATTTTTCGATGACTTACTTTCAAACTTGTATAAATTCAATCATTATTCATGGATTGAAAGCATCAAACGGATTGTTGGTCCTAAGAATGAGGATTATGATATAAAGCTATGGAATTTTGTATGGGGAATGGATAGTGAAAGAAGAATTTTTCAATTTTTGTTTCAAAAAGTTCAAAATGAATTAAAAGGTTCTCAAGTAACATTAGTAGCTCTAGCTCCTCCAGAAATAAGTAAATTATTTAATCAATATAAAAAAGAAGCCATTTTACGGACTTTATCTCTGCTAAATAATCCAAAAAGAATGAAGTTTTTAATGGTTTTAGCACCTAAAGGAAAATCTATCGCCGAGAAACAACAATTGCTTCAAGTAAATAAGAAAGATTTAGAAAAATTGAAGTTTAATAATATGTTCAAGCAGATCCCGAATATTAAAGGGCAATGGTTCCCCGAGTATTCTCCACGATGTCCGAACTGCAACAAACTGATTATCGAGATAAAGGGTTATAATGTGGGGTTTGCTAAATTAATTTGTCCATATTGTGGGTATCAAAAAAGTTGATTTGCATATATTATTATCTTTAACTATGTAACGATGAAAGAATTTAAAATTAGTGATCTTCTTAAACTTAAATTGGAGGATAACAAAACTATAATATACATTAACGATGTAAAAATAATCCAATGTAAATACTTATTGTTGAACGAATTAAGCTTTACCAGTGAAACTAAAGAGAACAACTCAGAAAAATTATCAATTGATACTCAATCTAAAAGTTTGAATCATTCTTTAGAACTAATTGATGAATATGAAAATGATATTCCTCCTGAAGTCGAGTTTTGGGCACATTCGTCAAATTTACAAGCATGGTACGAGCAATCATACAATACTCAAATACTTCATAGTAATTTAGCATTCCCATTACTAAGAAAATTAACTCAAGCAGGTGATAAAATTGCAAAGCAGGTATTTAAAAAGGAAATTACAAAGAGATTTCGTGATGGAAACTTAAACGTAATGGCTTTCTTAATTATAGAAGGATATCTAGATGATCTAAGTATAGAAGAATCAGATGATTTATATCAAGAATTAGATTTCGAAACTTATAAAAAACTTCAAAAACACTTGAGAGAGTCTGAGAAAAAGGATACCTTCATATTATAGATATAAACCTATTCCAAAATAAATTGATTTGAATTTTTTGAATATTGAGTAAAGAGAAAAAAGACATATGATGATTTTAAAACAATTAAAATTTAAATGTTTTAAGATGAAAATAAATGATTTTAAAAGCCTAATTTATGAAAAAGAAGATAAATATGTCATTGATATCCTTAGCTCGACGTTAGATCGCAAAAATAATGGCTTGTATAAAGCAAATGTTTCGAGTAATTTACGAGAGTCAATCAAATCTCTCAAAGAAAAAAGAGAACCAATTTGTAGAGGGCGGTAATTCTAATGAAACGATATGTATCAATTTTGATTGTAATTTTAACAATTCTAGTAGTTTTTTTCCTTCCCTTTGGTGTTCAGATAGATCTAGCTCCACAAGGACCAAATAGTCTTGTTTCAATGGTATGGGAAATACCTCTTGAGCCAGCTTGGTATTCAATAAGATATTTCAGCGCATTTCAGTATTATTTTTCCTACTGTTTTTTTAGGATTTTCTTTATGATTGATATTTTTCTGTTGTTCATTGGAAAATTCAATAAAAAACGCTTTTTTTTGATTGGTATTATTAGTGAAATAATACCTTTAATGATAGCCATACCTTCCATGTTCATACTTAATTCACATGGGGATAATTTATATCCAATCATCTTCCCTATTCCATTTTTGTTGATCTTCGATTTAATTTTGGGCATCCTAGCAAATCGATTAGGCGTAAATCCAAGTAAAAATTAGATTTTTTTTGAAAAATATGCAACACCCGCCCTGCAGAAGGGGCTTATCTTCAGCGAATGCTCTATCCATTAAGTACAAAAAGCTCGTCTCGTTTTTTACATTTTTTGAATTTAATGGGTCTGATAAATACTAATAATCTTGATTATTTTCAATAATTTAAGTAATATTTTCTAATTGCATTTATTAAATGCATTTTTATAATTTCAATCAATATGGATTATTTTAAGTTATTATTAATACTAATTATAAGAAATGAATTAATATTTTATAATAATACAAAAGATAATGCAGACATATCATGTTTGTAGCCGCATTAGATTTAGGAACAACTGGTTGTAGAACTTTTATTTTTGATTTAGCAGAACCTTTAGGTGAATCGTGAAGTTATAGTTTATCCTCTACCAACTATGTTTTATTCATTAAACTTTTTGTTTAAAGTCGGATTAAAATGGATATTATAACATTCAATAATCGATAATTTTCCTTGAAAAAGAAGGCTATCTTTTTCAATATTTTTTTATTTTAGTCCAATTTTAGTCTAGTCTTAGATTTGTATTTTGCGTTTAGTAAAAAGTAAGTAACCAGTTACTATTCAATACTCAAAAATATTTTGTAATTAGATGTATGAGCAAACTTGGGATAGAAGTAATTGTACCTTGAATTTAATTTCTTGAAATTATGTAAACTTATATAAATTTTAGATATGTTTTTCATGCCACTTAAGAAATAAACGTTCAGCTTTTTCTGATAGAAAATTTGATGCTTGAATTGGTAAGAGGGTATCTTCCCAAATCTTTCTAGCATATTTTTCAAACCCAATTGGAAGAACTTTTCTTTTATATATTAAAGTAAAACCACCGATTTTATATAACTTATATGTGAAAGCTCTTGGTGCCATTCTAAAAACGCACATGGGGATTAAATTGAGATGTTTACATATCCCAAACATTTTAATTTCAAATTCTTCCTCAGTGATATATTCAAATCTATTTTTTACTTCCACTCCATAATAAAGATCATCTTTAGAAACAATAAAATCTAAATTATTCTTGGTTTTTTTCCATTCTTGATTTTTAAATTTATTGGTATGACTATCAATAATTTTAAATCCAAATTTTAAGAACATATGTTCTGTTAAAAATTCAGCCCATTTTCCTGTTGTCTTGCCAAAATCTGTATCAAAAGATTTATTATGTTCTAAAATTGTTTTTGCATTTTTGATATAATATCTCACGTCTGGCCTTCTAAAAAGTGAGAGTTTTCTTTTTTTCTTTTTTGTCCCTACTGTTATATATTCATTCCATTTAATTAATTGACCTTCGCCTACTAATTCATTTAACGCAATACCTGTATTCCAATGCGAATATTCATTTTCAAAAAGGACTTTTAATTGTTGTAGATAAAAGACTTTTCTCCCATCAACATTTGATTTAAGATTATCTCTATATTTATATATCCAATGTTTTCTTTCATCATCATAAAAGAAAGATAAAATATCTTTTTTAGCAGATTTAATATAATTTTTTGGCATATTATTTTATCTAGATTGAAATAAAGTCTGTTGAATAAAGATTTGTGTTATTATATTTAATTCTATAATATTGTTTCTAAAAATAGAAATTTTATTTGTTAAAATCGATTTTGACAGTAATTAATTTAATGCATAACTGATTGTGAAATTTAACTAATCAATCTTTTAAATTTTAGGTAAAAGCTACAATTTTTTCAGAATCATATGAAAAAAGTTATGAATTGAAATTTGAGGAATTAGGTGTCGCTCATAAGAAAATCATTACAGATATCAGAAGATTATTTGGATAATTCAATAATATGTTAATGTATTATTTTCTAATCAATATGTTTTCTCTCTCTGGTGTCCCCCGTGTTGCCCCCTCCTAAAAAATGAGTGGAAAATGAACTTAAATTAGAAAATATTGAAAATTTCTAAGCCAATTTAATGTAACCTTTAATCAGGAAGTAATATAGATTATACTGATTTATTAAATCTGGTTCTGCATTCTTTAAGTTTTTGTTTTAAATGTTACTGCAAAGTATCGTAAAGAGATAATTGAAAAACTACTCTATAAGTGAAAAAATCTACCATTTCGATCTATTAAAAGATTATGGAAGAAAATTAGACGCTGAATATGAAAAACTATAAATTTAATAATATGTTTAGTATAGATTCAAAATCACCATAAAATTTTTGAATTGATTGTTCGTCTAACGGACTTTGCTCTTTAACTAATTTAGGTATGTGGATATAATTTCGCCAATCTCTTAGCACATTTTGAATCCGCTTCCAATTCGCTCTATATTGTATGTCATAAATAGGATCCGAGCTGGAATTTGGATTTTGAAGAATGATTCCAACTTTTTTACTAAAATTTTCGAGAATGTTATTATTCTTATTATAGAATTCAGATAATTGTTTTACCTCAATATAATTATCAATACAATACTCAATAATCACACCCATATTAATTGCTACATCTACCCAGCATTTTCTAGAAGTCCACATAGCTAGATCATTGAACAATTGCGTAACCCGCTCTTTTCCATCTTGGTTGCTTATCTTTTGAAATTTCTCATACAAGAATATTTCATTTAAGAAATTATATCCTTCTAAATTTAGACAAAAAGAATTTGGATTGTGAAGAGATATATAACTATTTCCAAAACCAATACCATTAATCCCCATTATATGCTTATTAATAAAATAGGAAGTAAAATACAGTTGTAGCCACTTTAAATCGCTCACCATATAATTAAAATTATTTTTCATTACTTGGTTAACAAAATCGTGGGGGACTTTGATTGGTTTTGATCTTTTATCTTGACCACTAATAAAGTTACGAATATCATACTTTTTATTCCCTACATCTCTTAAAAATATCAAGAATTTTGAAGCTAATAATGTGTATTCTCGTTTGATACTAGGTAATATATAATTCCTTTCGTAATATACAATCCCACTCCCCGTTATTTGTAAGTATCGTGGATTACCGCTATTTATATTTTTACCGTGAATCAAACTTTCTTTAATCAATTGTTCTCTAGCTATCCTAAAATTCGTAACATCATCAATTTTTACGAAAACACTGTCTACATCTTCATTTTTTACCCTATTGGGTGGATTTTTCATAAATCCTTCATAAAGTGTTTCTAATATGAGTTTCTTATAGTATTCTACATCCACATGCCTAATAGGTTCTAATGGAAATATATAATTTATTAATCAGTCCTCAATAATCAAAAAAAAACCTAAGGAACTTCAAAAAAAAGATTATAAAAAAAGAAATGTTAAAAAAGGCAGTTACCAGCAAAACCGAGCTATTCATTTCAATGACAACGGAAGCGATTCAAATTTCTTAAAACCTCGTATAGAATATATCAAAAAAGAAATTCAAGAATATTCCAAACATCTTCAACTCAAATGGGATATAATACTTAGTATTAACGACGATAAAGATTTTGAAAATCAATCATATCCAGAAATCGAAATGCATGAAATCTTTTTACTTCCTGCTACAGATAAGAATTTCGAATCATATCCGTTAAATCTCGGGAAATTAGTCCATGAACTCTGTCATCTTAACCTTGCCGAGAGAATTGATTCTGTATTTTCCACTCTCATTTATCGTAAAGAATATGGTCCGCATGAAGAATATGTGGATGCACAAAAAAAAAAAAGTTCGAGTTGCTATTATACGCGTGGTGAATTGTTGTTGAATTTTAGGCAAATGATCTATGTTACAAAACTTGGCCACAAATGGGTAAAATTGTTTTATTCGAGTGATCTACAATTAGTATTCAAGCAATATCCATAATGAATAACTTGAGTTCTAGAATCTCTTAACTTTTTCTGAAGTCCTAACATTTTAGAATCTATTTTAATTCCTCTATTTTTCAATTCAATAATTAATTCATCGAATTTTTGTTTATAAGGTAGATTTAATTCATTTTTAATTTGCATCACTATACCAAATCCAATTAAAAACTAATAGCAAGTTAATATTACCAATATTTACAGCTAATAGATTGAAAGATTACATTTTAAGAGATTTCATAATTAAAAGATGGAATCTTGATAATTCTAAATAAGAAGAATTTATTTAATTATAAAGCCAAATATAAAATGAACCTCAATAAATATAAAAGAATTTAATTCATAACTCAATTTATGCTCATATCTCATAGAGAAGTGAATTTATAGAATTAGTTTTATTTTAAAAATAATTTATATTACAAAAATTAAAAGACCTCAAAAGAAAAGTCCAAGAATAGATAGATATAATAAATGTGAATTTAATAGGATTAAAACATATAATAAAAGTGAAAAAGATTTGAATAAGGAAGAATTTAATAGCAGATTTGACGATATTGAAAGCGATATGCGAGACTTAGACTTTCGAATCGAAAAAACTGAATGGAAGATTTATGATTTAGAAATGACAAATATTAAAGGAGAACAATATCAAATTTATTTTTATCCTACAACGATTAAAAAATATATTATGGATCTTAAAAAATATCAAGAAAAATCAAAATTTAAATATTTTCCCACTTCTAAAGAAGAATTTAAGAATAATTTTGGGAGATTTAATAAATTTGAGAAAAATGGTAAAGTGTTTAATTCGGAATTAATAAAATATTCAGATTCTGATAATTTTGATCTTGTAAGTTATATTACTGCTAATCAAGGTAGTTCGGGATTTAACTTTCTACAAATGGTAGATCAAATTAATGAATTAAACAAACCAGTACTATTATTTTATGGTATTGAACAATTAAGTGCCTTTTTTGTTAATATGCATTTCAATTTTACAAATAGTAATCAGTGGGAAAATTCAATTAAAAACAGGAAGTTAAGAGTTATAAGAAATCATGGAATTGGAGCTAATCAATTTGAAAATATTAAAATCTCTAAAACTAAAAATATAATAAAAACTTTATTAATGAATAAAATTTCCTTAAAAAAAATGGGATTGGGTTCAAGGTTTTTCTCAATTTTTAAACCAAATTCCTTAAATCTTTTTACAAATGAAGAAAAAATATCCTTTAAAGATCTTCTAATCAACTTTTTCATATTACAAAGAGAAGCAGATATTACAGGAAATGATTATATTTCAATACCGAAAGAAATTAAAGATAAATTCAAGGATTATTTTGATTCGCATGATGTAGAAATATATCTAGGATCTGCTACTCTTACAATTTATCTGATTTCTTTTTTATTTGCTTATCTTAGTCGTTATAAAATGTATCTATGGAAAGAATTACTAACGAGTAATCAATTAAATATAAGTTTTTTTGTTAAATTTATATTAAAATATAGTAAGGATTATTTTATCCAATTTCTATTTAATAGATTGAAATTTTATGAAGAACGAGGGAAACTTTTAATACCAAAATTTTTCACTATTGACCAATTATTTTAGCTCTAATTTCATGTAATTAGAGTTACGAATCGTAGTATATTAATCTTTTGAAGTTAAATGTCCAATTTGCAATGACATGTTAACAGAGATAAAAGGCTTTAATGTTGGGCTTATTAACTTCAAGTGTCCTTATTGTGGATATCAGAAATATTAGTAAAATATACTTTTTATATAAATCTTTAATAATGATTTTTATTAAATAATTCGATATATAACTTATTTATAAAGATAATAATAATAGGAAGTATTTCAATAATGTTTGTAGGGGCA
>JAZGEW010000038.1:0-55728 GCA_036478875.1 Promethearchaeia archaeon | reverse complement strand
TTTTAAGTGTTAGTTCTATTGATGATGAAAACAATCGATTAAGTTTTATTATAACATTTAAAAGCCCTAAATTATCATTAATAAACAAAAGAAGAGAAATTTTTAAAGATTCAATGAAAACTAAATCGTTGTTACTCTCAAAAATTCAAGAGAATGAATTTATTTCTGATATCAAATTAATAGAAGGAAATTCTGCTGAAGAATTATAAAGAATTTGATGAAAAATGTGAGGTTTTGTTGAATAAAATTAGTAAAACACCAAAAAATAAAAATCGAAGAGATTTTTTGTTTTTATTTATTGTTATTTTAATAGCAACTCCTACATCGATTATTACTCAATATCTTAGCTCAATAGAAGAAAAATCTTTCGAATTGCCTAATCTTTTACCTGAAGTATCTATTTATTGTCCTTATTCAATAAATTCTAAAAATTATGTAGCTGCGGTAGTAGAATTAAATGAACACATTATATCATCTAAAATAAAATATAGAGGTGCTACAAATTATTTGTTGCCAAAAAAGGGTTATCGTTTAGAATTCATTAACGAATCCTCTTTACTTGGAATGAGATTGGATGATGATTGGCAATTATTTGCATGTTGGAAAGATCATACACGAATGAGAAATAAGTTAACTTTTGATTTATGGCGTAGTCTCCTTCCATCAAACCCTACAGCAGTCCTACCTGAATCTACATATGTAAAATTGTTTATTAATAATGAATTCCAAGGACTTTATTTACTTGCAGAAAAGCAAGATAGGAGACTATTTGGTCTTGATGATGCTCAAAACAATCTAAATAGTAGTTTACTCCTTCAAGCTCGGGAAATCTACTATCATTTTAAAGATATAGGACAGTGGGAGCAAGATTATCCCAATGAAGAAAATGGAATTTTTATAGCAAATCAGATAATAGAAGAATTGACAGATTTTATAAACAATACTTCTGAAATAGATTTTTTTAATGAGAATACAGGTATTTATTCAAAATTTAATAAGATGAATTTAATTGATTTCTATTTGTTTAATATTTTTATCCTTCATATAGATTTTTGGAATCATAATTATTATTTAGTAAGAAATACTATGCCTAGCAAATTTTTTTTAATTCCTTGGGACTTTGATAATTCTTTTGGGCAATATGGTTGGTATAAGTATGAAGCAGACTATGTATTTAATCCTGATGGTAGAAATTTACTTTTTCAGCGATTATGTAATAATGAAGAATTTATGCAAGAAGTAAAGATTCGTTGGGCAGAATTAAGAGCTGATTTATGGACAAAAAAATATATTTTTGGATTAATTTCAAAAATGTACAATCAAATTCAGGAGATATTGGAAATAGATCTTGAAATGTGGAAGCCTATAACTGTTGAAGGATATATTTCACCGGGATGGCCAGATGAATGTTTTTATAGTAATGAGGAATTTGATTTGAATGAAGCAATTCAATTTCTCTATGATTGGATCGAAGAACGTTTACAATTTTGTGATTTATATTTTAACATATGAAATCAAAATTTTATACAAAGTTAATCTTGGTTATATTTTTAAAGAAATTCTGAGGAAAGAATATTTATATATTAATCTTATCCTAAATATAAAATAACACATTTTCGAAAAAAAATTTATTTAGGGCTTTTTTATGATTAATAGTCGTATATTATTAACAACACCCATTTTTCCTTATCCAACACTTCCTGCAAACGATTCTTTAACCGATGCTACTGGTCAACGTTTTACTCATGGAGATGATATCTTTACTATAATATCTCATACACATTGCTTTGGAAACCATATTTTAGCACAAAATATTAATGAACCATCAGTTTTGCTTGAATATCCCAGATGGGATCATTTTACTAAGGAAGTTGAAAAGGGTTACGAATATATTGGAATTAGTTGTTTTCCAGTACACTTAGATAGTGTATTAAAGATGTGTGAATACATCAGAGACAATTCACCTGATACTACAATTCTTATAGGTTCATACGGAGCGCAAGCATTTAAAGCAAAATATGATGAAGAGACTCAAAAGAAATATGTGGATTATGCTGTAAAAGGAGAAGGCGTAAAATTTCTGCGTGAATTACTCGGTGAAGACATAAATCGACCTATCGAACAAAAACTCATGCCAAAATGTGGTGGTTCCCTTCACTTTATTGATAAATATCCCAAAGGCACTATTGGCTTCTTAGTGTCAGGTTTAGGATGTCCTGGGGCTTGTGATTTTTGTTCTACAACTGAAATGTTTGGCTATAAAAGACTACAATTTCTATCACCTGAAGAATTAGTAAAACACATGCATCTGTATCATAAATATTTCCCAGATGTGTCTCAGATTTTTGTAATTGAAGAAGATCATTTTCGTTATCCTGAATATTTAATGAAAACCAAAGAATATTGGGAAAGTAATCCCAAAGTCGTGGAATCTCTTGATTGGTTCGCATTTGGTTCAGTAGATCATATATGGAACTTTGCTGATAAGTATGGCTGGGAAGCTGTAGCTGAAATCGGAATCGGTGCAATTTTTATAGGCGTGGAATCTAAATTTGCTGGAGAACATGGTTATACTAAAGTAAAAGAAGCAGATTCACGAGAAGTATTCAATAAACTTCATAATATGGGAATTCGTACTATTGGTGCTTGGATATGTGGATGGGATTTTCATGATCATTCAAACATTTATGAGGATCTCAACTATTTTGTTGCATGTTATCCAACCTATGAGCAATTAACTCGTTTATCTCCCTTCCCAGGCACAGCACTGTATAACAAGATGAAAAAAAGTGGCCGTTTAAGAGATGTACCATGGGAAGATGTACATTTTTGGAGTGGTTCTCAAGAAAATGTCGCATTGGAAATTCATGAAACCTTGAATTTAACTGAATATGGGTATGATTTACTTTATAAAACATGGGGGCCCTCTATTCTAAGAAAACTTGATGTAATGCTAAGAGGTTATGAATTTTGTTTGGATTCAGATAATCCAATAATACGAGACCATAAATCTAAATTCTTCAAAGAACAAGCAGCAGTCCTTCAGAGTATGTGTGGTGCAATGGATCGTTTTGCCCCTAATGGAGTTGTAAGACGGAGAGTGATTAAAATGGATCAAAAGTACCGTGAATTAATCGGTGAACCAACAGCTATCCAAAAAGCCTTATCAAAAAGTATGGAACAACGTGCAAAAAAATTCAAGATTCAAAACTTCCTTGATCCGATTAATCGACATCCCAAGCAAGAACCAGCAAAACGGTATTTATATCTTAAAAATAGAAAATTAATGGAAGGCGATATCCCTTATAAAACTGAGCTGTTATCAAAACGTCCATTTGATCTAAGATGGAATAGATTTAAATTCAGACAACAGTCTAGATTTTTGAGCTTACTATCTAAATTAAAGTCCAGTAAAGGTGATAGTGGATTGGACAAACATATAATAAAAGGGCTAAAAAAGCAGACTATTGCTTCTGCGTTTTAAATTTTTTAGAAAAAACCATTTTTTTGGGTTTTCAATATGGGATCAGAACTCAAGATAAGCCAATCTCCGGGGAACACACCTATAAAAAAAATACCTATTGATTATTTCCCGGAAGGATGTGGGTTCTGGTTTAATTTATCAGAAGGATTAGATGCTAACAAAAAAATATTTTTTAGAGATAGCACACACGGAAGTGGAAATCCAGAAAGCACTATTGTTTTCATCCATGGTAATCCTGAAAATTCTTATACTTATCGAAAAGTTATCAAAGAAGTGATCGATCATGGGAATAAACCATTTAGGATTGTGGCTATGGACCATATTGGATTTGGTTTATCGGATCAAGCAACTTATGAAATGGTTTGCATGGATCATGCCGATAACTTATTACAACTCGTAAAATATCTGAATTTGAGAAATGTAACTCTTATAATACATGATTGGGGGGGTCCTATTGGCATTGGTGCTTTCTTGAAGATTCCTGAACGGGTAACCAATCTTGTTATATTAAATAGTACTGTTTTTCCAATACCAAAAACGGGTTTGACATATGAAAATTATCCAGGCAAATGGGTAAATTGGGCTAGAGGACCAAAAATCATTCCAAACCGTTTTTGGGGTTCATTTGCAGCCTATTCGATTTTTTGTAAACCAATGAAACCATTAAAATTATTCATTAAAATGGTTTCTTCAATTATCACAAAACAGATGGGAATTTATGGAAAAAATGAAAAAAAAGCTCAAAAGATTTTTAAAAAACAATTTAAAATGAAATTAAACGCACTTAGTTCAAAACGCTTAGTGCGTCAAACACCTGAGTGGGGTTATGGAAACATATATACTGAACCTCAGCTTGGAGAAAGAGACACTTCACCGTTTTATCGTTTCATTCAGGATAAAATTAGCCACTTTTGGGAGCAGGAGCATAAAATTGGTGTTAGGGCAATTCTTGGTGATTGGGATCCTTCAGCTAAACCTGAGGTAATTAAGCAATGGCTAACACACCTACCTCAACTTGAAGGACAAGTTAAAATTTTTAAAGGCTTTGGGCATTTTATTGAAGAAACCAAACCAAAAGAAATTGCTAATGAAATTATCAATGTTGCTGGATTAATTTAAATTGTTAATTAAATTTTCACACTTATATTAAGATTGCTATAAATTCATGTAACAGATATTTATGATATTATCCCCTAGACAAATTTACAAGGATTTTAAAGATGGAAACTTGGAAAAACAGTCAGCAATAAATCAATTAATCACTTTAATCAACAATTCTGATGATATTAAACAAAGAATTGAAAGTATTGAAGTTTTAGGCGAAATTGGTTCAAAAGATCAACAGACTTTTATTCTTCTTGAAAATCTTTTAATCTCTGATTCTAATGAAAAAGTTAGAATTGCTGCAATTAAATCTATTAAATCTAATTTCATCGAAAAAGCGTTTAAACCAATGAAATGGGCTTTCCAGCATGAATCTTCCATAAGTTGTTTGATTGGTATAATTTCTACATTAGGGGAAATTAATAAAGAGAGAGTTAAATCATTCCTAATTAAAAGAATCAAAAAAATCGATATTTATCAGTTTACTAAAAGTCTTAATTCTTTATTAAAAAGTAAAGAAATCTATAAATTCACGGTAAAAAGACTGTCTGAAATATTAAATAATTATATAGTTATAAAACATTTCGAAGAAAAATTTACAGATATTAATTATAGTTTAAAAAATGGTTTAATTATTTCATTAGATTTATCAGGGATTAGTGCTAATGTATTTGGATGGAATATTTTAAGAAAATTACCTGAATTCATTGGAGTTCTTAAGTATCTTAAAAAATTAGATCTTAAATTTAATAGAATTGCAAAATTGCCCAATTCCATTGGAAATTTAAAAGATCTCACATATTTAGATCTAAGTAATAACAATCTCAGGAGTTTACCTGAATCTATTGGAACCTCAAATTCATTAGAAACTTTAATCTTAAAATATAATAAGATTACTAAGATTCCAAATTCTATAGGAAAATTAAAACAATTAAAAATTTTAGATTTAAGACATAATAACCTAAATACAATTCCAATTGAAATAAATAATTTAGATAATTTAGAAATTCTCGATCTTCACGGAAATAAATTAAACACTCTGCCCAAATTAGTTGAAGGATTGAAATCGTTAAAAAAGCTAGAACTAGGTTTAAACAGTATAAAAACTCTTCCAGAATGGATTACTAATATTCATTCTCTTAAAATATTAGGATTAGGAGGTAATAAAATTTCTCTTACTTTTGTCCTATTGAGTAAATTAGAATCACTTGAAGAATTAAATCTTTATGATAATAATATTAAAGAACTTCCAGACGAAATTGGGTTATTAAATTCATTAAAAACTCTAATTTTAAGGAATAATCAGCTTAATATCTTGCCAGAATCATTTAAAAATCTGAAGTCTCTTCGAGAGTTAGATTTAAGCTGGAATAATCTCACAACACTTCCAGAATGGATAGATTCTCTTTCTTCATTGGAAGAATTAAATTTATGGGGGAATAATTTAAAATTTCTTCCTCCTTCAATAATTAACCTCTCATCACTAAAAGTTCTCAATTTGAACTTTAACAAGTTTATTAGAAAAATCCCAGATTCTCTTAAGATTTTACAAAATAGAGGATTAAAAATTTATAAATAATTTAATGTTCATTGAGTTTCATACAGTTCTTTAATCTCTTTTACAGTCGTTATATCTTTTGGAGCTTTCTCTGGACGTAATCTTAAAAAAACAGGAAATCTCAGAGAAAACCCTAAGGTAGCAAATTTATCACTAATTGTTATCTCATCTCCAGTTATCTCCATTACTATTTCTGGTTTTAACCATATATCAGGATTATCTTCACAGATGACATTTTTTGGTTTTCTTTCCATTCTATATTCTTCCATCTCTCTCGTTAGAGATCCGGATAACTCATCGGTTAAGCCTGAAAAGAAACGCGTAAAAGCTATAAAATTATCATTCTCAAGGTTATAAACAGCACCTATATACGTTCCATATACTCCTGTTCTCCGTCCCTTACCATGAAAAGCACCAACCAAGACTACGTCAATAGTATCTTTTAATTTCCCTCCTTCCAAACTTTTTAACTTAAGCCATTTATAACCACGATTTCCTGCTTGATAAATGGAATCCTCCTTAATTGATTTTGCCATTATTCCTTCGGTTCCTTCTTCTCTTGCTTTATTAAAGAAATCGAGTAATTCTTCAGTTGTATGTATATATACAGATTCAACTAACCTTAATTCATCTCTTTTTTCAACAATTTCTTCAAGTTTTCCCCTTCTTATTGCAAATGCTTTATCTACATATGATTCATTACCATATTTTAAAAGATCAAATACAAATAAACAAACTGGAACTTCTTTTGCAATTTCTTCAATATCATATTTTCGTCTTCTTTGGCTTAAAACTTGAAATGGACGCATTTTTTCATAAAATGGGTCCATCGCTACAACTTCTCCTTCAAAAATAACATTTTTAGTTTTAATATTCTCTCTAATAACCTGACACACATCAGGATATTGGTCTGATATATCTAATAAGCGTCTTGAAAATAATATTACTTTATCACTTATTTTATGGATTTGAAGTCTTTCCCCATCTAATTTATATTCTGCCACAAAGGGAGTCCCTAATCTACTAATGAATTCAGTATAAACTTCACGAGAAGCAAGCATGCTAAAAATCGGTATTCCATATTGTATATCGATTTTTTTTACATCTTCCAAACCCTTTTCTGCTAATATCTTTGCAATCTCACCTAAATCCGGATATAATGTATATGCTCTTTCTATATAATCTTTATTTTCTTTTAAGTCCGTAAAAGCTTGCGTTAAACCTTCTATAATAGTCGTGGACTGAACCCCTACTCTTAGTGTTGATGTGATAATTCGCAATAAATATTTTGTTTCTAATGGAGTACATTTTCTCATAAGTCCTCTTAAAATCCCAAGCTTTATATCTTGCGAACCAGCTCCTTCAGACAATGCTATTTTTTTTAATTCAGAGTATAATTCAAAAATCTCTATTGACGTTTTCAATCCTTCATTCAGATTATAATCAAATAGAGATTTTTGCCTTTTTTTTTTTGATAAAATTAGCTCAGCAGCAGCCCCAATATCCCCTTGTTTTACTAACACTTCTTTAATCTTTTTAGCGTCGACCCCAGAGTGCACGGATAATGCTTCAATTATCATTTTTTCAGCTAATCCCATTTTAGGAAATTGCTTAATATTAGGTGCTAATTGACCTTGTAAAAGATAAATAATTTTATCTAAATCTTCAAAATTTTTCCCTTCTTTAATATCCTTGAAAAAATTTGATAAAAATTCAATCATTTCGAGTCTTTTTGTAGTACTTTCAAGATCTGAAAACAATTGGGATAATATATTGAATTTCATAGCTAATCATAAAATTTTTTTAAAATTGTAGATAAATTTCTACTCTAAATTCTAATAAATAATAAAAAAGAAAATAATAAAAAATTATATTAGTTTTGAGAGTTCGATAAATTTCTTTTGAATTGCCGTCTTTATTCTTGGATCAACACCAGAAAAGCTATTTGCTGTAAAATTCAATTTTGAACCTTCTTTAATTGAAAATTGGCATATTGGTCCATCCATTTGTTCAACAGAAAAGCTCCCGTCTGTCTTCTTTGAAACCCAGATATCGCTATAATGCTCTAAAATTGCCGAAAAGACAAATGCCGCTTTTGCATCAGTTAATAGAATCGTTGTAGATACCTTTATTGCTGGTGCTGGTGTTGTTTCGGATTTAATTGAAGGCATTGGTTCAGTAAATTCATATTCAGAAGCTACTTCTTTAGATTTTATTGGTGAGGCTGGTTTTGGAACAACTGGAGTAGTTGCAGGAGTTGGTGTTGGTTTAGCTTGTGCCTTAGGTTGTTCTTTCTTAACAACTACAGGTTTAACTGCTCCTGCTTGAAAGGTAATAATGTAATTATCTAACTCTTGAAACTTTCTGTCTAATATTTCTTGAAGTTCTTCATTCATTTTGGTATCTTCAGGAACTTTACCGATTTTTCGGGCATCAATTTCTTTTATACTTTTAAGATCTCTTCCTATAATGCTCCTACCAACAGTATATCCATGTCCTTTAAGTGAATCCGCTTGTCTAAGAGCTGTTCTCCGTGCAACCAATCCTTGTTTAACTCCATGCCATAAAAAGACAGATTCACTATCCTCATCTAAAACAATAACAGAAGTTTCTGGCATAAAACTGTTCTTATTCCATTTAATTGGCTCTATTAAACCTCCCTGCAAAACATTGAACATAAGCGCAAATAAAGTCGTTTTAATCACCTATTTGAAGTTACTTTAAATCTTGATTTTTTATTATAAATAAAATAGTTTACATAAATTTAAAAATTGAGTTTTCGAAGCTTTTATTAAATTACGGATTAGATTAAAAAATTTAAATTATTATTTAAATTTCAATAACCCAAACTTTTTAACATGATAAAATTAATCACTGAAAGGTTAAAAGATAAAAATTAAATTTTATTAAGTAAATACTTAAAATATTAAGTTAATGAGAAATTCATAAAAAGTTACAAAAGGGTATAGATATGGAATTAAATAAATTAATTAGAGAAAATTTAAGAAAATATTCTGCTTATGAACCCGGGGAACACCCAACAGAAGATGATTGGGTTATTTTAAATACTAACGAAAATCCTTATCCTCCAATACAAGATATTTTAGTTGATATAAAGAGTGCTGTAAACGAAAATATTAGACTTTATCCAGATCCCACTTCTTTTAAACTTCGCAAAGAGATCCTAAATGTATTACTTAGAGATAAGGACACACTTACCAATCGTAATTCTATATTTATTGGAAGTGGCTCAGATGAAATATTAGATATTCTTTTTAAGGTATTTATTGACCCGGGAGATGAGGTAATTATTTTTTTTCCATCATATAGTTTGTATAAAGTATTAGCGACACTATATAATGCTAAAATAAACGAAATTCAATTAAATGAAGATTTTTCTATGCCTGATACAGTTTATTCCGCTAAAGGTAAATTAATGTTTATTAATTCACCAAATGATCCAAATGGAAAATCTTTTGGGAATGCCACTATCTTAAAAATCTGTGGCAATTTTCCAGGAATTGTTGTAGTTGATGAAGCCTATGCAGATTTCTCCACTCAAACATGTTTACCATTATTAAAAAAAGCAAAGAATTTAATTGTATATAGATCATTTTCTAAAAGTTTTTCTCTGGCGTCGTTGAGAATGGGCTTTGCTCTTGCAGATGCGAATATTATTAAAGAGATGAATAGAGTAAAATTACCTCATAATATTAATTATCTGGGTCAAATAGCAGCTTTATCATGTATTAAACACCATAAAAAAATATTTGAACAAAATAAAAAAATTCTTGAAGAGAGAGAAAGATTAACTAATGAATTAAATGGATATAATGGAATCAGAGTTTTGCCTTCTGATGCAAACTTTATATTCATAAAATTTGAAGATAAATCTAAAACATTAAAATTTGTGTGGGATTTAAAGGAACTCAAAATACTGGTTCGCCATTTTAGCAAACAAGGTTTATATAATTATATTAGAGTAACTATTGGAACTGAAGAAGATAATAATGAATTTTTAGATGCCTTTAAAAAAATAGCAAATAAATACCTGTAATCTCATTAATTTAATATCAATCAAGAGTAGAGTTGATCAAAATTTCTAATATACACTTCTCTCAAAGGAAAAATGAGGTTGAATGTCCACATTGTAGATATATTATATCAAAACCTTATCCGAAGGACAGTCTATGTCCTAGATGCAAGAAATTTATAGCAACTCTATTTGATTTAACGACTGAAAAGGTAGAAAAACCTGTTCCAAAAGAGTTTGAACCCAAAACAAAAACTTTATCTTCAAAATTTGGTACTAAAGTAAGAGTTAAAGAACAACCCTTAGTGGTTTCTTTAGATAGTGATAAAATTAAATTGAAGAAAGGAGAATACGTGAAACTATTAGGTATAACTTCAAATGAAAGAACTCAATTATACTGTAGTAATAAAAATTATGCATATTTATTAGAATTGACAAATAATCTGGATAACATTGCTACTGGGGTTTTAAAGGGAGATCTTGATAAAATGCTCCTCATTTCAGTAGAGAAGGAAAAAGAAGAAAAATGTCAGTTTTATGAAAAAAATGATATAATATATATTGTTTATGGAAAATTTCCTGATAAAAAAGGGAAATGGATCCTTGAACAGATGTCAAATCATTTCTCAGAATTAGTACAGGGTAAAGATGTTGAAATATTAGATAAATTTGAGATGCATAATCTTGAAATAGAATTCAAAAGACGAATAAAGTTTATACTACAACAATATGTAACATTACAAGAAGTATTTACAGATCAAGAAATTCCATATGTAGAAGATACTATTAGAATTGATTATTTAGGGCTATCATCAATGTCAATAGGAGTGATATCAATTCTATTAGGAGAAGAAAACTTAAATCTAGAATCTATTGGTGAATTTGAGACTCCCGAAGAAGACAAGGAAATGAAGGAATCAATGCTCACGGCAAGAATTGAAGCAATTGCAGCCAATACACAAGGAAATACTGGTGCCACACCTCGATGGATAGCAGTGAAATTAGGTTTTCAGAAATATCGCTTTTTAACTTTTAAAAAATTTAAGAATGATTATTTTCTTTCCATGCTTTCTGAGGGCAATTTAGATAAAATCGAGCAGGTTGAAAAATTATTGGAACCTAAAATCAATCAAGTAACGGATATGACATTTTCAGGAAACTTAAAGCCCTTTAACAAATTAAAAATAGATTTAGAAGAAGCTTTATCTAAAAGAAAAAAATTCCCTCCCTTTAGTTTTAATTAAATAGTTTAATTAGAACAAATCCATTTTTATCATAAAGGAGTATAGTCATTATTATTTGTCAATTATTTATCAAACTAATTTAATGAAAAAAGATGAAGTGATCTAACATCATAGAAATAATTAAAGATAATATTAAATTATTCGAATCGACTAACGGCTTCTTGAGTTTAACTTTTTATAAAAACGGAGAAAATACAGGGAAATATGAAATTAGATTTAAAAACACTGAATTGAAAGAATGTATAATTAAAGATTGTTATTCAGTGATTAATTTATATTCCCAAAATAATAAAAATCTAATAGAAATTGCTTCATACAATTTCAATTTTAGAAGCCAATCCAAAAAAATTGATGATCAATTAGGTAAGGGATTGAAGTTTATTTTTACACCTGTTAATTATGAAAATCAAGAAATTTCATTCAAAATTCAGTTTAAAATTTATGAAACTAAGGATTTCATATTAGTAAAGTTAATTGATATCAATGATAATAGTCAAAATCAATTATCTGTACACAGTATATCTCCATTAACAATTAAGAATAGTTCATTATGGTTAACGGATTCAAATCATCCAACAAACCTGCAAGAAATATCTTGGTTTAAGAATGGATGGCAAAGTTGGAGTCCTTGCAAATTAATATATGGAGATCAAAAAGATGATGAAGGTCCCATAAATGAAATTTTTAAACGTGCTTTTGATAATCAAGATTATTCAATTAAGGGAAGATTTTATAGTGAATACTGTACTGTGATAACAGAGTTAAATAACAAAAACTCATTAATTTTAGGATTTACGACTCTAAATTCACAGTTTACAAGACTTATATTAGATTATCAAAATTATAAAAAAATCAAATTATTAACTGCCTTTGGTTGTATGGATGGGATTTCTCTAAAAAATTCATCAATTTGCATATCTGAAGAATTATTTATCAGTTCTAAATCAAAAAATCTAGCGTATTACGGATTAATAGATTATGCTAAATGTGTAAAATCCAATTTCACGGATGAGAGAAAAAAAGAAATTCCAATAGGTTGGTGTAGCTGGTATTACTACTTTGAAAATATCAGTGAAGAAGAAATGATTAAAAATTTAGAATTCTTTAAATCTAAAAGAGATATTATACCTATAGATTTTATTCAATTGGATGATGGTTATTTTACAAAAATTGGAGATTATAAAGATATTAACTCAAAATTTCCTCATGGCTTAAATTGGTTGTTTCAGCAAATTAATGATAACCATTTTAAAAGTGGTGTCTGGACAGCACCATTTTTAGCTGTAAAAAGATCAAATTTGTTTAAAAATCATAAAGATTGGTTTCTAAAAGATGTTGAAACAAATAAATTGATCAAAACATATTTCAATTGGGGGGCTTTTGAATATGGCCTAGATTTATCAAATGAAGAAGTTCTAACTTATTTAAGCGATTTTTATGAAGACCTTCTATATGCTTTTAAGAAAAAAGAAATACCAAATAATAAAACTCTCATTGATTTTTTTAAAATAGATTTTCTCCATACTGCTGTTCCTATTGAAGGAGATTATTCGAATAAGAATTTAACACGAGCACAGATTCTTTATAATGGAATTAAGATAATAAGAGATGCTATTTCTGATAATGCTTTTTTATTAGGGTGCGGAGCGCCCTTGGGTCCATGTGTTGGTTTGGTTGATACCATGCGTATCGGAGAAGATACTAATCCTACATGGGAAGATACAGACGAAGAAAGAATAAAACAAGGCATAACTACTCCCTCATTAAAAATGTGTTTATTAAATGTCCTTTACCGTTCTTTTATGCATAAATATTTCTGGATAAATGATCCAGATTGTTTAATGATTAGACGAACTGATACAGAATTAAATATTGATGAAATTAGATTACAACTGACCATTTTTGGTTTATCTGGAGGTCAATTATTAATATCAGATGATATGACTAAATTATCTGATGAAGAAATTAATGATGCGAAACTTCTAATCCCTCCCTATAATCCAATAGAGCATGATCCAATAGTAGTTGATGCGTTTATATCAAAATTTCCATCAGTCTATTTGCTAGAAACTGAAGAAATTATTAGGAAAAGATTTCTAGTGGCTATTATAAATTGGAATGACATTGCATCCTCAAAAAAGTTAAAGATTTCAGAACTAATTCCTAATTTTTATGAAACTAATAAAGATTTTTATGTTTATGATTTTTGGAATGAAAAATATCTAGGAGAATTTAAAATTACTGATTTTATTGAGCTTAGAGATATCAAGCCACATTCTTGTAGTTATTTAAATTTAATTCCTATAGATAACAAACTTCAAGGATTACCTATCTTATTCTCTACAAATTTACATATAACTCAAGGATGCTGTGAAATAAAAAAATTTGAGTTTAATGAAGAATTGCGTCAACTTAATATTAATTTAGAATTAAAAGGAATAAGAGAGGGGTATCTACTATTAAAACTGCCACAAAATAAGAAAATTATTAAAACCGATTTTGAATATTCAAAAATTAATTTAAAAGAAAATCTATGGAAAATTTTTGTTCAATTTAAGGATTTTCTATCATTAATTATTGATTTAACTTAAAATAAATTAAAAAAAAAAATTGAAATTTTTACTTATTTTAATCAAATTTTTAATTTTTGATAAATTTTGAAAATTGGTTTTTGTTGTAAATTAAAATTATTAATCAAGTTTTATAATGAATTTATCTCCAAGAAAGATTTATGAGCAATATGAGAGAAATGAAATAAATAATTCTATTGCTTTTGATCACTTAATCTCTTTTGTTGAAAATAGTGAAAACGAGTATATAAGAAAAACAGCAATAGAAATTTTGGATAGAATTGGAATTTATGATAATAAACTTTTTAAAATACTAGAAAACATACTCATATCTGATTCAAATGGAAAAATTAGGAACGTTGCTTTAAAATTCTTAGAAAGAAGATTTTTAAATAAAGCGATAACTCCGTTAAAATGGGCAATAAATCATGAAAATGATTATGAATGCCTTATAACAATAATTAAATTATTGAAAGAATTTAATTCTGAAGAATCTAAACTAATTTTATTCAATGAAACAAAGAAGATTATGAAAACAAAATATCTCAATAAAGAAAAAAGGATAGAAAATAAAAAGTTCAAAAAAATCATCAAGAAGTTATTAAAAACTAAAAAATATGAATTCTTTACTCATAATGAATTATCCCTAATTCTAATTAATTTTATTACAATTGCTAATCTGACAAAACGTTATCCAAATGTATTTTATGAAATAAATCCAGAAAATGGACTGTTAAGCGAATTAGATTTATCAGATTATTTGGAATATGAAGTTAAGGGTACTCCCTTTGGATGGAAAAATAACATAAAATCAATTTCGGAAATATTAGGTTTAAAATATTTAAAAAATCTGAAAAAAATTGATCTTTCAAATAATCAAATTGAAAATATCCAAGAATTAGTTAATCTAGGGAATTTATCCCATCTAATTTTAACTAATAATAAAATCTGTGAATTAGAGAACCTAGAATATGTTAAAAAATTACCAAACCTTAAGTACTTGGATTTAAGAAATAATAAAATTGTTAAAAAAATTCATTCAAATGAATTTAACCCAAGAATAAGAGTTCTTCTGAAAGATTCTTATATTAAAATAAAATAAAAAAATTTTTGATTATTCTATTAATTTTGTTTTTCCAGTCCCCCAAACACCAAGAGCTACTCCTAATTCTTTTTTCTCTTTAGCAACATCTCTTACATTCTTACCCTCCATAACCGCATCTATTGCTTGTCTAAAGGCTTTAGCTCCAGCTATTGGTCCATCAGGATGACTATGAATACCACCACCGCTCCCAATAAGTATATCTTTCCCCGCTTCTTTCATACATTTCTCAACCATCCCTTGCGTTATTCCTCCACTTGGCATCGGTAGTGTTGGTTTAATATGTTGATATGGATATCGAAGAGCTTTAAGATTTTGCTCATATCTTTCATCTAGTATCTCCGCTTTTCCATATGGCGCAGGAATGACTACTGTATCTGCTCCACAAATTCGTGGTAACTTGGCAAACGTTAACATACTTGTCATTCCAGTCCATATACCTCCAAAATAAGTGCCACCGAAATCCATATGACCCAGAATTGGTACTTTTATTGAAGGATCCTCTGCTATTTGTCGTAATGCTTCGAAACCAGTAGCTAAATAATTTATCATTAATGCATTAGCTCCTAATTCGATCATTTTATCTGCGTGTTCAAACATATCTGGAAATTTAGAAGTAATATTAATAGTATATAATGTTTTTTCACCTTTCTCAGAATCAGCTTTATCAACAGCTTCCATAACTTTAACAATTCTTTCTTCAAGTCTATTAAAAGACGGATTTGAAATTAACTCATCATCCTTTACTACATCACATCCTCCGACAGCAGCTTTATATACTAAATCTGCGGCAACATCTGCTGTATGTCCAGTACAAGGTTTAACCATATTATTCAACATTGGTCGTTCAGGAATGTTCAAAAGTTTTCTAATTCCATCAATTCCGAATTTAGGTCCTTTAAAATCCTCCAACCACGCCTTAGGAAATGCTAGATCTACCAATTTCAGACCATGAGTTATGCTAATATTTCCGATCACGGTAGTGAATAACATAGGAATACCCATTCCCTTAATATTTACAATAGGAAACCCGATTTGTACAAAATAAGTCCTTTCCTTCACGTCTTTGGGAATTACATACTCATACATTGGAAGTTCATAAACTCCAAGGACACGTGCTACATGATGTTTCCTAACTTCTGCGGTTTCAGCAGGTACTCTTACCCAAGTTCCTGTTGATTGTTCAATTGCTGCAAATCTAGATAAATAGTTAACATTTTGCCCTTTAGGTCGTTTAATGATGTAGCTTGCTATGATATACTTTTCTAAATCAATACCATCTAAACCAACTGCCTCAGGTACATCAAAATATTGTTCACAAGATGGAAATTCTCCTTCCATTCTAATCACATTGAGTTTTAAAATTATAATAATTTTATTAAAAGAAATTATCTTTGAGAATTGAAAAATTTTAGTATAAAAAAAAATCTAATTTGAATTAAACTTCAGTTTTAGCTATAGCTTTTGCTTCAGCTTTAGCTACTGCTTTAATTTCAGTATAAGAATTTTCTAGTACAGTTAAATATTCAGTTAAAACTTGGTTTGCTTTTGATTTTTGTTTGTATACCTTTTTAATGGTATTTAGTAGATATTTTGGAAATATTAGATCTAAATAATAGTCTGAAAGTAATGCATAATATTCATTATTTCTTTCGTCTTGAAATACTTGAATCATTTGAGTATCCCAAAGCATCTTTAGCACATTATCTAAGTCATCTACGCCTTTCTTTCTTAACTTCTCGAGATCATTTTTAGTTACAATTGCAGTTCTTAGTAATCGTAATGTTTCATACACTTGAGGATTAATTAATATGTCTATAATTCTAAGATTGTCTCCTTCTGATGGACGATAGTTTTGAAAGTATTTCTTTACTTCTACCCTATAATCTTTTTCAAGTTGAGAAGGTAAACCGTGTCTAGAAGGATCACTGTAAATTTTAACGGGAGGTATTCTCAATGTCACGACATCTTGAATTAAAAAGATTAATTCTGATGGCATACCTTTTACTGAGGTTTCTTTTACAATTTCTCGCTTAATTAATTCAGTTAATACTCCTTCTAAATCGACAAAACCTTGTTTATATTGATCTTTTAGCCATACCATTAATTCTGATTTAGAAACTACACCTTCATCTCTTAAACGGTTAATTATCAATCGTTTAATCTCATCTTGATAAGTAATAGCAAGCCGTTGTTCATTACTGAGTGTGGGATAAACAGATAATCTTCTAAAAAGATCAGGGATCATTGGTACATAGGCATCATCAACGATATTTTGAAGAATAATATGAGAAATATCAATTAATCCTCCTTCATAAGCATCTGGATCATCATCTAAACTTAAAAGTAAAAGGACATAAAACCCTTTATCAGGTCCAGTGTAATAGGAGGCAATGTTTAATGACCCAACCATTAAACTAATCATTCCAGATTCACCGCTATATTCATGAGTGCTATACACTTGCATAAGTGTTTTATCATTAATACTTATCTCTTCCGGATAATTCGCAAGGATTTCAGTTCCAACTCTTTCATCCCATCTCATTATTACTAATCCAACAGGCATTAGTCAGCACCTCCTTTATACTTTACTTCTTTTGCTTCAGGTATTTTTATTTTCTTCTTCTCTTTAACTCCCAATATATCTTCCAAAGATAGTCCAATAGCGTCCCATTTTTCTCCTAATTTCTTTACTATGAATTCTTCTTTTGATGGGTATAACAGTGAATCTGAAATTGGTTTATTGCTTTTTATGCTTTTCTTCATTGTCCTCGCCTTTTTGACAAATGTAGGGATTCTACGTTGTTGAACTATTCTGTAAGTAGCAAGACTGCCTACAATAGCTACAACCGATCCTACAATCATTAAGAAATAGAACATAGGAAACCCTGGAAATATTTCAGTTATCCCCACAACAATTGTAATAGGGATTGAATCTGAAATAAAATCTTCTTTAGAAATACTTATTTCCCCAGTAAATACTTGTGCAGCAAAGAAAGCATCAATATTATCTGATGTAAATGTATAAAAATAAGTACCATTGCCCATAATATCGGTTAATTCATATTCTTGTGAACCCAGTACTAACGTAACCGTAGCACCTATAATTGACTGTGGATCTGCTGGATCTGCTAAATCTGTCAATATAAGTTCCAGATAAACATCTTCACCTTGGATGATTTTTATCTGATTTTGCACTAAATTAGTAGCTGTAAAATTCAAAGTCATAATTCTCTTTTGAATACTTAGATCTATCAATGCAATTCTTACTTCATAATTATTCTTTTGCATCGTAACAAAAAGTGCATAATATCCAACTTCTTTTGAAGCTGTATTGAAATCTAAGATATAAGTGGAGTTTGGACCTGCTATTAAATCAATTTTATTACTTATAGCACCTACAATTGATCCATTAGCTGACACTTCATACCACTGATAAATAGCCTGATCTAAATCAATAAGATTTGCATGAGGTTCAGATAGGGTGTCTTTATACTCGAATGTGAAATTATAAGCTTGTCTAACCCATAATATCTTTGATATATGGTGTAATGATATGTCATCATTCAGAGAAGTTGGTCTATTAACGATTACAACATCAAATCTGAAGTATTGAGAAGAATAATTTTGTTTTGGGGCATTTATGTCAATTTTATATGTACCAACATCAGCAATAGAAGTATTAATTTCAAACGAATATACACCACTAGGCTTTTCAGTAATAACAATTGGAGTATCAATGAACTGCCAATCATAAGTTATTGTGGCACCTGTTAAATTAATGGCATAAGATGTGTAAAGAACCGTTAAACCAATTTTCTCACCGTAATACAAAGTAACATTATTTCCCAAATAAGTCATATCTGCAGTATTATACACACGTAAATTTGTGTTTTTAGGGGCTACTGTAAAATACATTGAAGCAGGAGCAGGATCCTGAAAACCTTTTTTTGCGCCATATACTTTAAATAGATAATCTTCATTTCCAATTAGATTTAAAGAATCAAAAGTATAGTTGAAATATCCATCTGAATCTTTATTCATAGATCCACTAAATAAACTAACATCACCATATTTATCTTTAATTTCCCAAGTTACGTAATCTGGATCAGTTACAGGTGTCCAAGTAGGAGGTTGGTCAAGCGCGTTTGTAGTACTTAGAAACTGAACTTCAAAAAAGAAATTAGATCCCCATTCTAAATTAGAATCCCAATATACTGTATCAAATTGTGTTGTATAGTTTTCTAAATTAAGTAGAATTCTGAATTCAATGAATCCTTTTTTCGTTAAGGTATAGTTAAATTCATCTAAGAATGTTCCTTGAGGAGTAGTATATTGATCTGAAGTTACATTGAAAACTTGAGGTATATCAAAATATTCTATTGAGAAGTTGTATAATATATTTGTAATATACCAGAAGTCTAACTCTGGATTTTTTATTCCTTTAGCGATTCCCAGATCATTAGTTAATAATGTAGTAATAGGGGTCCCTGCTCCAGATCCATTTATTACATGAATATATACATTTGGAATAGGATCTAAGGCACCTAAAGTATCATATACACTAATACTCAATTTTGACATATTTACTCTTACATATTTGTTACATGATTCATTATAATTTACATCAATAATTCCGTTGCAATTAAGTGTTGAATTTGTCCCTTCAATATGCATAAAAAGACCAAAAGTATCAGCAAATTCTGTAATATTTAGCTTAATTGTATCCTGTGTTTCAGATGTATATTCATAGCTATATATTGGGGCTGATGAAACATTATTATATGAGTCAATTGTGTATATATCTATTCTATCTAGGTGATCATCCATTTTACTCATTATAATTGTCGAATTAATGATCTTTGTATTCCCAATATGAGTATCATTTGATCCGCTTGCATAAAACCTCTCTTGAACAAGGAAATATTCGTCTCTTTCATCTCTGTCAGTTTCATTTACATTTATAGTTTGTAACATGTTAAAATTAGTATTTAAATACTCAGTACGCTCTACTACACTTCTATTTACTATGGTTTGTTGTTGGTTATAATCGGCATTATCGTAATATACATCATAATAGTATTTAGCATCTAGTGATGTATTGATTCCTCTAAATGTTTGAGTTCCAAATTCTTTATTAAGTGTTAGATTAGCTATCAACTCAGTATAATCGGATTTGTTGTAAACAAGAACGTACCCATAACCCATGGGCTCATACTCCCAATCTTCAATTTCAAAATCAATACTCCATAAGTTTACCTCAATATAAACTGTATAGAACAATCCCGTAAAATCAAAAATTTTAGGTAATAGACTGCTATCATAAACCACTTCCTCGTATGAATATGATCCGTTAATTATAGTGTAATTAACTCTAATGTAATATAACAAGTTTTCAAGACTTCCGAATTCAGTATATCCTTGTTGATTAGTTATTTGTGTGTAATTTACATTATCAGTACTATTGAATATAAAAACGCTTGCACCTGGAACTCCTCTTCCATCAATATCCTTAACTATTACCTCAATAGTTGCTTCTTTGTTCTGTATTTCATTTAATGATATGTTTAATTTGTAATTATTTGCAATCCAATAAATTCTCTCAGGAGATAGAGATTCCTCAAAATATCTTATTTCATCAAGAGAACCATGATAATATAGATTGTTTCTTGAGCCATCTTCGGATGTAGCTTCAGAACCATCACCAATAAACCCGTACCTAGGATCATCATTATTTTCAGTTCCTCCATAGTCAGCATCATCACCAACACCAATTGGATTTCCATTATGAGGGTCAAGTGCTCTAGCTCCCGTATCTTCTACTCCATTATCAAGATATAGATATTTATCCGTTCCATCATATTTAGCACATCCAAAATGCCATGAACCATCATTCAAATTTTGAGTGGTGGTTACCTGATCATTATAGCTATTATAAGCTGGAGCTGCAGCAGATGAAAATCCAAGTCTACCATTGTCAGGTCTAATAAAAAAGTTAAAATATTCTGATCTATCAAAATCAAAAAAAGCCCAATTATTAGTCCAAGTTCCTGTAGTCTCAGATGTTTTATACCATACACATATAGTTAACTCGGGAATTTGATTATGTCCCTGATAATATTTATTTTCTATTGCTAAATAATCATTAGTGCCATCATTTTGGTCAAGTTCAAGACAATTATCTCCAACAGCTTGTTGTCCTCCACCAATGATTTGTGGATTACCTTTTACTGTTGCATTATAGTTCCCCATAATATCTATTATTTTTTGATTGGTAATTCCCTCAAATTTGTACCAAATTAAACCATCCGGATTTTTACTCATTAAGTAACTAGAAGCGAAGCTGGCATTTTCATTTCCATAATACAAATAAGTATCTAGTTCTTTTTTATTTGGGCCGGCTGAAATATCAGTTTCAAACCAAATAGTTGCAAGATCTTTTTCTGGGTAATCTTTCTCAATGAAATAATCTCTTAAGATACCATTTTCTACGATTCTGACATCTTTCAAACTCTCATTCATTTTTCCATCAGAAACTAGAGTAGTATAATTAAAAGTAATATTTGCTATAAAATTAGTAAAGGCTTCACCGTAAGGATTTGTAATATTAATTAGCTGTCTATGATAAAATGTACTATTCCACCATTCATCTTCTCCAATAATACTAAGAGATGGTGATTTCATTTCAGTTGACTTTTCCTCGCTCTCAAATTGGTTGAGGCTCTCTGAAATAGTAGGGTTTAATGGAAATAACAGTAAAATCGAACTCATCGAGAAAATCAATACTAATGTTACAGAAATTACCTTTTTTGTTGTTTTATTTATTCTTTTCATTTTTACTTACCAATTTGTTAAAAATTTTTTTTAAAATGTTTATTCAAAAATAAATAGTTATTATCATTAAATATGCAAATTTTAGTATTTAACTTTTTATTATCTCAGAATGCTCATACAAATCTTAGAATTTGTTATTATAAAAATCAGTTTAGAATCTAATAAACACAGAAAGAATTCCATTTTTTCTTGATATGTGATCTTATTTGATTGTAAAATATTCTATAAACTAGAGAAGATAAATAAGTTCGATTTATGCTAAATGTGTATTTATTATATAAGAAAAAATGCAAATAACTGCGCCCAAACACTTATCTAATTCGTTAATTTCAAATTTAAACCAAAAAAATAATTCTTTCTATTATCTTTCATGTTTATTATTTTCTAAAAATTTAAATATTTTAATTGAGATTGAAGAATCAAAGAAGAATATCAAAGATATGATTTTATTCTTAAAAAAAGTTAAAAAACTTTTTTATTAGTATCTTTTCATTAGATTTAGGCTGAAAAATATGTTAAGACAAGTTTATATTTGTCAGAATGAAATAGTATTGTATAACAAAAATTTTGGAAAAGCTATACAATCAGAGGATTTTAATAAGTTGTATCACGAGATTGTTGAAGCTTCTTCTAAGGGGACTGGTATTGAACTCGACAGTTATGACTACATTCAATATAAAATAGTTTTTTCATTTGATAAGGAATTAGAATTAATGTTTATGTTTATAACAGATATTAACGATGAACTTAGACAGACAAAACGTGAATTAGCATCCTTACAAAAAGAATTTTTAGATACATTTGGTGATAATATAGAAAATTTTGATCCTTCTCTCATGGAATTGCTTGATCCTATAATGGATTCCATTCATCGCAATCTTAAAACAAAGATTTCTTTAGTTGGGTTTTCAGGAGTAGGAAAAACAACATCCACAAAACTAATTTGTGCTACTGAAATTCCTTCTGTACATATTCCCACAATAACAGGCAAAATTTCAACGATCAAAATCGGAAAGTTATATTTTCATTTATGGGATTTTGCAGGACAAGAACAATTTAGTTATTTATGGAATGATTTTATTCTCGGCAGTGATGCAGTTCTCATCATTACTGATTCTACATTAGAAAACGTGGAAAAGAGTAGATTTTTTATTGAATTAATAAAACAACGTGCCCCCTATGCTCACACAGCTATAATAGGAAATAAACAGGACTTACCTGACGCTTTAAATGCTAAAAAAATTGAAGAGATCCTTGGGTTAAAAACATATTCAATGGTCGCTATTGATCCAGATAATCGAGATAAAATGATCCAAATAGTTGCAGATATCTTAGAGATTAGTACTAATGCTTCTCCCTTATTAAAACCTTTATTTGAGAGAGATCAGCTAATTCATCAAGCAAAAGTTAGCTTAGAAAATGGTGATATTGCTCAAACTGCTGAATATTTTGAAAAAATCTCTGATTTATGTCTTGAATTAGGAGATGATAACCTTTATAAGGAATTTTATGAAAAAGCTAAGAAATTGAAAGGATATTTAACCAATCTATAAATTTTTCTATTTCTTATAAATTTGACAAAAAAAAAATTAAAAAAAAATTGAGTTTTATTCTTCTTCTACTTCAGTAACTTGTTTTGTAGTTCGATAATTATCATCGAGAACGTTTAGATATTCAATCAAAACACCCTCTGATTTTGATTTTACCCCATATTGCTGAATAATTGTGTTTAACATGTATTTAGGATAGAGTAATGAATTATAAAAATCAGTAAGTAAAGCATAATACTCATTTCCCTTCGTGTCTTGAAATACGTGAATCATTTGATTATCCCATAATTTTTTTAAACCCCCATCAATGTCATCTACTCCCTTTTTTCTAAGTTTCTCCAAAACGTTTTTTGTAACTATTGAAATTCTTAAAAGTTTCAAAATTTCATAGATTTGGGGGTCAGCAATAACTTGCTCTAAAATCTTGATATGATCTTCCTCTGATGGGCGATATTTTTGAAAAAAATTCTTTACAGCAACATTATATTCTTCAACAAACCTTTCAGGTAGTCCACGTTCCACTGGATTCCCGAGTAACTTAATTGGAGGCCTTCGAATCATAAAAAGATCATTGATTAAAAAGATTAATTCAGAAGGCATTCCTTTTACTGAGGTTTCTTTAATGATTTCCTTTTTAATTAATTCCATCAAAATCGCATCTACGTCAAAAAATCCCTCTCTATATCTATCTTTTAGCCATATTTTTAGTTCAGATTTAGTAATCACGCCTTCTTCTCTAAGTCTATTAATTATTAATCGATTTACACCATCCAAATACGTAATAGCTAAACTTTGTTCTTCATTTAAAGTAGGATAAGTAGATAGTCGTTGGAACAGGAAGGGAATCATTTCTAAATAAGCTTCATCTTCGAAATTTTGGAAAATAACCCGTGAAATATCCGATAATCCTCCTTCATAAGCATCAGCATCCTCATCCAAATTTAGGAGTAAAATGATATAAAGAGGCTTCTCTCGACCTGTATAATATGAAGCAATATTAAGTGGACCTACTAATAGACTAATCATTCCTGGTTCCCCTGTATATTCATGTGCTGCATAGATTTGCATTAAAGTTTCATCGCCAATAATAAGTTCTTCAGGGTATTTAGCAAGAATTTCAGTACTAACTTTAATATCCCATCTCATTATAACTAATCCAATTGGCATTTTTAATCTACACCTCCTTCCTTAGAAATTTTACCTTTTAGCGCTAATTTTTTAGATTTTAAATCTTGTATGCCCAATGTTTCATCAAGTGAAAGACCGATCTCTTTCCAATCGTTTCCAAATATTTTAGCTATCATTTGCTCTTTTGACGGAACGGAAATCAATTCCTCTATCGTCTTCTTAGATTTTATTATACCCTTTATTTTCCTAATTTTCTTCACATGTTTAGGTATCCTAGCTTGTTGAATAACTCGATATCCCACTGCACTTCCTAAAATTCCGATTATGGATAAAGTTATCAAAATAAAGTAAAATGTTGGCATTCCTGGAAGTATCTCCGTCATTTTTATCTCAATTGTAATTGGTATTCTCTCGGTTTTAAAATTAGTCTTTTGGATTATAATTTCTCCAGAAAGAGTTTTTGACGAAGTAAACGCTTCTGGATATGAGAGAAAAGTAATAGTATAAGTCCCATCTCCATTATTCATAATGCTGAGATCTTCATATACTACACCACCGATAAAAATGGTTACCGTCCCATCTGTTATTAGTGAATCATCATAAGAATCATTGAGTGCGATATCAAAAGATAATCTATCTCCAGATACTATTTTAATTAGATTATTTCTAAACGGCTCTGATATTGATAGGTTAAAAATTCTGTTATTAAGTAAAACAGTAATATCAATTATCTGTGTCGTGAAATTTGCTTTAGAAATTATAATACTCGTGGTTGAAGTAGTAGAGGTTTCATCCTCGGTTAATCGAGTGTAATCTGTTATCTCTAATGAGTAAGATCCATTTACACCTTCAGAAAACGAATAGTTTTTATTTTGAAAATCCACTGAAATTGTAGCATTTTGTAATGGAATATCTCTAGTCATATCATGAAGAGTCATATCAAGATCTAAAGGATCTCCACTCCTGAGTGTGAGAAGGCTATCAATAATTATTTCTGCGGGTATTGTATAATTAAATTCTCTTGACTTAATTTCTAAATTAATGAGAGCAGATTTAGCTTTATAGTTCTGTTTGTGTAATGTAACATATAAATAATAAAAGCCAATTGACTTAATTTCAGTTCTAAAATCTAAAGTATATGTTGTATCGCTATTATGAACTAAGATATCAGTACCAGATGCTCCAGGAATTCTAGATCCATTCGGATATAATTCTTCCCAAGTATAAGTGGCTGTAGTTAAATTTCCAATCTTGTCCCCTGTAATTGTATCTTTATATATAAATACAAAAGGATTAGGATCCTCAACCCATACTTTCGAATTAATATAGACTAAGGCAGTTACACCATTGAGAGTTGTTGTCCTTTCATAAATAATGAGAGAAATTAATAACGACTGTGAAGTATAATTCTCTAGTATTGCTGAAATTGTGATTGTTTTTAAACCTATAGTTATAGCATCTGAAGAATTAATAGTAAATGTGAAGTAACCATCATAAATAGGATCCAAAAGAATCTCAACAGATTCTAAACCTAACCATTCATAAGCTAAGTTGGCATTTTTTATAAACTTTTCAGATACATCATCTATTGAGTACTTTACACTAATATTAATCAATTCATTAAAATCTGCTTCAAACGTTTGCATTTCTATAAATGGGCTATATTCATAAGATTTAATCGTAGTCGGTATAGCCTTTACTTTTACTAAGAAATTTTGATCACTAGGGTCTGGATATCCGGGATATATTCCTTCAATGGTGACTGTGTAATACTTTGCGTCATTTCCCGCTGATAATTGACTTGAATTAAGAGTTACTGTGAAATTTGCCGATCCTACACCTCGTACCATTGGTTCTGAAAGAAGAATTGTACTTTCACCTGCTTCTCTGATATATATTGTACAACTTGCACTTGGATCTGTAATATCATCCCACGTTGCTCCCTCATCATCAGTTATTAAAAAATTTACTGAAAAACTCATATTGTTACTCCATAATACCTCTGTTATACTTGAAGCATTAAAAAATGCAGTATAGAAAGATGTGAGATTCACTTCTTCTGTGAAAATGAGGCTAAACGTAATACTAGCGTTTCCATATAAAGTATAATTATACCAGTGAGTTTCAGTAAGTTTCCATTGATTAGGTGGAGATAAGTAAGTAACATTGAATTTTACATTAGTCTCATTGAGTGAATTGATTGAAATATTATATGTTCTATCTTTTAAAAACCAAAATGGTATATCATTAATAGCTCCATAAGCATATCCATCTCTTCCTAAGTTTGTCGTTAAGTTAACAATTGGCGATCCAGTAAAATTGTCTGTAATTTTTATTAAAGCAGGATACGGAACTTCTACACCACTTTCATCCCTTATCACTCGCATATCCAATCTAGCTAAATGAGTTCGATTAAAAACATTGCAAGTTTCTGTTGTTCTAACTGTAATAGTTCCATTACATTGGGAAGAAAAGTTAAGTCCATTAACTTCAATTAACAACCCATAAACATCAAAGCTTTCACTCTCTAATTTTGCGTTTTCTATAAGAGGAATATCTAATCCTATTAAGTCACTAGTAGTACCGGGGCTATATTCCTTAAAGTATAATAAATTTTCATTTCCATTTCCCGTAGAATTATCTCTATCGATATAATAAATTGAAATATTAGAAAGTTGATCAATCATTTCTGCTAAAGTTACATTAAATTTTATAATTCTCTTGTTCCCAAATTCTGATAACGATCCATTTGTATATACTCGTTCACTTACAGAAAAAATACTCTCTCCTTTTGGGACTAGATTAGTATTATTTACCAGTAATGTCTGTTCTTGAAATTTATTTCCACTTTTAGAATATTTGTTCCTATAAATGTAGGATGTATTAAGCAGAATAGGACTACCAACATAATCACTATTATCATAATGTATTTTGATGTAATAATCTGCGGTATTCCACCAACGGAAAGTTCCCATCCCATCGTTATCCAACGTCAAGTTCATTACAGAAACCTTCTCGGAATCATCTTCATAAATTTCAATAGTACCTAGATTCATAGGTATTCCGTCCCAGTCTACAATTTCAAAATCGATAGTCCATAAATCTAATGTCAATATAACTGTATACGCCGTTCCATTAAATTGTTCCATACTGCCTGCAACTACAATTTCTTTAGATCCTACAGTATAATTTGCGGTAACATTGTATTCCCCGTTAAGCAATTGCAAAAATGATACTGAACCATTTAATCCTGAAGTTAATCCAGAAACTACGATAGTATCTGAAGTTTCATTAATAATTATTATTTCAGCATTAGGAACAAGTCGACCATCAATATCCCTCGCTATTACTGTTACATCTGATTTTCTCGCTTGTATATCATTTATTACAGTAGTTAAGGTATAATTAAATGCTAAATTATCAACCTGGAAAAAAGCATCTTTTTTCTTTCGTAATGCATTTGATTCATCACCCCAAACTCCTATTTCAAAAAATATGGCTTTACCCATATAAGGTGTAAGATCTATTTCAGTGTATCCTGTTAAATCACCATCTGCAGATGTATCTGATTTGGTATCATTTATTAAAGTATGTGCTGGGAAGTCTTTAAGCATTGTGTCATCAGTCCATTTCTTCGATGATGGATTATAATAAGCATGACCATCATATGCTTCAGCATAATTTGAAAATAATATATGACTAATATCGTCGTCGTCATGTAAATCGGGATCAGTACTATAAACTGTATTCGAACCATTTAAAATCCTTATGAAATAACCATCCTTATCTATACCATCCGGATTTTTTGGTTCTTCAAATCTAAATGTTCGAATATTACGGAAAAATTGTAATGATATACCTG
This sequence comes from Promethearchaeia archaeon, assembly GCA_036478875.1. Taxonomy (GTDB): domain Archaea; phylum Asgardarchaeota; class Lokiarchaeia; order Sigyniarchaeales; family SOKP01; genus Loki-b32. The sequence goes on along the minus strand of JAZGEW010000038.1, from coordinate 27,259 downwards.
CTCCTGTTACAGTTGGAACAATAAAAGGATAAGTAAAAAAGGTTCCAGCATAATCATTGATATTTCCTCCTGCAAGAGTAGTATCAGGTGTACCCCATTTATAAGAATAATTTCCTTGAGCAACCCTTTCTCCTCCAGCTTGTGCGCTTTTACTGATTAGCTTGTTTACAAATAATTGAATGCTAGTAGCTGAACTATTATACTCGGTTGGACTTGGATTTCCTACACCCTTTATCTCTTCAACTGGATTGTGTGAGAAATACCATCCATAAGGTTCAAACTTATCACTTATGTCGATGTCTAACTCAAAATCCCCATTTTTTATCCAACCGAAGCTTTCAGAAGGAAGAATTGATTCTGCATTTGATGCAGATGGATTCCCAAAATATAAATATGTATCGGTTTCGATTGAGCTTGCTGATATATTTGTATCAAAATAAACTGTTGCATATCCAGAGTTTGGATAATCTTTCACAACATAATAACTACTTTCTATACCATTTTTGTCTACAATCCTTATATCATTCAAATTTGATTGTAATTTGCCAGCTGAAACTAAATCTGTATAGTAAAAAGTGATATTTGTTGCAAAATTTTTAATTTCAAAAAGATTTGAATTAGTTATATTGATTAACATTCGATACTCATAATTACTATTCCACCAAGGTGCATTACCAAAAGCACTTCCCTTTAGACCTTTAATAGAATCAAACTCATTCAAATCATTTGATGGATCGTCAGTTTCTTTTATAATATCCGTAGTAGGTGAAAGATTTAAAAATAAGGAAGAAAGAATTACTGTATTGCTTATAAATAGCATCATTGAAATTAGCAATATTGTTCTCATTTTTGTTTTAAGATTTTTTTTACCAATCATGTAATCACTTAATTTTTATAATTTTAATAAATAAATTTTTAAAAATATTATAAATGACTTCAAATAAAATATTATGGTTACAGAATTAATTTTTTTTCATAGATATAGGTAGGATAATTTGTATTTATCAAAATAATTTATGTTTTTATGTTTCCTTGCTTAATAAGAGAAAAATTTTTCTCTTTTTGGGACTATTTGGATTATCTATTATGAAGTTTCCTTTAAAACATGTATTATTTACAATTATTTTACCAATGTTCTCCATAATTTCTTTATTTTTAGGGTAAAATTGAATTATAATTCGGGAATCAGGCTTTAAGATCTGAAAAAAGGATTTAGACAAATTTATTAACATATTTTTCATTTGTTCATTATTAATGTCTCTATATATCCATTGTAATGCAGAAATAGAGATAATAGCATCAAAAGTGAGTGGTTTAAATGGGGGAAAACACATATCTGATATAATTGGATTTAATTCTTTTATATCATAATAATTTAAGAATGAAGAAATAAGATCAATAGCCACTGCTTTATATCCTATCTCATTTAAATACATCGCAGTAAAACCAGGGCCACTACCAGCGTCTAAGATTAATGCATCTTTTTTTTTAAGATTTAAAAGTTCTAAAGCTCTGATCGTAATTTTTTCTTGTATTTTCACAATACTTTTTGAGGAGGCATATTGTTCTAGGATTTCTCCTTTAAAGTAATCTGAGACTTTGCTATATATTTCTTCTGGTCTTTTCCTTTTAACGTTAAAATCGTATTTATTATTCAAATTCTAATAAATTTTAATATTTTACTCAGCTATTCAACGCTGAAATTAAATTTTCAATAATAAATCAAAAATTTTATTAAATTTTAAATATTTATAATTTCATTCAACTAATATTCTATAAAATTTAATAAATATAAAGTGATTTTTCGTGTCGGAGAAAGAAGAAAAGCGAATAATTAGAAAAACTACACTAAATCTTAGAAGAAAATACGGAAGAACAAAGAAAATAAATGTTGTTGAGAGAGATGCTTTTATTCCTAAGAATCTAGAAAAAGAAATGAAGGAAGCTATCTTGAAAAAGAAAACAATTTTAGCAACTGATATTGCATTGAGGTATGATATAAGAATATCGACGGTAAAATTACTTTTAAAGCAATATGAAGAAGAAGGTTTAATCAAATTGCTTGATCCATCCTTAAAATTAAGAATTTATATTCCTTCATCTTAAAAGTAACAATTTATCGTCTATTATCTTTTATTCTTAAGATAATTATACAATTTTATTTTATTGATTTAGAAAGAAAATAAATTTATATACATAGGGTTTTAAGATCATTAAAGTAACTTATGAAAAGAAACTAACATATTTTACTTTACTTGGAGCAGATGTAGCCTAGCTGGTAAGACGCCGGCCTCGAGCGTCATTAATGATGATCAAGAAAGCCGGTGCGCGTAAGCGCGCGGGGGTTCGATTCCCTCCATCTGCGTTTTTTTACAATTTACTGAATTATCTGCAGAATTAAATTCTCCATTTGAGGTTTAGCAGCTTCAATTTTGTCTAATAGTGTAATTGTTTTTCCCAAATCTGCTTTGTCCTCTTCAATTATGAATAATAAAAAGAATTCCATTTTCCCAAAATTAAGAACTTCAATTATACCTGAAAATCGCTCTCCACTATCGAATTTATCAGAAAATTCTAATAAATTTCTATTCTCAACAACAACTCGTTTTTGCAATTCAATATACTTTTCATATATCTTTAGTTTCTCCTTTAAGTGAAGATGAGGGCGGTAGTATTCTCCGATCGTAATACCTTTAAAATCAAATAAGGCAATTAAAATAGTGTTATAGTTATTACTGATTTCAGAAAATAAATGAGATACCATCTCCACTTTTTCAAATAACATTGATAATCCGCTTGAAAAAGCATCCATAATAGATTTTATATCGAAAATTGTTGTTTCAAAGAAAAAGATATCAAAAGCATTTGAATATCTTGTTAAAGCTTGCTTTAATGTAAGAATTCGTTTATTGATCTCTCTATCCTCTACAAGTTGAGGGTCAAATTTATGAAATAGAACACATATTGGAACATCCTCTTGCTCTTCTTTAAAAAAAAGTAAGATTTCCTCTAAATAATCAATAGATTCGATATATCGGTTAAAATCTTGAGCATCTATGACATATAATAGTAAATCTGTTCCCATTAGATATTTTTCAGGATGTTTTAAATATTCTTCCCTATATTGTTTCTGACCACCAAAATCCATCCTTGTAAATTCAATTCCTAAAAACTTGAAAGAATCACGAGCAATCCTTCTTGTCGGTGTTAATCTAGCAATATCCTCTTCAAAACCGAAGCGTCTTGTTATTGCTGTTATGATACTGGTCTTACCCGCATTATCTAAGCCCATTACACCAATCTTTTTTGTTATAATAAATCACCAAATCTAGATTTTATTTAGTTTTTAATGAATCTTCTTCTAAATTATTCAATATTAAAAACTCCTAATAAATAATCGCTTTTAGTAAAAAAATAAGATGATAATAATATTTAAGCTTAACGTTTAAAAAAGCAATCTTTTTAGCCACCTGCTAATGCATAAGACAGATAAAGTTTATCCCCGTCTTTGAGGCGTGTTTTGTAATTTTTAAGATATTTAATGTTTCGCCCGTTCAATAATATAAGAATGTGAGTAATAAATTTTTTTTTGTTTTTATTCAATAATTCAGCATCAAGTTTATCTTTATTTTCCTTTAGAAATTGAGATATAATATCTCCAACAGTCTTTCCTTCATAATCTATCGATTTTTTATTAATTCTAAGTTGAAAAATATTTAATAAGTGTAATTTCACATTAGCCATAGAAAGACCCTCAAAATACTAGAAATCTCATAATAATTATTTATTTAAAGCGTATTCTTTATTTTTATAAAAAAAATATGAAATATAGGTATTAACACCTTTTAGGTGATAACCAAATTCTTTTTCTTTTACTTATTTAGTAAAAATTTAGATTGATATCATTTAAACTCTTGGATTTATCATTTTTTTATCCAGTAAGCTATCAATGTTTATGCCGGGGGGGCTCTCAACCTCAAGGAAAATATTAATTTAGGAGTTCTCCCCAGTATTAAGTAGAGATAAAAAATTGGTGAATTTAAATGACAATTTATCCTAATATAGACGAAAAGATACCTATAAATTTTTTTTCTGGAACACAAAAACTGAATTCAAAATCAACATCTCAAATAATGTGCACTCATTTAGGCTCTCTCGCATGGGATGGGTTCAACAATCTAAAATATAAAAGAGAGCATAGAGTTATATGTTCTAAATGCGGGAAACGGTTTGGAACGGATATTGAAATGTGGAATTTATTATCTTATCAACAAATGATTAAAATGATCCTTTACGAGCTATTTAATTTAAAGTATCCGCTCACTGGAGTGGCGAAACGATGGGGAATTCCTCAACAAAAGTTATCCCAATTTAAAAAATCGTTTGTTTCACAAGTTTTTCAACAAAATTCGGAGATAATTGAGCAGAAATTAAAAGCACTTCCAAGGGGAGTAATATTAGGGGATGAGACATATTTGGGTTCTCGAGGTAATTCTGATATAGAAATTGTATTTATCAACAATGATTATGAAACCCTTTCTATTGGAACCGCAAATGAAGGAGACCTCAAAAAATCCATTCTTGAGGCATTCCATAAAATCCCTGAAGCGTGTAGAGAAAAACTTAAAATTCTCATCACCGATGGAGAGCCTTCCTATAAGTCAGTTGCACAAATATTTGGTAGTAAAGTAATACATGTCGTCCAATTACACAATGAAAAGCAACGTGGAGAGGTTATCATCAGTAAATATGTAAAACTTGGTCCTCACTTTTTACATTCTAAGATCATGACACATTGGAAGGCATTTTATCGCAATAAGCACGAGCTTAAGTTTAAGTGGGAGATCAAGTCTATAAAAGGCAAAATTCATAAAAAAAGAGGAAGACCTCGAAAAGCAAGTACATCGCAAAAAAAGAACGAACGATGGCGGCAAAAATTAGAGATTTACCAATCAGATTCTTTCAAGAAAGAAGGAACTGCCAAAATTTTCGTAAATTTCGAGACCAATAAGTTATCCATGCGTGCGGGAGCGAAAAAGTGGATGTTTCAGATGCTCATACCCATATTCAAAATTTTTAAGGGAAAACACATCACCACCAATAAAATAGAGCGTAAGTATTCGCAAGTGAAAAGAAACGGAGCAGGGAGAAAGCAGAGAGATAAGGAATACGGACATAAATTATACGTGCTCCACACCTTCCTTGTGGAATACGGATTTATTCCTTTTACAAATCTCACGGGACGCCCCTTATATAGTTATTTAATCAAAAGTAATAAAAAGAAAAAAATGGGGTATAAAACCCTCGAAAACGATCGTATTTACGTTCAAACCGTTCTAAGCGCCTATGAGTAAAAACTTAAATTTAATGATCACCTAAAAGGTGTTATACCCGAAATATAAGTTTATTTTTTATTGATAATAGATGAAATACTAAACTTAGAGTATTTTTCGGATTTGTTGCTTTCCAATTATATAAATATAGTTATATTATAATTGCCTACGATTTTAACTTGACCTGTTTTTAAGTTGTATTCCTTTAATACAACATTACCTTTTTTATAAATTTCAATTTCGATAATAGACTCATTAAAACGTATAGGGCTAAGGTTTCCTCCATTAGAAAACACAGTATGATCAATTTTTACATTAAAGGAAATACTTGGCGAACTATTTAGACATAAATCAATTTGGGAACGAGCAAATTGAGAAAGAATGTCTCCTGAATCTATTAATTCTGTTCTCCATACACTTAGAGGTGTAGGAATTAGGCTATGAAAACAACAAACTCCAAAAATTTTTTGATGGCTCAGAGATAAAACTTTTTCTATAAACTTGCTCAATCTTTTTCGCCCTATAAAACCATCTGTAGAATCTCGGGTTGTAGAGTTTAATCCTTGAAAATATAGTTTTTCATTCTCAAATAAAGGATCAAAATCACCAAAATATTGTTTCCAATATTCCCAAGCTGGAGGTTTCGAATCAGTAAACCCCGGTACAATCAAATAAGGATACTTTAATTTACTAATTTTATCTTTCGCTATTCTAAATTCTTCTTTATAACTATTTTGAGTTACATTTCCCGCATGTACAACTAAATCCACGTCTTTAAATCTATTTATTGTTTCAATAGCTTTATCTAAAATTGTTATCTCATTTTCCGATTGTTCATTAATTAATGAATGTGATAATTGGATAAACTTACATAGTGATTTTTGCCCCCGTTCTAATTCTAGTGGAAGATAATAATTAACTTCCCGATGTATTTCACGTTTTGAATTTGAATCTAATATCGGAATTATCTTAAAAGTAAGATTATTTTCTTCGATGTCTATAATTGCATAAGTAAATAATTCTCGATATCTAGTTTTATTACAGGAAAAAGTTCCTGCATTAAAGATATACAAATCTTTATCACTACTACTTACGGCATATAGATTTGAAGTATGCCTGTGTCCATTCAAAACTAAATCCGCTTTTGCTTCTAAAAGCATTTGTAACGTATCTCCTGAATCCTCAATAGCAGATCTCTCCTTCCCAGTATTTGGAATAGGGATTAGTTGATGATGAAAACAAACTATTTTGAATTTATTCTCCCTTTCTGGTTTTTCTAATTTCTTCCTAACTGCCTCAATTATATTATGATGAATAATTCCACCAGGTAAGTCTGGTTTAGTACTATCTATTCCAATTACATATACTTCATCATCTTCATATTCATAATGCCTTTTCCCAATCATTTCTTCAAATAATAAGTATCCAACATTCATTGCATCATGATTTCCTATTAGGATCATTAAAGGACATTTAGAAATGGGCTTGAATTTCTTAAATTGCTCCATAGCATACTCATACTCTAATAGTGTACCGGTTTGTGTAATATCTCCAAGATGTAAATAAAGATCAACGTCTTTTATCTTATTTATTTGTTCAATACCTAAATTGAAGGCGTGTAAATTAAAAGGTCCCCTAGCTCGACTGATATGAGTATCCGATACAATTACAAATCTCTTTTTTGGAGAACTTTTTTCTTCTGTTTTTATTCCAACTCTTTTTTCCGCTATCATATTCATTTAGTTTTATTTTAATTTTGCAGGATGACCCATATATACTGAATTTTCTTCTAAAACCTCATTAAAATTTGTATATGAATGGGCAGATAATTTAGTATTGTGTTTAATATGGGTTCCTGGCAATAATACGCATTTAGCTCCGATTAGAGCGTTATCTTCTACAACAATTTTTTTTAAAATGAACTTATCTTGCTCAATTCCAAAACTCAATAGAGTACTATTCATTCCAATAATGACATTTTTACCAATAGATACAAATTCAGAGGAGATCCAACTATTATCATGGATTCCATTTTTTCCAATTTTCACTCCAAAAAATCGGAGTGTAAAACGATTTTTGAACCAAGGAAATGGATTTGATGCGTTAATAAAAAGTGGCCATTTTTTAATAATATTTCTTAAATTCCAGTAAAAATAATCCTTTTCTTTCACATTTCTGTTGAAATTTCCCTCTTTTGGAGGATAAATTAATTTAACTATGGTTAAAAATAGAACTGAAATTAATATAGCACTAAATTGTAACATATAGATTAATACCATGATATTGAGTGGTATAAGAAAAAAGAATAATAAGTAAATTCCTTTTCTCCAGAAAATACCTAAATACATATATTCAAATATGACACATGGAATTACACTTAAAACAATAATGATAAAATACAGGATTAGATATTTATTTCTAAACCTCTCGTCTATGGGGGTTGGAGAATCTCCTTTTAAACTTACTGGTTGAAACATTTTGTTACCTACTCCCTCCGCTCTTATTTTTACTATTTATATCAATTTCCCCCATTGAATCACTTTTTATTCTCTCTACTTTTTTTTGAGAATCTTCAACCGATTGGATTTGAAGTGTCTTACTAACTGGTGTTCCCACATGAATTAAATCTCCTTCTAGCACTTGGTTTACCCATGTATAACTATTTACCCCTAAAATAGCTCCATCTTGAAGTATAGTCCCAGGACTAATTATGGTTTGAGGCCCAACAATACAAGTTTTCCCTATTTTTACCTTCTTGATTAAAATTTTATCTTGATATATTAGATGTGAAAATATACAAATGTTAAGTGAAGTCATGGTATAATCTTCAATCTCCACAAATTCAGGATCTATATAGCCTTCATAAACAACAACATTTCTGCCTATACGAACTCCTAAAAGACGATAAACAAAAATATCGGACCAAGGCAACGGTAATGATCTTGCTAACCAAATTGGAAAATAAGCGGTCCAAAATCTTCGATGGGTATACTTCCATTCTTTACTACCTCTTTCAAAAACTCCTTCTTTTGGAGGATACAGTCTATTTAAAATTTTAAATATACCTGTTGAAAACAAAATAATTGAAAAGGCAAATAACAAAAGATTGCCATAAATATTCAAAGGAAGTAGAAACCATTCCCACCATTGACCAATTAAGATAAATGATAGAAATCTCTTTCCTGTGAGAAGAAAATAGAGATCATTATAAAACCATAAATTAATTAAAATTACTACCATCCATCCAACAAACAATTGTAAGAGGACAATTAGTGTAAATGGGGTTTTATACACTCCGGAAGTCGAAATATATTCGATTCTGAATTGTGAATCATTTGTATTTTCCATTGTGTTAATCAAACTTCAATTATGATTTCTTTATAATATATTATAATTTTAAAAATAATTAAATCATCATATTTAATTCTTGCAATTGAATCTTAAAAGTAAAAATAATTAAAAACTTATTACCTCATGATTTATATATTATTAACAAATTTAATTCATAAAATCAATTCAAAATACAAAAAAATTTGAACAAGGTGAAATATAATTAGTATCGACTGGGCAAAAGCAGAAGAAAAACCCTCTAAGAAAATGTCGGTTGAAGGCAGATTCTTACTGGACCTCAGAGCTAAAGTTAATGACTTAGAAAAACAATTAACTGAAACTAAAAATGAATTAACTAAATTAAAAGATAAACTTGCCGATTCCATGAATGAACTCGATGAAACTCAATCCAAACTTGAACAAACTGAAAATCAGTTAACAGAATCTAAAAATGACCTTGAAAAGACTAAATTAGATGATCAAGAAGTAATTAAAAATTTGAATACTGAAAATACTGACCTTAAGCAAGAATTAGCAAAGTTTAAATCTAAAGCTGACGATCTGGAGAACAACTTGGCTCTTAAAGAAGCAAAAATTTCTGAATCTGAAGAAAAAATAGCAAGTTTAACATCAGAGTTAGAGGTTACTAAAGAAAAAGCTTCAAGTTTAGAAACACAATTAAATGAAGCAAATAATTCCCTATCTGCAAAAGACGGAGAAACAAATAACCTATCTTCACAAGTTGAAGAATTAAATTCTAAACTTACAACAGCTCAAGGCGAAATTACTCAATTAAATTCGCAATTAAGTGAATTAAATAACACACTTTTACAGAGGGATAATCAAGTCCAAGAATTAACCGATAGAATCAATGAAAAAGAACAAGTTATAGAATCGGCATCAGAACACCTTCATGAAGTAGAATCTGAGTTAGAAGATTTGAAACCACCAGACATAGGTGCAGGAGGGTTCGCCAGCGATGAAAGAATTACCTGCCCAATGTGCGGAGCTGTCGGGAGGCAAATCAAGGTCATAGAAGATAAGAAAAAGGTACTCTCCTACGTCGGACACATCCCAATGTACGCAAAAAAACATGTATGCAAAAAGTGTGGTTATGAGTTTTAGGGGAGGAGTATAACCGAATCATAATTCTGGCAGAGCTTTTTAACGATTTTTCTAATTTTCTTTTTTCTTTTCTATTATTGAATTATTTTCTATCAATAAATTATTTTAAATATTGATTTATCATATATTTCTTCTTTTTGTTTACTTTCAAAATTTTAAAATATTTTTACACGTTTTATTAAAATTATGAATATGAATCCTAAGAAAAAATATATCGGTACCTTATCTCAAAAAGAATTACTAAAATTGTATTCAAAACATGTAAATGGTCCTAAAGTTCGAATGTTTAAAGGATTTGGATTGGGAGTAATACCGGGCGAAAGAAATGGTATTAAATTTAAAACATTAGAAGGTTCAAGACTCGGAGATCCCCCAATGGAATTATATAATTGTCGCTCATCTGGTGGTGTTTTTAATTTAGGTCATAGAAATCCAAGAATCGTTCAGTGTCTCAAGGATGCTTTAGATGGAGGTTTAGATTTAGGGGACCACATGCTTTTATCAGAACAAAGGGCTCTTTTAGGAAAGAAGCTAGCAGAATTAATGCCTGGAGACATTAGTAAAACTACTTTTGGAGTTAGTGGAGGGGAGGCAATAGATACTGCTATTAAATTCTCAAGAGCGTATACAAAAAGACGCGGTTGTGTTTCTGCAATTGGAGGTTATCATGGACATACTGGGTTTGCTTTACTGACGGGAGATCCAGATTTCAAAGATCCGTTTTTGTGGAATTTTCCTGAATTTAAGCAGGTCCCTTATGGAGATATTGAGGCTATGCGAAATGTTGTAACTGAAGATATTGCTTGTGTCATTTTAGAAACAATTCCGGCTACAGCAGGTGTTTTAATTGCTCCAGAAGGCTATTATTCTGAAGTTCGCGAAATTTGTGATGAAAAGGGAGTAATGATGATAAACGACGAAGTTCAATCAGGTTTAGGTCGAACTGGACAATTTTGGGCTGTTTATGGGGGAATGTATCCTAATGAGAAAGTAGTACCAGATTTTATTGTATGCGGAAAGGGGATGAGTTCTGGAGTATATCCATTATCAACTTGTAGTTATAAACCTTTTATAGAAAAAGCAGTTTTCAAAGAAGACCCATTTATTCACATTTCTACTACTGGAGGTTCTGATCTAGGGTGTGCTATTGCTCTTGAGATGTTAGATATACAATCCGATCCTAAATTTTTAGATAATGTGAAAGAGATGGGGAAGCTATTTGGTAAAGGTTTGGAAGAGATTGTAGAAGAACATTCCGAAATGATCAAAGAAGCTAGAGGAAGGGGGCTGATGTGGGGTTTAGAATTTTATAAGGAAGAAGATAGTCTATTGGGTATGGTTTCAATTATAAAAGAGGGAATTCTTCTTAATTACTGTGGAAATAAAAAGGATACTCATATAATTATGCCTCCATTAATTGTAAAAAAGGAAGAAATTGAAGAAATTTTAAAACGAATTTCTATTGGAATAAATAATTTGAAAAAGCTTAAAAAGTCATAAATCTAGCATTTAAATATTAAAGTACGATAATTTATAAATCCAATTTTAAAATTAACAGGTGCGATTAAATAGTACTCTCTGAATTTGGATTATTTTTTGGTATTTTAATACTCAAAATTGTCATAATAGCTATTAGTTTTGGAAGAAGAATTAAAACCATCAATCAAAATGGATGATTCCTCAGAAAAATTAAAAAAATAGAAAGAAATTAGAGTTTTACTTTCTTCTGTTCATGTAGCTCTACTAATTGCGCTTTTACATTCCTTAATTTTTCTCCGTCTAATGGATATTTGTAAATGCTTAATATTCCAACAACTAACGCTATAGCCGGAAATATAACCATTAAGGATCTTAATCCAAAGCGAACCGTGTTTGTTACAAGAGTAGGTTCAAAAACTTGCCATCCAACTGTAGAAAATACGGAGCTTATTGCTAAAATTACTAAAATATTCGAAAATCTCATAAAAAAGGAATTTACTCCATAATATGCGGCTTCTCTGCGAACACCAGTGGCTATTTCATCCTCATCAATTATGTCGGCAACAATTAGATCAATAAAATATAGAGATCCAGATAAGCCAACCCCCAAAAGAAAGAATACGATTACGCCTGAGATAAAATCCGAGATAAACATTAGAGGGATTAGAGATACTAACCAAATTGACATGGAGATCATCCATGATTTTCTATTCCCAATTTTTCGTACTAGTGGTTTCCACAAGACTGTCATAAATATAGCAGCTGAAATAAATGTTAATCCTAAAAGTAGAGAAGTTAAAATTCCTTCAGCATTTAACACAAATTTAGCATATAACGGAACAATTGTAGGTAACATGCCATAAACAAACCAATTTGCGATTTCTGCTGGGATATACCATTTAAATGACTTACTCTTAACACTTAATTTCATAGCCTCGAAAAATTTGAAAGAGGTTTTGTAATCGTCTTGAAATTCAACTTTCTCTCTAGGGCCAAATTTTAAGAAAATTATCGCGCACATAGTTACGACGATACCCGCAATTACTCCAAATATTATAAATTCTGTAAGATATGTTGGATCTGTGAAATCTGGAATAATTAATCCCGGTAGAATAAAAGCAACAATTAATCCTATTATCGTATAAACGCTGCGTATATTATTTGCGAGCGTTCGGTCTTTTTCAGAAATAAAAACCTCAGGAAACATTGAAGTCACATTTAAGCTGAACATAGTGTAAAAGAATTCAAAAATAATAATCACTATAAAGAAATATATGAAATTACTAATTTGATCAGCAATTCCGATTAATAAAGGAGGTGTGAATAAGAATACCATTATTATAGATAATGGAATAAAAGCTACCATAATCCACGGTCTTCTGCGACCCCATTTAGTGTGAGTTTTATCTGAAAAATACCCTAAGAATGGGTCATTAAAAGCGTTCCATATTGACCAAATAATATAACCTAATGTAATAAGTCCAATAGAAATACCCACTACTGAATAATAGAATGTAAAAATTAAAAGTATAAAGGATTGGTAAGCCACAATGTCTGCCATATTTCCAAAACTAAAAAGCGCAGCAATTTTTCCCGTTTTTGATTCATTCTCGCTCAAAAATATCACGTAATTATTTGTTTTAAAATTTTATTATTGATATTAATCGACTTTTAACTTAATAAATAATTAGACACGAAGTTTTATAGGAAGAAAAAATACTACTGAAATAGAATTATTATAATTAAATTGAATTAATTAATAGATTCACTCACATAATAATTTTATAAATAACAAGAGAGACATGGGAGTAACATGGAATTAGAAAAGCTATTTAAGCCAAAGTCTATGTGTGTTGTAGGTATCAGTAAAAAAAATCCCTTAAGCTCTGGAAGAATAATATTGTTAAAGAATGAATTTGAAATGGAGGTAAAGGTTTATGGAATATATCCTAACGCTGGAGAAATAGAGGGCATCCAATTATATGAACGTTTAGACAAATTACCAGAGATTCCAGATCTTCTTGTGATTGCTGTAAGTCCTGATGATACTTTAGAATATATCCAAGATTGTGCAGATTTAAAAATTCCAGCAGCAGTAATAATTGGTGGCGGTTTTGCTGAAATTGGGGGAAAGGGTAAAAAGAGACAAGAGGAGTTAGTAAAAATAGCATTTGATAATGATATAGCGGTATTAGGTCCTAACTGCCTTGGAGTTTATGCTCCGCCCCTCGTAGATACAATCTTTCTACCTACAGAACGTATCACAAAACCCCCAAAAGGTTCTGTAGCATTGATAAGCCAGAGTGGGGGAGTACTTGTCGATCAATTTTTTGTTAAGTTCAATGAAAGAAATATAGGTGTGTCTACTGCGGTTTCTATTGGAAATCGTGCTGTTGTAGATGAAGTAATGTTATTAGAATACTTCAGTCAAGTTGATCCAGATACATTAAATATAGCTTTTTATTTAGAAGGATTTAAAGAAGGTAAAGCAAGAGAATTCTTACAGCTAGCAAAACAATCAGAAGATACAGTAATAGTATATTTTGGAGGAAAAACTAGAGAAGGTAAAGTCGCAACGCAATCACACACCGCAAGTTTAGCAGGGGATTTTAAAATTATTTATAATGCTTTAAGGCAACATTATATTATTCAGCCACATTCTGAAAGAGAGTTATTGACAAGTCTAAAGGTATATGATGTATTATCACAACGAAGAAACCCATTTGGAGAAAATGTAATAACTAATGGCGATGTGGCAATAGTTTCTGTTTCTGGAGGACATGCTGTACTTGCCTCGGACATGTTAAAGAAATATGGATTGAATGCTGTTCGATTTTCAGCGCAAGAAAAAAGAAATTTAAAAGAGCTTATGAATCCAGTTGCTAGAGAAATAGCATCATTCAATAATCCCATTGATTTAACCGGTTCTGTATTAGACACAGATATTGAAAATATAATTCGCTATTTGTCAGATTTAGAAAAGATAGAATGTATAATATTACTATTACTTCCTTATCCGCCAAATATATCCTTTCAAATAGGAAGAAGGGTTGCGAATATTATATCAAATAAAAATAAACCTCTCGTGTGTTTTGTTCCATATGTTCCAAAGTATTCATTGATAATAGAATCATTAGAACTTGCGAATATACCTGTATTTCATTCAATTAAAGAAACTGTTCAAGCTGTATCGGCATTAAAAGAGAGAACAAGAGTAGATAATTTAAAATTAAAGAATTTCTTTTGGAAGGAAAAATCTTGATTCTTCAAGATTAACCAACATCAATTATGTGCTCTAACTCTTTAATAGATTTTTTTACATAATCCTGATCATCAATCGTTATCTCAATTGCTTCATGAGGACATACACTAACACATCGTCCACAACCCCGACATTCTTTACTGATGACAGCTTTTTCATTAACAAAATGTATGGCATCAACAAAACAATATCCTTTGGTGCATATTTTACACCCTTTACATCTATCTGTTACTCTTACACTTACTCCTGGCATTTTCTTGATTTTCCGACCAATCTTAGTAGATAAGAATGGAGATACACGCCATAAACAACAACAAGGATCGCAATTACAAATACTAAGAAGTTTTTCTCCAGGTTTAACTCCAAGCCACTGGGCATCTAACCGATTTCTACCAATCATGTGAACTAATCTTGCTTCTTCGCATTTTTTTAAATGTGCCAGAGCTTCTTCTTTTGAAACTAACCTTCCTAATTGTGGATTTATACCTAGTACAGCATCTCCAAGAAAAAGACAACCCAAATCAATTGGATAATCTTCACACTTCATGCTTGATCTACAAATGCAGAAATTCATAATCCAATGATTATTAACTTTCTCAATAAAATATTTTAGTACTTGAGAAGGTAAAACAATTTCACTGAAGTCACCTAAAGCTTTACCTACTTCATTTGTTCTATCTTGAGGAAGATATATTATATCATCATCTCTAAAAAGTAGATAATCAAAAATAAAACCAAGAATGGGTAAATTAGTTAATTTAGCAATTAGTTTGATATTTGGAAATGTTTTTTTGAGTAATTTAACAAACCATAGAGGACGAGCCATTCAAACACCAATTTCTTAGAAATGTTAATTAAGTATAATTTTAAGTTAAATTTTATTTAATAATCTTGTTAAATTTGATGTAAAGAGACTATTTATTATTCAATAGCCTCAAGTGCTGCTTGTTTTTGAGCCAATAGAAATCCACTTATTAATATGAGTATAAGACCAATAGTAATATAGATTATAGATAAGAAGTTTGGAGGATTTTTCAAATATACAACAAAATAGAGAAAAATTGGTACAATTTGGATAGGCATTTGCTGAATTGGGCTGATTTTACTAGCATCTCCATATTTAAACGCTTCTTGAACGAAAAAAACACCAAGAAAACTAGTAGGTACTACTATTATTAAAGAAATGATAAATATAATTATCTCTGCTAACTCCGCGTTACCACTGAACACCATTCCCATCGAAATCGTAAACGGCTGAAGCCATATATTGCCAATTGCAAAGGGAAGTCCTGCTGAAAATGCCAAGAATACAACTTTTTTGTATTTTTTTCCTGCCATACGACATCCCATCCATAAAATGCATAGAATTGTTGTAAGGACTGTAATTCTTATGTTGAAGTAAATATCATAAAAAATACTCAAATCGCCTGAAATTGATAATTCACTTAATGCAATTAGAAAAATAGCGATAATAATTAATGCAATTCCAAATATTTCTGATTTTTTTAACTGTTCTCCAATTATTTTAATCGAACCAATCACAAGAACAATCATTCCCATTGCTGCTAAACCAGGTACTAATGCGCCCCCTATGAAAACTTGAGCAGAAAGAAAAAATATTGCACTAAAAACCATTATGAAAATAAATCCTAAAATCCAAAGAGGACTTTTAAACAGAGTCCTAATAAACTTTTCATCTCGATTTTCTTTTGGAATTTCGTTCACTACTTTTTTCTGTAAAATAACACCAATACTATTAACAACACCACCTAAGATTGCTAAGATTACGCCAGTAAAATAGGTATTTGCCATAATATCACTCTTTAATAATTAATGAATCTAATAAATTGATAATCTGAAAATTATAAGTAATTCAAAATTTAATAACCTTCTTTAACGGTTATTAATATAATGGTGGTTTTTTCTGAGCTATAACATTAAAATCTCCCATGTCTTTAGTATATCCTCTTAGGAGAAATGTATAACTATAATTAATACCTCCATTTAGTATATATTTACTATGAAGTGCTGAAATCGCGGGAATATCTCCTCCAACTCCTTGTTGTTTATAATCAATATTAAAAGTAATAGATTCACGGCGAGGCAATTCATAATCATGTGTTGATGATTCTAAATCTTCCATCGTATAGGGCCAAGCACTCGTACTAAGATGAGTTCCACCAACATCTGATACTAATAACCCATTTCCTATTTTATTAGTCATAGCAATCCAACGTACATCAGTTCGATTTCCATTCTCTTGTGGTTTAACATATGGAGTAATTAATTCTTCTACTAAACCAGAATATATCCCAATAGCAGCTCCAGTTTTTCTATCTAACATAGTTTCATGAGGTCCTCTCCCATACCATGTCATTTTGTTAAACTCTCCGGGAATTGACATCTGCATACCAAAACGAACCATGTTTTTACTTGGGGTAAAATTGTTTTTTATAATTATACCTCCATTCCCATAAATAGAATATGTTGTTTCAAGGGGATTTTTAGAATTTTGTATATTAAATTGTACTTTTATCTGAATAACTTTAGGATCAATTTTTTCACATTCAATTTTAATTATTTTTCCTGTCTTTCCTGCTTCTTTCCAAGTTTTATCAACACTCGGGAATGGAGTTTCACTAAAATCAACTTTCTCTTGGTCATTGTCCGTTAATGCTCTCCAAAAATTAGGAATTAAAGGATCAATAATCAGATCCATATTTCTAAAAGAATAGCACTCTATTGCACCACCTATTTTTCCAAATCTTATTTTAAATTGCTCTCCTTTTATTATATAATGGTCATCTGATTCTTCAAATGTAATATTATCCATTTCATTTACATTCATTTCTGCTTTTATTGGGACATTATAAGGAATTTTAAACTGATCCCACGCGAGGATATGGCCTTCATTAGCCCAAATCATATCTTCTGCTAGAACTGATGAGATTTTTAGGTGATATTCAGTATTTGGAGTGATTATTGGCGCCATAAATGGAATAATTACATCTTTTATCTCTCCAGGTTTAACAAATAATTTGTCTAGTTGACCCTCTTCAATTTTTACACCATTAGCTGTTAATTCCCATAATATAGCTATAAAATCTAACGAAAGAAAATTATATTTATTTTGAATCTTTACTTTGCCTTCAATTAAATCAATTGGTATTATTTTAATACTTTGATAGACTTTTTTAACTTCAAATAATGCAGGATTAGGTTTCCTATCGGGCAAAACAATTCCATTAATGCAGAAATTCCCATCATTTGGCTCATCACCAAAATCTCCTCCATAAGCCCAGAATTCAGTTCCATTTTCGGAAGTCTTACGGAGACCTTGATCAATCAAATCCCAGATAAAACCCCCAATTGCGTTGGGATATTTTTCAAAGACAACCATATATTCTTGAAAGTTTCCAAGACTGTTTCCCATAGCATGGGCATACTCACATAGCATATATGGCTTTGTTACACCTTCTTTTAGTTTAAAAGTTTTACCTGTCTCCAATATTCTAAATTTATTTCTTTTAATCATATTTTCAAGAATTTTTGGGGGAGCGTACATAATACTAATTACATCAGAAACTTCTTGTTTAAAATCTTTTTCATAATGTATCGGTCTCGTAGAATTAATTGCAAGTGTAGCCTCTTTCATTTTTTTGAAGTTATCACCCATTCCGGCTTCATTACCAAGAGACCACATTATAATACTGGGATGATTTTTATCTCGTTCAACCATTCTAATCATTCTATCAATACAAGCTTCTGTCCATTTAGGGTCACTTTTAGGAATAATCTCCCACAATCCATGCGTTTCTAAATTACATTCATCAATAACATAAATTCCGTATGTATCACATAATTCATACCACCTTGGATGATTTGGATAATGACTTGTTCTAACCGCATTGATATTGTTCTGTTTTAATAATTTAATATCTTGTACCATTCTGGTATATGGTATTGCACGACCAAAATCCGGATCATGTTCATGTCTATTTATTCCTTTAAAAATTATTGACTTTCCATTAATGTAGAAACCCCCATTATCTTGTATTACGATTTGTCGAAAACCAAATTTACACCTCCCTACCTCAATTATATTCATATTAGAGTTTTTCAATATGACAATCAAATCATATAGATATGGTGTTTCGGCAGACCATTTTTCAGGATTTGTTATGTTTTCTTGTAATTCTATAATCATCTCATTTTTAGGTTCGATAGTTAATCCTTTTTCCATTAATATCTCTGAATCTATAAATTGTTTTTGCGCATTTAATAATGAGATTTCTATTTTAACTTGTTCAGAGCGATTTTTGCTATAGTTTCGAATTTTTAATCGAATATTAAAAGATGCATCTTCATAAATTTCATCAAAAACACAATGTGTATAAAAGTCTCGGATGTGGACTCTATCTGTTGAAAATAAATATACATCGCGGTAAATACCACTGAATCTCCACATATCTTGATCTTCTAAATAACTTCCATCAGACCATCTATATACTTCTACAGTTAAAATATTTTTGCCTTTCTGCAAATAATTGGTAATATTGAATTCAGCAGGAGTCATTGAACCTTGACTGTACCCAATCCTATTTCCATTTACCCAGAGATAAAAAGCGGATTTAACTCCATCAAAATGTAAAAATATTTCCCGTTTAAACCAACTATCTGGAATTACAAACTCTGTTCGATATGAGCCTACTGGATTATATTCATGATCGATGCTGGGAATATTTTCTGTTTTTACACTATAGGGATACGTTATATTTGTATAAATAGGAATTCCATAACCAAACATCTGCCAATTACTTGGTACTGGAATTTCATCCCATTTACTGACATCAAAATCTTCCTTATAAAAATCTACAGGGCGTTCAGAAGGTTTTTTAACCCAATTAAATTTCCATTTTCCATTTAGAGACATAAAATATTGGGAAGATTCAAATTTTCCTGTTAAAGCTGATTTAATATCTTGGAAAGGGATAAGCGTATTATGAGGAGGCTCTTTATTTTGTCCGAACATCTCAGAATTTTCCCAATCCAACTTTTTTGTCATTAAAATCCCCTAAGTTCTTTATCTTTCTTCATTATTAATTCAATAAAGAATACGAAATGAATAAAGTTTATACTTTTAAATAATATTAATGTTAATTTAAGATTAAGAGATATCACAAATTTTTATCCTGATTTGTTATGAATGTAAATATTGAATTGTTAAAAGAATTGGAACAGTCAATTGATACAGTTAATCTAGAGAGAGGAAAAATTCCCATTAAAATTCTCGGTTATGGAGAATTGAGTTTGGTTTTTGAAATTGTAAATGATCCTCAAAATTACGCTTATAAGAGATCCCCAATATTTCAAAATGAAAAACAAGCCCGAAAACATGAATATATTTTTAGAGAATACAATAGAATATTAAATGAAGAGTTAAATATCAAAACTCCTTCATTTGATGTTGTATGGTTTGAAAATGATGATGGAAAGATCATTTTTTATGCAATACAGGAAAAAATTCCTCCAGAATCAGTTGGAAATAAAATAATTCATCAAGTTGGAAAAAAAGATATAGAAACTTTAGTACTTAAAGTTATGAGGGAAATGAAAAAAGTTTGGACGTTTAATAAGAAAAATAGAATATTTGAAGTTGGATTAGACGGCCAAATTTCAAACTTTTCAGTATTAAATTATGATCCAAATAAACCAGAAGTAGATGAAAATTCTGAATTATTATATATTGATACTTTTCCTCCTTTTTTCCGAAAAAATGGTTCTGAAGCAATGAATACGAAACTTCTAACAAAAGCACTTCCTTATTACATTCGAGGTTTGGTAGTTGCCTTCTTTCTGGAAGATTTAATTGGTAGATATTATATTTGGAGAGATGTGGCAATAGATTTAATTGCTAACTTTTTTAAAGAACAACTACCACATCATATTCCTAGTTTGATAAAAGTAGTTAATAAATTTTTCAGCCAAGAGGCAGGCGAGTTTGAAATCGAGTCAATAACTCTAGAAGAAGTGCAAAAGTATTATAAATTTGACAAATTCGTTTGGGTTTTAATGTATAACTTGAGAATATTTGATAGATATGTTAGAACTAAATTATTAAAGAAGAAATATGACTTCTATCTTCCAGAAAAAATTAAAAGATAATAAAAAGGAATGATTTACTTTTCTTTATTTTCTTGATCAGACATCCATTTATCTCTACATGATTCAGAACAGAACACATGTATGGTTGTAGGCTCAATCGGGTCAAACTCTTCTATTTTAGCCCCCCCGGCAATTTCTTTTTTGCATTCTTGACATTTAACTATAGTCATTTTCTACCATCATTAAGATTTTTTAAATATAAATTAGATTTACTTTTAATAAATATTGATAATAACAAAGACACAAACATAATCAATTTATTAAATAATTTAAATGTTTAATATTACCGGATAGAGTTATGACTTATAAACCTAAGATTTATTTTACCTCGAATGTTTTTTCTGGGAATGAAATAGGTTCTAATGAGAAAGTCTCAGAAAATTATCGTAATACGATTAAAAATTTATGGCAACAATTAGATCAGATATCGACATTAAAATACTTCAATGGAAGATTTCCATCAGAGGAGCAATTTAAAAGAGATGTAGAAATATTCAATCCAGACATTCTTGGATGCCATTTAAGTCATTCAATATCCTCAAAAATATTAAAAAACTCTGAAATATTTGCGATTTCCACTTCAACAGCAGGATATAATCATATTCAAAGAACTGAAGATGATAATATTTTAATTACACACACTCCCGGTGTTCTTCATGAGACTGTGGCAGATTACACGATTGCGGTAATTATGGCGAATTTAAGGAATTTAATTGATCTTCATAATTATGTATGGGATGAACAATGGACTACTGATAATAAATGGGATTTGGATCAATCTCTTTCCTCGGTAATTACAGATAAAACTCTCGGTATTGTAGGATTGGGTGAAATTGGGAAGGAACTAATAAAACGATTATATCCTTGGGGTGTTAAAATTCTGTATCATGATATTAAACAAATAAACGAATTTGAGAAAAAATACCCTTTAATTGAATTTAAAGAAAATATTAAAGATATCTTTAGAGAATCAGACATATTAAGTTTGCATATTCCTTTAAATATCTATACAGAAAATTTTGTAAATCGAAACCTGTTAAAGTTAATGAAAAGAGGAGCTTTGCTTATAAACACTGCCAGGGGAGGAGTTTTAGATTTAGATGCTCTATTAGATATGTTAGAAAGTAAAGAAATACAAATTAATATTGCTTTTGATGTATTTCCAATAGAACCTATTGAATCTAAAACTCTTGAAAGGTTAAAAAATATAAAAAAGAGACAACCAGGCATTAGAATGATCTTAATTCCCCATAATGCCTCTGCTGATGCAAATACCAGAGCTAAAATGAATATACTTTTTTTAAAAGATATAATTAAGATTATAAGATCTTCTTCTTTAGAAGATTTGAAAGAAATTCACATCATTCCTGAACTTAAAAAACAATTAACTGAAAAAAAGTGGAGAATTTTTAATTATTGGGGAAAAAAATGAAAATGATAAGATCATTTATAGCCATTGAGTTAAAAGATAAAGAAACAATTGAGAACATTCTCTCATTCACTCAAAGACTAAACCAAAATCAGCCAAAGATTAAACTTGTCGAACCTATAAATCTTCATATGACCATGAAATTTTTAGGAAATATACCTGAAACTCAAGCACTTAAAATTTACTCAATTTTACAAGAAGAAATTAATAACAAATTATTTCATGGTAAAAATCTTGAATATAACTTAAAGGGAGTTGGTCAATTTAATAGATTTTCTGTTCTTTGGATAAAACTTCTTGGAAATATTCAATTTTTACAGATCATTAAAGATTCTATTGAAGATTTCCTATTTAATAAACTAAAAATTGAACGTGATAAAAGAACTAAATTCAAACCTCATCTGACAATTGGTAGACTTAAAAAAGATAGAATAAATTATAAAACATTTGATACTTTTAAGAATTTAATTAGTGAGAATAAGGATTTAGAGTTTGGAGTTTTTACGATTAATCAAGTAAAATTAAAGAAATCTCAACTCACTCCAAAGGGTCCAATTTATACTGATCTGAAATATTAAATGCAAAAGAAAAAACCTATTAAAGCAATTGTTTGGGATTTAGATGGTACAATAATTCATTTTAAAATCGATTATCTAAGAGCACGGAAGAGAGCTATAGAAATCTTAAAAAAATATGGAGTTCCTAAACGACTCCTTACAGTTAATATTTCTATTTTAGAAAATATGAAATTTGCTCGAGAATTTTTTGAAAAAGAAGGTTTACCTCAGAAAAAAATAAATGAAATAATAGAAGAAGTGGATAATGAGATTATTAAGATAGAATATGAAGCTGCTATAAATGCTATAATGATTAATGGAATAGATCAAGTATTAGAATTCGCTAAGAAGAAAAATCTAAAACAAGCAATTTTTACATTTAATACAAAAAAAAATGCTGAACTTTCTCTCAAAAATGTGAATCTATTACCTTATTTTAATTTAGTTGTTGGAAGAGATAATGTTACCAATTTAAAACCCCATCCAGAACATTTAATTTATATATGTGAACAGTTAAACGTAAAATCCAACGAAATTTTAATTATTGGAGATAATATCCGCGATATTGAGGCTGCTATCAATGTAGGAGCTCAATCTATAGCACTGCATACTAAATTAGCTAAAATTGAAACCCTCCAAATAGCAGATAAAATAGTTAAAGAAAATGAAATACCATTAAAATTAATAGAAGAAATTGAAAAACTTATAAATTAAAAAAATTAATAAAATATCAATAAAATATCCACTAAAACTATTATTGTATAATTAAACGTAAGGGTTTAGAATAAAATAATGAAAGTAGAATTTCTTTTGGATGTTCTCAAACCTCATCAGCCCAATTCATATATTGTGGCTAAAGAATTAATGAAAGTTACTGGAGTATCAAGAGTTAGCGTTAAAGTAGATGAATTAGATCAAAAAACAGCTTCCTTACATATTCATATTGAGGGGAATAATCTCTCCCTTGAAGACGTAACTGAAACACTTGGAACGATTAATTGCGCTTTGCATAGTGTAGATGAGGTTATTTGTGAAGAAATGGATTAATTAAATCTTTTTTCCATATTTTTTTTTTATATTGGGTTAACCAAAAAAATAAAAATTAGTTAAACCGATTTTATTTATAATAAGAAAATATTTTTTTTTCAAGAAAATGATGAATCCAAGTGTGATAAAGATCCTCGAAGAACGAGGAGAAATTAATGATGAGTTAGACTATGCTTTAATGAATTATTTACTTAAAAATCGAGGTGCTGGATATACTGCTTGTCAACCTCAACTCGTCGAAATTGAAGGAAGTAGAAAAGCAATTAAAGTGAATATAGATCATACATTTGTAGATAAAGAAAATCAATTAATGGGGTTAGGTATTGTAGGAAATATCTATATTGAAGTTGATTCTTTGCAAGTTGTGTATTGTACGCCTGCTGAAGAGTTAGTAAGAAATATAGAAAAATTGAAAGAAGCAGGAATTAAACCTCAACCCAGACCGAAAGGGAAATATTAATTTTCAAATTATTCACAGTTTTAAAAAAACTGAAAGATATATCTTAACTTAGAAAAATAATATAAAATTCAGTTCATTTTTAACCATACTGAATATAATGTCGAGTAAAGAAAATAATATCAAACAACTCATTCAAGATTATTTGTTAGATGAGGGTTTATTACGAGGAAAGATTTCTGATCCTAAAGTTGAATTTGGTTTTCAATTTGTATTTCCCCCTGGAAAAGATCCCTTAGGACGCCAAATTGGAAGGAATATGGTAGTAATTCAACCAAAGAAGAAGGCTATAATTGTTGTGAGTTTAGGAGTTCAAATTTCAGAGCCGCATATAAGAGCTTTAGATTCTTTAGAAAATCCTAAAAAATTGAATTTTTTCATGGATTTAAGAAAATCATTTCTTTTAAAAGATGTTTTCTATCGAATAGATATAAAAAATCATAGATATGAAATAACAGATCAAATTTTCCTTAATAAAAATGGATTTATTTCTAAAAATTCCTTATATAAAAGCATCCGAAAGGTATTTAATTGTGCTACATATAGCAACATTATTTTAGGAGAATACTGCGCAGGTAAAATAAAACCAGAGGATTTTATGAAATCTAAAGAATTTTCCACGGATTCTAATTTTTCTCTCTACACATAATTTCAAACTTAAATTTAATGGTGAACATTAATTTTTAAAAAGTGGCTACAAGCATTAGGAAAATTAGATTATGTACAAGGAAAAACAAGACCACACGTTGATTGTATTTTATGTGCTGTACGAGACAATGATGAAAAAGTTAAATCCCTAAAGATCTACGAAGATAACTTATGTTTTATTACTCTGAATTTATACCCATATAATCCTGCTCATTTAATGATTGTAACTCAAAGACATATAACTAAATTTCTTGAGCTTACTAAAGAAGAACTCATTCATATCACGAGAACGATTCAAGGAATTCAATTATTATTAGACGATTTATATAATCCAAAAGGCTATAATATAGGTATGAACCAAGGAAGAGATGCTGGAGGAAGTATTGAGCATTTACACTTTCATATAGTTCCGAGATATGGCTCTGAACTTGGATTTATAGATATTGTAGGAGAAACTCGTGTTTTACCTGAAGGATTGGATTCCGTAAAACAAAAATTGGTAAAATCAATTCATAAATTTCTAAATAAGGAGTTTTTTGACAATTTCTAAAAAACAAAAAAAGAAAAAAAAATTTTCTTAAATTATAAAAATCTAAAGGATTTACCTTGTTGCATTTCTAATATCGGCAGCAGTTACCCTTTTACGCTTATCCTCCTTACAAACCTTAATAGCTTCCTTGGTTGCTGTAGCAGCGCTACCTTCAAGGAAACTTATGAGCTTATCTAATGCTTCTGCTGCTACTAAGTCTGCGCCCTCCTTTTTCAATACCCCTCTAATTAGAATTTAATTAGAGCTGAGGCGTCTGATGGGCGCTGTCTCGTAAATTGAAGAGTTTTCAACCTATTTCGCGATATATCCTTCAGACTTTTTCTTAGCTGGTGCTTTTGCTGGAGCTTTCTTTTTAGCCATAATTTTATTCCTCCACTTGTTTTAAATATTTTTTAGTTTATTTTTTAGATGTTAATTAAGTATAACTACACATTTCTATTATATAAATGTTATGATTCAAATCAATGAAAGGCAAAATCTCGAGAATTTTCTCGGAGAGATCATACTGAATCGAAAATGAGATCGTTTTATTAATTTGATATTAATTTTTCCGACTAAAATTAAATTTTAATACTTATTAGGTAAAGGCGTAGTTTCTTTATTTTTTGAAGTTTTACTTTTTTTGGTATTTCAATTTTTTTACTTGATATATTATTAATCATTAATTAAAATTAATTAAAAGATTACTGAATCGGGGATCAAAAAAATTTGAAATTTAACCTCCTAAAGCCTTGAATACAACTTTTTTTGGATTTTTACTGTTATTAACATTTCAATAAGCTTTTTTCTGAAAAATTATATTAAATCAATTTTTCCTATTTTTTTTACATTCATAAAGTTTTAATAAAAAAATCTCTCAAATCTTAAATAGATAAAACTTAAAATTCTAAAGTTTTAGGTTTTTTCAAATCTAAAAATTAAAATACTAATCGTTAGATTAAGATATTATAAAAAATAATAATTTGATTTAATCAATCCACTGTAAACATCAATGTCAGATTCAAAAATCCTTGATGACTCTGAAATTGAAGTATCACTTCAATCATTGGGATTCACAAAAAATGATTCTAAAGTCTTATTAACATTATGTAAATATAAGATTCTTAGCCCTGCAGATATCGCAAAACACTCTGGTGTTGATAGAGCAAGAGTTTATGATTCTTTAAATAGATTAATAGAGAAAGGTTTCATCCAAAAAGAACCTATCAAAAGGGGGGCTAATTACCAAGTAATACCAATAGATAGAATCTTTAAAGTAATTCGTGATGAATATAAGATAAAAATCGAAGATACTTTATTACTCGAAAAAGTAATTGGCACATTAGAGATTAATAAAGAAGAATCAGAACCGAGAGTATGGGCTATTAATTCTAGAGGAAAAATTCGAAAGAAAATCAAGGAACTAATTGTGTCATCAAACGAGAAAGTATTTTTTATTATAACACCAGATTTGCTTATGCAAGAATTAGGTGGTTATGATTGGATACTAAAGGAACTTTGGAATAAGAAATTTTCTTCTAATATTCAAATTATCATCGCCTTAAAATATAATGACACTTTAAAAGAAGAAATTAAAAAGTTATTGAAAATAGCGATAACTATTCATTCAATTGAAGGAGATAGTGTTATTCCTTTTGGATTGTTAATAACTGATAATCATTTTTTGCTCACGACATTAGATAGCGTAAGAGAGGCACCTGAATATACTTCTGGATTATGGTTAGAAAATGGTACACCTAAACAGATCGTAGGATATGAACATTTATTTAAACACTTTATTACAAGCGAATGTAAGTTAATTAAATTAACAAGAGTGGTACCGCCGAAAATGAGCTAGCATAAATACACTAAATTTTCTAATTTAAATAAAAATAAAT
>JAZGEW010000037.1:0-50010 GCA_036478875.1 Promethearchaeia archaeon | reverse complement strand
TGTCATAGCATAATATATTAATCCTAAAATAAGACTGACAATGTTTAAAACGATAATAGTTAAACAGAATATTTTTAGCTGTTGCTTATTTATTTTCATTTTTTTACAACTCGATTAAAATATAATTATTATAAATATTATATTTTTATTTTGTTTACATTCTCATCAAAATAATAGATATTCTCTTGCTTAAGTTCCTTCTTCAAAGCATTTGCTAATGAATATTTAAAAGCCCACACTTCCACATTCTTATCCAATTCTTTTACTTTTCTTACAACAGGTACAAAATCACCATCTCCAGACACCAATACCGCCGTATCATATGCATCCTCATATGCAAGAGAGATGATATCAATTGCAATGTTGATATCAACCTTCTTTTCAATAACTCCACTTGTCGAGATCTTATCAAAACTCGCTTTAATTACATATCCACTTCGAATAGTTAACTCTTTATACCACTTCCTCTTCTCTGGACTTATAGGGTATACAACACCCTCATATAAAAATATGCCTTGTATATCTCGGCCATGAATTATGAGATTTTTTAACTTTTCATAGTCCGCCTTGATGTTATATTTCCTAAAACCCTTGAAAATGTTGCTATTGTCTATAAAAATTATAACTCGTTCCATTTTAAATTCTACCATTAGAGCAAGAGAAAGCGCATACTTTTAGGGATGCGATGAATCTTGCATAAATCATTAATTACTATGTATCAATCATCTTAAATATTTAAATAAATATTTCATCATCATAAATGAATAGAGCAATCAAGATTAGGCTATATCCAAACCAAGAGCAAAAAGAGTTATTGGATAAGACTTTCGGGTGTTGTAGGTTCATTTATAATAAAATGCTTGAAGAAAGAAAGCTGGTCTATGTGCAGTTAAGAAATGAGAAAGATTTGCTCTATATTTACAAATATAAGACCGAAAAACAATATAAACAAGAATATGCTTTTTTAAAAGAAGTAGATTCTAAGACATTACAATCCGAATGGAGACATCTTAAATCTGCATATGATAATTTCTTTAGAAACATTAAAAAAGGAGTTAATAAGGGGTTTCCGAAGTTTAAATCTAAAAAATCAAAACAATCTTACACTACTTAAAGCATAAATGATAATTGTAAGATAGATTTTGAAAATAAGAAGCTAAAATTACCCAAAATAAATACTTGGATTAAGTATAAAGATAATAGAGTATTTGAAGAAAGAATCAGACATATCACCGTCTCAAAAACGAAAACCAACAAATATTTTGCCAGTATTTTAATAGAGATTGATTGTAATATAATTCCTAAACAATCTATTTATGTGAATAAGATCATAGGGTTTGATATGAGCGCTTCTAAATTTCTGATAACCAAAGAATTAGAACTCTCAAATCCACGATTTTATCGAAGAGAAGAATCCAAACTAAGAAAATTCCATAAAGAACTATCGAGAAAGAAGAAAGGATCAAACAATCGAAAGAAAGCTAGAATCAAATTGGCTAAAGTATATGAAATGATAAATAATAGAAAAAGAGATTGGATTCATAAGATGACTCACTTGCTATCAGAGTATTTCGATTGTGTGATTTTGGAAAACCTAAACATTAAAGGAATGCAGAAATTTAATTCTGGAGTCTCTAAATCTGTCAGTCTGGATTTTTCGTGGAATCAGTTCGTTACCATTTTAAAATATAAGATGGAGCAAAAAGGAAAACATCTCATCTTCATAGATCGATTTTTCCCTAGCTCTAAGTTATGTTCTAAGTGTGGATTTAAATATAATGATTTAGAATTAAAAGTTCGGGAATGGATTTGTCCAGAGTGTAATGCTCATCACGATAGGGATGTGAATGCCTCTCTTAATATTAGAAATGAAGGATTACGACTATTAAAAGAAAAACGAATCAAGATCATTAGTCATAATGATGCTGCCATAGGGACTACGGTCAATGCGTTTGGAGAAGATGTAAGACTCTCGTTAGGAGAGCAATTTTCGATGAATTACGAATCCAACGCCCTTTAGGGCGTGGTAGTTCAAACCCTCAAAAATATTAGTATCTTATAGTTCCTTTCGAATAATTTATTCGATTATTAAACCTTTAAATACTTTAAGATTCAATACTCTAATTGTAGATTTTGTACAGAATCTAATTATTATAATAATATTTGAATAGACTATTTAAGGTGTAAAAAATTGGAAGAATTTTCTAAGAAACCGAAATATGTTGATGAAGATGAAATGAATGAAGCTATTGGGCGTATTCTCTGGGGAAAAAACGGTAAAAAATTCTCAATGCGTCGTCTTATATTTGCTTTTATGAAAAAAAAAATTGGAGGTAAGAAAAAATAATGAGCCTCAAGGATGAACTATTCGAAAGTGTTGTAGAATTAGAAGAACAGAAAGCTTACGATTTAGTAAAACAATTATTAGAAGATAATAGCGACCCAAAAGAAATTATCGATGTCTTACGAAAAGCTGTAGAAGTCATTGGTGAAAAATTTAATAAAAAAGAGTATTTTCTTACTGAACTAGTTATGGCAGGTGAAATTTTTCAACTGTCGGCGAAAATACTTGAGCCTGCACTGAAAAAAGATGCAGTTAAAGAAAAAAGTAAAGGAGTTGTAGTTGTAGGAACAGTTAAAGGTGATGTTCACGATATTGGTAAAAATATATTTGTAACACTTTTAAAATCAGCTGGATTTGAAGTATATGATTTAGGGGTTGATATTCCCCCTCAAGATTTTATCAATAAAGTGAAAGAGACAAATGCCGATGTTGTTGGATATTCTGGATTGTTAACTATAGCACTTAAAACAATGAAAGAAACTACTGAAGCTTTAAAATCTGAGGGATTAAGAGATAAAGTAAAAATAATTATTGGTGGATTGCCTACTGATGAGATGTGGATGAAAGAAGCTGGAGCTGATGCCTTCACAGATAATGCCTTTGAAGGTGTAAAAATTGTGAAAAAATGGTTAGAGGAGGGATAAGTATGGAATTTGAACCTATTAAGGAAGAACCTATGACCTCAGTTGAAAGGGTATTAACTGCTATAAGTTTAAAAGAACCTGATAGAGTCCCCGTTTGGCCTTTGATAGATTTTCTCCCCGTAAAATATTATGATGTGACAGCTCAAGAAATGATTGAAGACCCAGATAAATCTCAAAAAGCAACTGAATGGATTTATCATAAATTAGGAGGTTATGATATCGCAATGGCAGGAGGGGGAATGTATATGCAATATGTGAATCCTTTTCCAGATTTCTTTTCTATTTTTTATCTAGATTGGAGATTACCTGGTCGTATGTTAGACGTTAACGCATCACCCCAGCTTGTCGAAAAAAGTCTTACAGATCCATTTATCACTGAAAAAGATTATGATAAAATCATTGAAAAAGGATTATTATGGCTTGCGAACTTTAGAAGAGCAGGAATAAAAGATATGCAGAAACTGGGAAAAATTGGAGCAAAAGTAGCTGAAAATACCGTAAGATGGTGGACTCATTTCAAAGTACCAACTTTTAATGATGGAGCAGCAATCCCCCCGTTTGATTTATTGTCAGTTTTTAGAGGATCCACCACCTTTATGAAAGATATCTATCGATATCCCGATAAAATAAAAGAAGTTAGTGATTTTTTAATTGATGATCTCATATTAATGGGAGAGTATGGTATAATTAAGGCTCAAGGAAAAACTATATTAGTTGGAGCCGCAAGAGCGAGCGCAGATTTCATTTCAATCAAACATTTCGAAGAGCTTTTTTGGCCATACTTCAAAAAAATGGTTTCAAAGTATGTAAACGATGGCTTCATTGTACAGCTTCATATGGATACTTGCTGGACAGACCGATTACATTACTTATTAGAATTACCTAAAGGAAAAATTTACATGCATATGGATGAACGAACCGATATATTCAAGGCAAAAGAAATACTCGGTGATCATATGTGTATTCAAGGGAACATGAAACCCTCCTTATTTACATTAGGAACCCCAGCAATGATTGAAAAACAAACTAAAGAAATAATTGATAAATGTGCTGAGGGTGGTGGATTATTTGTCGGTGCTGAAATTCCAGATGACGCTAAACTAGAGAATGTCAAAACTATGATAGACACTTGTAAAACTTATGGTGTTTATCGAAAATAAATACCCTAAAATCTAAATCTAGTTTTTTTAATTATTTATTATTAGAATTAACATACTACAAATTTCAAAAAAAATAAAGAAATGATATGTGATTTTTAGATTAAAATTTCAATGATCTCTAAGCCATCATCTCGATCGGCAACGTAAGCAATATTATCGATAACCTCTACATCGTAAGCATGACCCCCATCGAAAAATTGAGCAATCTTTGTAGGATTAGATGGATCACTAACATCAACAACCTTTAAACCCTTTTGATAATCTGCTAAATATGCGGTAGTTCCATTTACATAAGCACTAAAAACGGAACCTCCATCATCAAATACCCCTACTTGGGTGATAGTTGAAGGATCATTAGCATCAAGGATTCTTAATTCTCCCCCGCCAGGAGCATGATTACATATATAAACATAATCTCCATAAACATATGGATTCCAATAATCTACTCCACTAGGAACATGACTCCCAACTTGGATTGGATTTGAAGGGTTACTGACATCAATAATTCTCAAACCACTATATTCTGAATGATGATCTATTATAAATGCAAGATTATCAACAACATGTACGTGAACACAAGCCCCTGAAATTCCAAAACGGGTTACTTCTCTGACATCTGAGGGGTCACTTACATTTAAAATTATTAATCCCATCGACCAATCTGTTAAATATGCGATGTCCCCGATAACTTGTACATCCCAAGCAGCACCACTTCCAGTATATTGATCTATTTTAATAGGGTGTGTTGGATCACTTACATTGAGAATTTCTAAACCTACCTCACCATTCGCAAGATATGCAATCTCTCCAACAACAGCCACTTGTATAGGAAGTCCGCTTTGATAATATGAACCTAACTTATAAGGATGAGCAGGATCACTTACATTAATGATTACTAACCCACCAGGATTGTTATCCGTTGTATCTACTACATATGCAATATCCCCATGAACCTCAACATCAAGTGCCTCCCCTCCAGTGTCAATTTGTCCTAACTGCCGTGTATTGTAATACGTATTAGATTCTAAATTAAGAATTAAAGGGATTGAAATGCTGAGAATGACTACAATGCTAAGAGATACAGCAAGTATTATTATCTTATGCTTTTTTTCCATGATAATTTCAACTTAAATTAATTAATGAGTGTACCTCAAATAATAACATATAAAAATTTATTGGTTCATTAAGGATTAAAACTGCATATTTAGAAAGATTAGTAGCTCCTATAAGGTTTTTAAATCTTGATCCCAATTCTCAATGATACTCTCTCTTTTTAAACCTAATTTATCAAATATAGAATATTATCCATAAAGATTGTGATTTGTTCAATTTTAGATTCTACTTATTACTCCGTCAAAAATTCACATATAGGATAGTTCCTTCAGAATAAAATATTCGATTCGCATTACTTATTTTTAACTCTTGATTTCTAATTCAAAAAAAAACTTACCAAAAAGTTAAACATTTATATGCAATTAATTACATAAAAGTCTAAAC
Organism: Promethearchaeia archaeon; assembly: GCA_036478875.1. Lineage (GTDB taxonomy): Archaea > Asgardarchaeota > Lokiarchaeia > Sigyniarchaeales > SOKP01 > Loki-b32. Next base: position 44,365 of record JAZGEW010000037.1, on the reverse strand, counting down.
ACTTTTGACGAAAAAAATGAAGAAAATTGTTAAAAGAAAAACAATATTGTTAATAACTTTCGGAATCTTGTTCACTTTATCACTTTCTATTAGCAATAATCTCAATTATAATAAGGGAACTAGAGATAAAATTGCAGATAATGAAAATCTGAAAATCTCAATAGTATCAGGACCAATTCATATTGATGATAATGATCCAAGTATTAATTGGTCTGTTGCTGAGGCTGCAGGAATATGTACAGGGAAGGGTACTTATTCCGAACCCTATGTCATAGAAGATTTGGTGATAGATGGCGGAGGTTCGGGAAGTGGTATCTTGATTGAAAATTCCATTGTGTTCTTTAGGATTGAAAATTGTACCGTGTACAATTCAGGCGATCCCCATTCAAGTGATGCGGGAATTAGATTAGATAGAGCATCTAATGGGAGTATAATTGAAAATAATTGTTCAAATAATATTGGGAATGGGATATCCTTACGTAATATGTGCAAAAATAATACAATTTCTAGGAATGTAATGTCTGATAATGGTGCAAGTGGTATTGTTTTATCATCAGGTTGTAATAATAATACTATTTGGGATAATTTAATATATGGAAGTGAGTCGAATGGAATAGTAGTTTTATGTAATGACAATGTTGTTAAAGAAAATAATGTATCTGATTGTAAAAATGGGATATATTTGGATTATAGTGATAATAACGAGATTTCGGGAAACATCGCAAATAACAACACGGAATATGGGATATATTTACATGATGAAGCCAATAATAACACCATCTCGAACAATACCGTAAATGATAATCAGGATAGTGGGATATTTGTAGAATATAAGTGTCATAATAACGTCATTTCGGGAAACACTGCGAATTATAATAATAATTGGGGGATATATTTATATTTGTGGTGTACTCTTAACACTATTTCGGGAAACACTGTAAATAACAACACACGTGGGATAGGTTTTATCCAGAGTAGTTATAACAACGTTTCAGGAAACAACGTAAATTATAATGATGATTATGGGATATCTTTAGCTTCTAGTAATAACCTCACCATTTCGGGAAACACCGCAAGTTACAATGGTGATTATGGGATATATTTGGATTTTAGTAATAATAATATCGAGATTTCGGGAAACATAATGGATGAATGTGGATTAGTCATAAAAGGTGGTTTTTTTATTATTGATACGTCAAATCTAGTGAATGGAAAGCCTTTATATTATTACGTCAATGAAATAAATTTAGGACCATCCAATTTTACAAATGCCGGACAAGTTATATTGGTCAATTGTAAAGATTCTTTAATATCAAATCTAAATGTTTCTTACTGTTCTTTTGGAATTTCATTATACTCCTGTAATAACAACACCATCTCGGGAAATACCGCAAATTACAATGAAAAGGGTATTGATTTAAGGGCCAGTGATTTTAACATAATTTCGGGAAATACCGCAAATTACAATGAAAAGGGTATTGATTTATACTTAAGTGATTTTAACACAATTTCGGGAAATTCACTAATTGGGAATCAAGTATGTTGGGGGGAAAGTACTTGTGAAAATAATACTTTTGAAAATAACGATTGTGGTTATTATCAACAGCCAATTCCAGGATACGATTTGTTCTTAATAATCGGAGTAATTTCTATAGTATCAGCTATTATGATGAAAAAACAAAAATCAAAATAATTTTTTTTTTAAAATTTTTGAAATTAATCAGATGATTCGATTTATTTTAAAACCATTTTATTATTTTTCGATATTTGGTTTATTGATTATTTTCCGTTCCATATTCATAGTTTCTAAGTCAATCAAGACGTAGATTAAAGAATCTTCATCTTGTCGAAATTGACCTGGTTGAATACATATAGTATTACCTATTTGAGAAAACCATTTACCTGAAACATCAGGAGATTCGTGAATATGCCCATGAAGCGAGAGTTTTGGCTGATATTCTTTAAGAAACGCATATTCTGCTTTTGACCCTACTTTTTTACCATCATGAGTCACATCAAGATCTAAATTGGAAGGAGGATTATGAAAAATATAGATTGTATTGTTCATATCGGAAGGTTTTACTAAATTTCTAAGCTCATCTTCGATTGTAGGGAGATTCTCAGCATACGAGAACCAATTTTCAAGTCTTTTGAAGCCATTTGGTGTAGAAAGATATTGCTTCCCAATTTGTTTTGGATGCTCAAAATCCGTAGTATCTTTACGTGCCCTACCCTTTAGCCCAAAAGGCAAATCTGAGACCCAATTCATTCCTATAAACTCATATTTGCTTCCTTTAATCTGGAATCCCGTTTGAGCTAAATTAATTACATATGAATATTTATCGCAAGTTTTTTGAAATAAGTCATCAAATATGCTTAAATCATCATTTCCTAATAATCCTAAATAATACGTCTTGATTGATTCAAACCTCGAAAAATACTTATCAAGAAATCCAGTTATAAACTTATCTTGATGTAATAAATTTCCTTTAAAGGGGAGTATATCGCCACCATTTATTACTACATCAGGATTTAATGAAGACGCTATCTGGAAAATTTCATTATGTTTCCATTCAATCCCATGTATATCAGTTACGTATAATAATTTCATAATTCTACCTTAGTGCTGTGTTTAAAATTATAACTCATAATCAATTCGGACAAGCCTGAAGAACTATTTTAATGTTTGAATCCAAAATATCAATTCCCTTCTTTATCCTAATATTATTCATTTTTAAGGTATACATTATTCTTTATCATAATTTTAATTAAGTTTTCTGGGTGGTATTTATATGATAATTAAGAAAAATAATCTCAAACATATTAATATAGCGTTAATATCATTCTTGTTATTTATAGGATTTCTTTTTATAGTTACAGACTCGCACGGGTATACTATAGATCTTAAATTAATGATATAACATTTAAAGGGGAATCTAATACTATATTAACAACAACTTCTTTTAGAACGATTTGATCTAGAATTTACTTCCACTTCCTTCTTAACTGTAATGTTAATATTCACTAATTCATTCCCGCAAAATTCACAATACTTCTGATTAGTATTACTTAATTTACCACCACAATTTGGGCAATTCACATTAGTTTACCTCTTTCCTTTGATTTAAATAATATTTTCTTAAATAAAGTCTAATTTTGTTAATAATAATCCTCTAAAAATAATATTTAATAAGGAAATTAATGAAGTGAGTTTATATTTTGTAAGAACAAAAATTTTCTTTTTGTTAATTTTTTAAATTAGGTAGGAAAAGTTTGTACTAATAACGAACTCTTGTAAATATAATTAGCTGTTGAATCCCCTCTTATAACCACAGTAACAGTATGCACGCCAGGTGATAAATTATGCCTAACATGTTGTAAAGTTAGCATAAAATTTACTGTAAAAGCTCCATTATAAGTTCCTACCTCAGCACTCGGATCAAACTCAAAAATTCCATCTACTCTGAAATAAACAGTAATTCGTGACCACCCTGGAACCACTTCTGTGTGTGCCCGAGCCGTAATACTAAAATATACAAATTCATTTGTTCCTTTTTTAATGAGACTGTTCATGTAAATGATTGATTAGAAAAAATGGTAAAATAGAATTAAGATAAAATAAAAAAAAAGATAATTAAAATAATGATAAATTGAAAATAACTTTCGAGTTATACCATATCGATAGCTATTTTCATATCCCCATTAGTTACTTTCTTTCGACCGGAGTGTTTTGCAATATCAAGCGCGCAACCAGTTAATGTTTTAGCATATTCTTCTAAATAGTCCATTAACTTATCAACTGCGGCTCGACTTACGATTTCAGCTCCAGCTTTTTTCATTAGAGCCCGTAGTGGACTCCATGCAAACGCGGCCATTTTTTATTCCTCCACTTAATTTTTTAATTCTATTTTATAATTTTTATAAAGTGTATATAATTTAAATTAGTCTTTCTTATATTTAAATGAGTCGGTTGATGAATCGTAATTCGATGAATTTAATCAACTTATTTTGATCGACAAAAAAATTGAACAATTCTTTTTCTAAAATTTTTTACTAGTGAATTCCAATCATAATGTGTGATCAATTTTTGCCTTCTGATGAGTATGTTTTATAAACCAAATCATTTAATACATTATGATTGAATGAATTATTTTAATGGAATACTTCAAAATATTACAGGAAATAAAAGATAGATGTATCTAATAGTAATAGAATCTGCAATAAGCCATTCCGAAAACACATACTAAAACTTATAAAAAAAAATAATTAAACATCCAACTCGTAAAAAGTATGTGATCACAGTAGTTGCTTTACATAATTCATTTTGAATATGGAATAATCAAAGCTTTTGAAATTGATTTATTTTTCTTAGAAGACTTAAATTATTAGTGGATTGGCACAACTCATCGTCGTCTTTTTCCGTTTTTAGAGGTTTATACTTTTTGTAGATTGGAACTATAACCAACAATACCCCTGAATATCAAGCAATATCAACAAAATAAAATCAAAATTTTTTAAAAACCCATTTTAATTTACATTGACGGGAACAAAAAAATCGTTTTATTGGTTCTTGACATATATTAATATGATGATATTCCTTATTCCACTTACTGCCCACGATGTTTTTACCACAGAATTCACATTTAGGCACTATTATCTTCTCTTCTTGTTTAATCTCTTTCATTCCCTCTATAATTTGTGATAATGTTTTTAATTTATCCTTGTTGCTCATAAAATAATGATCTCAAATATATTGAGTTTGTTAATGTTATAAGTCTTTTATATCTAAGTTAAAAAATGGAAAAAAAATTCCCGCATATATAGAAAATGTGTAATGAAGTATATCGATTCTAGGAGAAATATGAAAAGATGGAATTTTTTCATGTCGGAAGAAATAATCCATATGCCCAAAAATGTGATATTTTATATATTTAATCATTAAATCCCTGTTTCTCCAATTTTAATTCTACGTATTGATAAAAATCTTCTAATATTTAAATTTGAAGGGTATGAAGCCTTGAAACGGGTTCTTTAATTATTTTGTGTAGGTTTATTTTTATAGATTTAGGGCTTAAAAAAAAATAAAAAAAATAAAATCATTACTCAATAAGTTAGAAAATAAGTTTTTGATGTAACCAAAACTTAGAAAAAATAGATTAAATTATCTTCTATGCTTTCTATAACACTCTCGACAATAAACAGGTCTGCCTTCCGTAGGCTTAAATGGAACTTCGCACTCATTCCCACAATCGGCACATGTGGCTTTGTGCATCGTTCTATCGCCATAATTTCTATTAGACATACTTTCACCAAATTTTAATTTTATACTTGAAACTTTGAAATATATCTGTTCAAGTATGTAAGATATATTTTTAAATCTAATAAACCTTGGTATTATGAAAAAAGTACTTCAAAACTTCTGTTAGAAAATATATTGGTTATTTTTAGTGTAATAAGGTTAAATTGAGATATTTTAAGAGAAAAATGTGAAAAGGTTTAAAATTTTAGGGAGATAGGGCTTTTTTCCTCTGTGTTATATTATGTTTATTATACTTTCTTAGGTATAAATTGATACTTATTTTTGCGAATATTTCAAAATCTATTTTTAAAATTAAAATATTAATAAATATAAGAGATTTTAACTAACAATAATTTTTAACTAAAAAGTTTAAATGTTCTTATTTACCATTTTTTTTAATTAATGGAAAATGTTTTTTAAAAATTTAAAATTGGTATTAAGAAAAACGTGTCCTAATACAGAATGGACGTTAGAATATTTTAAAAAAAGGTGAAAAAATGGAAGTAAAATGTAGCGTATGTGAAAAGGATAAACCAAAAAGAAAGGTTATAAAAAGAATGCCATTATTGGAGATCGAATTACCAGAGAAATACAAAGATTACAGGGAATTTATGTGCATGAATATTATTAAGGAACTTCGTAAAGATAAGAAATGGTATGATAATGTATGCGAGAATCGTATGCTAGTAAAAAGAAAGAAGTGAAAAAAATTAATGATGACCCTTAAGGAAAGAACATAGGATTATTGAAAAAATAATTCTACTTATACCTTTTATTTCAATTATAAAAGAAAAATCATAACTTTAATAGCTCGACTAACCAAATAAAGCTGAATATTTCGGGCACCACTTATTATTTTCTGAGAAACACAGAGATTTTAATCGCAAATTAGAGAGAAAAAATCTGGGAAATCCGCATCTTAGCAATTCCAGAAATCATCGAAAAAGAAGAAATAAAAATTCTTTCAGAATTTATAGCAGTTTTATTTTGATTTGAGTTAAAAATTCTGACATTACCAGAAAGAGATGAAAAAATAAAATGAATCATATTGAAGGAGAATTTGAAGGAGTGAAAGGTTTAACAATTTATTATCAAGCATGGATTCCAAATACTCCTAAAGCTGTTATTCAACTTGTGCATGGAGGATTAGCGCATTCTGGTAGATATCAATATGTCATAAATGAATTAATTCCAGAAGGTTATGCTATTTATGCCGATGATCATCGCGGTCATGGTAAATCCATGGGATTACGGAATTATGTCGATTCATTTGACCAATTCATAGAAGACGAAAAATTATTTTATGATATAATAAAACAAAAACATCCCAATATGCCAATATTTATGTTAGGTCACTCACTAGGTTCATTTATCGCCATTTATTTCACAAAAAAATACGAGCATATTTTAAATGGGCTTATTCTTTCCGGAACGGGAACAGATCCTGGTATAGAAACTAGTGGGTTTCTAAAACGTATAGTTAAATTTTTCTCCATAATTACTCCTAAAAAGAAATTCAATCCTAGAATAAAGGCCAAATTTTTAAGCCACGATCTAAACGTAGTAAACGCATATAAGAACGATCCTTTAGTCAATGCCAATAAAATTACCGCACGATTAAGCTATGAGATGGTAAAAAATTTTGACGATTTTAAAACATTTATTGGAAACTTTGAACTCAGCTTGCTAGTACAGTGCGGTTCAGAAGATAAAATAATTAAAGGAGCCGAAAAGCTTAATGATTTGTTTAATATGACAGATAAAACCATTAAAATTTATGATGGATTATACCATGAAGTATATAATGAAATCGAAAAAGATAGACGAATAGTATTAAATGACCTTAGCAACTGGTTAAATAATCATATTTAAAACATTAGGATATTAGTTTACTTTTTGAATTATTTACAACAGAGATATCATATCTTTAATAGCTCTACTAACCAAATAAAGCTGAATATTTCGGGCGCCCCCAATTATTTCCTGAACTTTTGCAACCTCTAATGCTTTATCAATTCTCAGGTTATCTGTAAACGCAATACCTCCACATAATTGTTGTGTTTCATAAGATATTTTCTGAGCTAAATGGGATGCAAGATATTTTGTACCTGAACTAAATGCAGCATTGTATTTAACGAATTTTTGCTGATCGAAGTGTTTACGCTTAATTGTTTTGTTATATTCGAAAGCAGATTTAAAGCCCAATTCTGTAGCTGCCATAAGTTCAATAAAATTCTGGGTTTGAGGAAATGAAACTCCTTGAAAGTCATATAGGGGTCGACCAAATTGAGTTCTTAAGTTTGTATAAATAAGCCCTGTAACTGCAGTTAACCATGCAATACCTAAACTTGACCCAATAATAGAACATCTTTCAGCTACAAGTCCAGAAAATAAATTTTTATATCCTTGACCTTTACCTCCAAGAATATTTTCTCTTGGGATTTTAACAGAATTAAAAAGAGTCTGCCCAATTTGTACTCGTGGAACTGATTGGATGCCAAGTCTATTAGTTATTAATCCTTCATATTCTCTTTCTGCAATTGCTTGATACATTGTTCCTCGTGGATCTGAGACATCTGACACGCCATAGACAATAAAATAATCAGCAACCGGACCATTTGTCGTATATAATTTTTCTCCAGTGAATATTAAATGATCTTCTTTATCAGTAACTTTGGTTTCCATATTAACAGCATCAGAGCCATGTTTTCTTTCAGTAATACAAATACACCCAATCTTTTTGCCTGTAATAATTTCATTTAAAATTTCAGAAATCCTGTCTCCACTGCCAAATTGAAACAGTGGATTGGCAAATATCACCCCAGTAACCACCCTTGCTAAGTCTAATTCAGGATCAATAATCGAGGTTGCCATTGCTAAAAGCATTTCATAACGCATGTTATATCTTTCAGAATCTCCATAAGGATTTAATCTCTGGATGTAGTTTTTCTTGCCGAGGATTGGAAAAAGCTCATACACCTCTTCATTTAGATTTATTTTAGGTTCAATTTCCTTAAGTAAAAATTGCTCCAACTCCTCCAAAAATTCTCGTTCTTCCTCTGTTATAAGTGGAATAATAAAATTATTAAAAATCTTATAGATATTTTCTGTTTTTAATTTTTCTTTTATCTCTTCATCTAAAATATCTACACCTGTAATCATTTTCATTAATAAATCACCTTTTGTTCTATAATGATTAAGATATTAAAAAAATTAATATTTAATTAATAGAGTGAATTTTTTGGAAATAATATCGTTCAATTAATAAAAAAATAAACGCATACAAACCATATATAGCAAACGCTATTATAAACCATATTGGAAATCCGAAAATATTTATCGCAGGAGGATTTCGATAATAATAGAGTCCCAACGCCGCTGCTGTTGGATCAACAATGAGCTGAAAAAGGATTCCATATAAAGACACTACAATGGAAATAATTAGAATATCTCTTATAAAAAATCAGATTTATAATATAACAGTAACACCATATTTCTTCGATGTTATGGGATATATGCGCTTACTTCTTCCCATCTCTTAATCTTCTTTAAATAATGAGTACAGGCTTTATGCCATTCGGAATCGGATTTAGGCAATAATTTTGGATAATAATCTCTGAAAAAAATATAAGTTGTATTTTCATGATTTAAAATTTCATTAAAAAATAACCAAGATATCGGAGCTCCATCAATCAAAAAGTTAGAATCTATCATATCATTAATTAAAGATTCATAATCATAAGGTAAACTTTTATGTTTAATTTTCCATCTATCTTCCTCATGTTCTAGAATAAGATAATATATTTCTGGTTTGCCACTATAAGATTTTCCTCCACTGCCAACAGTTATAAATTTTACATTGTTCCTTTCTCTTTCATATGGAACATGAACATGTCCTGCAATTATCATATCTATTGAATCATGATTTATCACATGACTTGTTAAATTTCCTTCAAGATTAATCAGAAACTCCTGATTACTGAACGGAGTTCCATGACAGACAAGGATCCTAGTATCATATAGATTTTTAAGAGTCAAAGTAAGAGGAAATTTTTCAAGAATCATGATTATATTGCGAATTAGTTTTTTGGCTATTAATTGGGTAGGTCTAAATTGAATTGAAGTTCTTAAGGGATTGCTTTTTTTGCTTCTAAAATACTCTATTAAAAGATCTTCTCCATTACCCCTAACAATTGGAATAGTAAGATTTTTAACAGTATTCCATATATAATTAGTTCCAGGAAATGGAATAAAAAGATCTCCCATACAATAAATCCTATCAGGTTTCTCTTTTTTTAAGTCTTCTATTATTGATTGAAGCCCATAGGCATTACCATGAATATCACCAAAAAAAGCCATTTTCATTGGTGTTCACCTTTTATTATAAAATAAATTTAAGAGCTCATTTAAGAACTTAAATTTTGTTATCTATTTTTTCAGTATTATTAATATTGGTGATTAAAAAATTTACTGAATTTAATATTAGTACAAGCTAATCTGTAATATAACTTGCAATCTTTGAAAAGAAGGTTGACAGTAATATGGCTAGTCAACACCAAATTGCTTGTAATTAAAAAATTGGTTATATTATATCGAAGTAATAAAAAAAAAATAAAAAAATTAGAGTAATTTCATCATTTCTTGAAGATTTGTTTCAATAGCCATTACATCCTTTGATGAAATGCTAGCTCCTTTTACAACGATTGCCGGACCAACGGTTTTCAATTCTAACCATTTACACATTACTTTTAAACGTCTAATATCTCCACTACCATTATGAGAAACAAAACAAAATACTGGTCGTCCTTTCAAAATTGCTCTATCCATAAATAATTCATCGAAGAATATCTTTATATAACCTGATGGGGCACTGAAATAATTTGGTGTTCCAATTATATATCCATCTGCCGATTTTAGAGCAGGAAGATCCAGTTCCTTAGCATCCATAATTTTCATCTCCACATCATCAGATTTCAATTCGGAAAAGCTCTCAATAATTTGTTCCGCTATTTTTCTTGTATTGCCTGTTTTTGAATAATACACTATATATACTTTTTTTGTCATTCTCTTATAACCTCTCCATAGTTTAATTTAATGTAATTTCCAAATAAATATGCTTTTTTTCTTCTTTTTTCCCTAAATTAGCAAAGAAATTCCACATTCTAAATGTACTGTATTTTTTCCGAAATAACCTATAAATGTGATTTACTTCATCAATTGCCAGAATTCGAGCTTTTCCCTCAAAATATTTACCCTTAAGATTTCCCCCCGAATCACATGCAGCAATTTGAACTTTTGGGTTATTTCGAATGCGTTTGACCTTAAATGTAGCTCCTCCCGTACATATATAGAATTTATCATTTTCCTCCACAAACCAGACGGGCGTAGCCGCATCTTTCCCATTCTTACGGAATGTCTTTATGCTAATGTGACTTCCATCTTTTAGTTGGGTTAATTCCTTACTCGTTTCAATATCAACCATATTTTTTTCCCTCTCTTACTATTTTTGGAAAAAGATTATTTGCCTTTGAATCTTGTACATTCTGCTCCATTCCCAGAAAGACCTGCACCAAAGCAACCATTACATGAAACATTCTAATAGACCCAGAGCTATACAACGAGAGTTGTGAAGACTGATATCCGAATCCTTAGGATATATATTTCTGGAGAAAATTCCAAATGGTATTATTTGTTTCTTCTGGAGCTTCTATATTAAAAGCATGACCCATTCCTGGAATAGTCTTTAATAATGAATTGGGAATTTGCTTATGCATAGTATCTAGTTCTCCCGGAATTGCCATTCTATCTTTTGCTCCTGAAAGGATTAAAGTCGGCTGAGTAATGTTTTTTATCGAATCTCGCATATCAAAATCCCTTAATACTTCGTTTTGATTGATACAATCCTTATATTCTGGAGGATCTATGATTTGAGCAAAAAAGTTCATATCCATGCTAATCTTGTCATATAAATCTTTATCTTCGCTTAATTTTTTTTTAAAAGCTCTAGAATACATAAGGGGAAAGAAATACTCTACACTTTCATTCAATTCCAACTCCTTAAGAGAATCAAACACTAGAACGTTTTGATCACATGTTTTTGTGGGATAGTAAGCAGTGGAACCGCAAAGAATCAGAGTCTTTACAATGTGAGGATATTTTAAGGCAAACGTCTGAGAGATCATCGCTCCCATACTTGAGCCACAAAGATGGACTCCTTCATTTATACCAAGATGATCAAGCAAGTTTTTAAGATCCTCTACCAGCATTTCCATGCTATATGGATAATCTGGGCGAGAGCTCTTCCCAGTGCCCCTATTATCAAATGCAATTACCCTCATTTTATCTTTAAAATAGTTTATCTGATAATTCCACGATTGCAATTTTGTAAACGCCCCACATACAAAAACCAATGGTTCCCCGCTACCCACATCTATATAATTAATATCAACATCATTAGAAGTAAAAAAAGACATGCTTTTCATCACGTACTTGTTATCTGATATATTAATTACATTTCTATAAGATTTAAATTCAATCCATACTAAACGTGAAATCACTTAAAATTAAGTGCTTTCATTATTCCAGGATTCTAAAATTTTTTTTAATTTGATATACTTACAAATATTAACTGAAAACTTGCTCGATTAAAGCATTCTTCCATAAAAATCGATTAGAATAAGGTCGATTACTTCTATCTTTTTAAACATAATCAAAATGATAATTATTATGGTAAATACTCGATTTGATCAACTTGATAAATCATCATCATCATCTAAGAAATCGAGGTTCACAACTATCTTTTTTTTCTGTGGAAGTTTTTTTAAAGTTGTTCCATTTTTACCTAAATCGTTAAAGTTATCAAATTTAATATCAGAAAACATCTTATTCATAAAATCCATCTCATCTTGAGAACCTTGCTTAAATAAATCCTCGAATTCTTCCAGTTGATCTTTATAATTTCCAAGCTTTCTTGACGCAAATTTCTGGACAACTTTCCCAAACCCCTCATTAATTTTATTCATAAATTTTGGACGACGAATACCTTTTGATTTCTTTAACATACTTAATTCTTGCTGGAGATATGCACTCCACTGATCTCGTGGAACTCCCCTAGATCTGAGTTCATTCTTCGTTTTCTGTATTAATTCTTTTTCTTCTATTGAAAATGAGTGTTTAGTCTTTTTTTTACTCATAACAATATAAATAACGTTTTTAAAGATATAAAAGCTCGTAAAATCCAAGTAACATAGCCTTTAATTGACAATAAATTAGATTTATAGCTTTTCAAGCACTTTAGATGATTTTATATGAGTTTAATTAAGTATATTATGAAAAGATTTCCAATACATAAAGAAAAACCTGAACTATTTAAACTTGTGGGGGTAGTTTTTAGAAGACCCCCTATTAGAAAAAATTAACAGAATTATTAAATATGTGCTTGCTTATTTTACCAAGTTAGAAATGAATATTGATATCATAGACAATCTGGCTAATTGTTTACCATCATTAATCTCATACCCGTTCACAATTTATCAGCCATATACCATTAAGCGTTTCACTTAACATAACCTAATTTTCAATATTTATATTTTTAATTAAAGTGAATATTAGAATCTTTTATCAAATCCAGTATTCTATATTGAATTTTGGAATAATATCTTTCAGATTCTGAAAATTTTTTTTATCAGTTGTTATAAATTTATAGTTATTAACAATTGCAATTGTTCCTATTAATAGATCTATAATAGGAATTGGTGTTCCTTTTTTCTCTAAGGCAATTTTCAGTTCTGCATATTTTTCTGCTTCTTTGCGTGTTAAAGAAAAAATTCTATTTCGTTTTTCAAAATCATTAAGTAGAATTTCTAAAAGTTTTAATTGAGCTTCCATTTTTTTCAATGATTCTACTCTATTAACACCTTCATATAATTCTGCAATAGTATATGATGTTATCCCCTTATCTTGTTGCTTTTTAGTTAATTGCTTATATTTTAAAGCAATTAATTTATGTTCGCGGAGAATTCCAATCAATACATTCGTATCTAATAAACAAATCATTAACTTTCCTCTGAAATTAAATGTCGATCTCGTTCTTTTTGAATTTCTTTTTCGACTTTTTCCCAATCATCAGAATTATCTTTAAATAATCCTATATATTTAAAGAGAATATCCTCTTTCTCTTCTTTTTCTTTCGTATCACACAACCGAATAATGAGATCAGAAAAACTTTCTTTAGATTTCTTAAATTTCCTTAATCGTTTATACGCTTTTTCGTTTAAAGATATGGTTTTTTGCGTCATATGTATTATGTGAAAATCTTTTTATAAATATATTACTATTTATATCTATTTACTGTTACATTAGTCCGAATAAAACGATCTGATTTTGCAAAAAATATTGGAAATTATGTGTTAAAAAGTCCAAGAATTAATATACTAGGATTTACTGACGAAGATTTTAATAAAACCTGGGTTCTTTTTCAAAAACATATAGAAAAAAGATTTTCCTTTACAGATTGTAGCATTTTAGTTCAATGTGACCGAGTAAATTGCCAGTTTTTAGCAACCTTTGATAAACATTTTAAAGGACTAATTTCAACTAATTTAACTTAAAATAAGATAGCAATAAGCTAATTAAAAAAGGAGATTTTCTTAAAATATTAAATAATATCTTCCAAAAAAATCATATAGAATAAGGTCGATAACTTCAAACTTATTTAAACATAATCAACGTAATAACAATTATGGAAATGACGTTATTTGATCAACTTGATAAAAATCAATTAAAAGAACTTCTGGTTAAATGTTGGATGACTCACGATGGCTCGTGGTTTTTTAATTGTGCCCGTGAATTAGGTATTGATGCTGCTAATAAATTAAATAAAGCATCAATCAAATCTCTTTCAGTAATTGAAATGCAAAGAATAAAAAAGGCAATGGGATGGGAAAATGTAAAAATAGAAACGTTTGAACAGTTAAAAGATTTTATTACTAATGGTTTTAGCATATTAAAAGGGGACTTTATGGACTTTGAGTATACCTTCCCTGAAAATAATCGGATGCATTGGGAAATGAACCGATGTTTTGCCTACAACGGCATGAAAATGATTGGGGTTAACAAGCAATATGAATGTGGTGTGATATATCGTGTTAGTTGCTGGTTAGATGCTTTAGGAATTAACCATACAATCGAACCTGAAATCGATACATGCCTACTAAATTCTCGTGAAAAATGTTCTGGAGATATTATTTTGAAACTATAAAGCTCAATTAGATTTCTTCTTTTTTTCCTTTCCTTGGTTTGAAAATCTTGAAATAAACCACACTTGAAATTACTACTATTACGGCAACTACCACCAATATTATTATCAAATACAATAAAAAATCAGAGCTGCCACTTTCAGGTGTTGTACCGACCTCAAGAATTAGTAATCCGCCCCCTTGAGCTATGTAAATATATTGAATATGAAACATGCAATTTCACGATCAAAAGAATTGGAATAGGTGAAATTGCTAAAGAAGGTTAATATTGGTAGAGTTTTTTTAGCTTATTAAAATAAAAATATATAGTTGAAAAAACAAATTTATTATGTATGCATAAAGAAGAAACAGAGCTATTTTTAAAACGAGCTAATGATATTAAAACTTTCAATCTAAAATTTAAATTAAAACACAAAAATTGAGTGATATAGAATGGAAAATTACGACTCGGTTAATTCAATACGCAACTATTCTAGATATTGGAAAGAAAAAGTTGAAAAAAGAAAACAGAATTTGCAGAAAAGGAGAAAAATGTTAGAGAGTTTAGCGAATAAATGCTCAATTTTATTGAAAAAGAGGTATAAAGTTAAAAAAGTTTATTTAATCGGCTCTTTAGTGCGAGAATATAAAATTCACGAAACATCAGACATCGACTTAGTAGTTGTTGGGTTACCAGATGAGGATTATTTTTCCGCATTGAAAGAATTATATCAATTATTACCAAACGGTGTAGATATTGATTTAATTACTGAAGAAACCGCTTCGGAATCAATGAAAATAATGATTAAAAAGAATGGTGTTTTAATATAATGGGAGAAAATCATTTTTCGATAATTATAGCAGAAATAAAGCAAGAATTAAAACATTTTGAACAATTAGCCCAGGAATGTAAGCAATTTTATGAATTAAACAAAAATCAAATTGATTCCTCAACAAACTTGAGAGTTCTTGGGAGTATTTTACACGATTTTTATACGTGTATCGAGAATCTTTTTAGGAAAATTGCCATAAATATTGATGACGAATTACCATCAGATCCCTCATGGCATAGCATATTATTAAATCGAATGAGCTTAAATATAGCTAATATAAGAAAGAATGTTATTAACGACGATTTAAAGGAGACATTATACGATTATTTAAGATTTCGCCATATCTTTAGAAATTTCTACGGTTTTAAACTTAATTGGGAAAAAATGGGTCATTTAGTGAAGTCCATTGAAAGTACCCAAAAAACTGCTAACAAGCAAATAACAGAGTTCTTAGAATTTCTTGAAAAAATGCAATGAAAAAATTTCTACAGTTACGACTAATTGAAAGAAATCCAACCAATCATATTAGGGTTCCTCTTTTATTCCTTGCCTTGGTTTGAAAATTTTGAATTAAACCACACTTGAAATTACGGCTATTACGGCAACTACTACCAATATTATTGTTAAATACAATACGAAATCAGAGCTGCCACTTTCAGGTGTTGTACCGACCTCAAGAATTAGTAATCCGCCCCCTTGAGCTACGTAAATATATTCATCATCAAAATCTATATCATGAGCGGCACCCACATCGCTCGTACGTTCAGCCATTTCAACAATTGAATTAGGATTACTAACATTAAATAATTCTACTCCATAATTATCAGCCACGTAAAGAAGACCATCCTGCTCAACTAAACATAGTTCCTCTCCTCCATCATTATCATCGTAAGAATCAAGTGTTAGTGGTGATGTTGGATTAGAGATATCTAAAACCTTAACACCATATCCCCAACACGCTAAAAATAATAAATAAAAAGAAATATATTTGAAGTGTGATAAAAGATTTAACAATCTATAATATGTAATTAATTTAGCTTGGGAGATTGCTTGATGTTCGCATAAAGGAAACTGGAGACGGTTCTCAAATTCTACTTGAAGCATATAAAGAGTTGAATTTTTAAATTAAAGGTGATAAATACTTATTATGAACGAAAAAAATTTAGATGTATATAGAGAATTACAGAAACATCTTGATACAATGCCCGTTGGATTCCCTGCTACGAAATCTGGTTTGGAATTACGAGTATTACAATTTATTTTTACTCCCGAAGAAGCACAACTCGCAACAAAATTAAAATTTCAACCTGAACCATTGAAGAAGATTTGTAGGAGAGTGAAAAAGACTGGTATTTCGATGGAGGAACTCGAACAAAAACTGGATGTTATGTATAAGAAAGGAGCAGTTAATTTTAGTAAAAGAATCGAGGGAGATGAAGAAATAAAATATTATGGCTGTGCACCATTTGCCATTGGGTTTTATGAATTTCAATTAAATCGAATGACAAAAGAATTTACTAAAGATGCACGTGAATATATAAAAACAGTTTTTGTTAAGGATGAGTACAATAAAACAGGGATCCCTCAATTACGCACAATCCCTATTGAACAGAGTATAGATTATGAATTGTCAATTTCTAGTTATGATGAATTTAGATCTGTAATTGAGAATATTGGAGAACCAATAGCTGTATCAGAGTGTATATGTAGGAAGGGTATGGTCCTTCTTGGTCACCCTTGTGAAAAAACAAACCTACACGAGTCTTGTTTTTCATTTAGGACAGCTGCGAAGGTAAGAATAGATCAGGATCTTGCTCGTGAGATTACCAAAGAAGAAGCTCTTGAAATTTTGAAAAAAGCTGAAGAAGATGGTTTAGTACTTGGACCGGCAAATTCACAGCGACCATTTATTCTATGTACATGTTGTAGATGCTGTTGTGACCTTCTAATAAGTCAAAAAAAATTAGTCGAACCAGCTCAGTTTTTTGCTACTAATTTTTACGCTGAAGTAGATCCAGATCTATGTGAAGGTTGTGGGACATGTAAAGAACGTTGTAATATGGATGCCGTACACATTGAAGACAATATAGCTCAGGTTGATAAGACATGGTGTATCGGTTGTGGTGTATGTGTACCCACTTGCACAGCAGAAGCAATAAAACTCCATAAGAAAGAGGTGGAAATTGTACCCCCTAAAAATACAATTGCGACCTATACAGCAATTATGGATAGAAAAGCAGAATTAGTTAGAGCAGAAAAAAATTAGTGCTATTAAAATTGGAAAATTAGAATTCGATACGTCATTTGAATTTCTTACCAATAACACCCACATATATCGTGGTTTCATTATTACCATCAATTTCTAATAACTCATTAATCTCATCATCGTATATATCAAGATAAAAGATAACTTTAATCCTATGTAATTAATTATATGCCCTTCACACCATATCATTTTGGACCTGGTTTATTTATTGGATTATTATTTCTTAGCTTTATTGA
This sequence comes from Promethearchaeia archaeon, assembly GCA_036478875.1. GTDB lineage: Archaea > Asgardarchaeota > Lokiarchaeia > Sigyniarchaeales > SOKP01 > Loki-b32. The sequence continues at coordinate 26,495 of JAZGEW010000037.1, read as the reverse complement.
TTTACCCACTTTTCTTATTGCTAGTGTTATCGTGGACATTGAGCCATTTCTCGTTTTATTTTTTAATTTAAATTATCCTCTCCATGGTTTTTTCCATAGCTTTATAGGTGGTACAATCATTGCTCTTATCCTTGCAGTGATAATGACTAAAATCAGAGAAATTTTCACTCCTATTATGTCATTCTTCAAAATTGAACAAGAAATCTCTTTTAAGAAAATTTTATTAGCCTCTCTACTTGGAATTTATATTCATATTTTACTCGATTCTCCAATATATACGGATATTAGACCTTTTTTTCCCCTTGATTTTAATCCTTTCTATAGAAGTACTAGTTTACCTGGATTATTAGAAACAATGATATGTGTTTGGTGTTTCTTAGCTGGTGTAATTGTCTATATAATAAGATTAATAATATTTGCGGTAAAGAATCGAAGAAAAAATCATAACTCTGAAAAAATCATAACCCTAATCTAGAACACACTCTCTCTCAAGTTTAAGTCGTCTTTTTCACCTAGAATACTTATAAATGGCTTTTCGAATCTGCTCTGCAACGATCTTTGGATTTTCCGCACGCGTAATTCCACCCCCTACAATGATGATATCTAATGGAAAAGCTAATAATTTAGGAATATCAGTAACTCTTATCCCCCCAGCTATCGCTAATTTTGGATGTTCTCGTATCCGAGCGATCAATTCTAACTCTAATAACGGAGCTCGTCGTGATATTTGATCTAATCCACTATGTACTAAAGCATAATGTAATTTTGTATCTTTATACTTAAGGTCTATAAGGCCTGCTAATCTGATAGCCGGTGATCGTGACACTATAAGGTCAGCCATAATCTCTACGTGAAAATCATGGGCTGCGCGTAATGCCTCTATGATTGTAATATCATACGCATCTGCAAGTATTGAAACAATATCAGCTTTTGCTTCAGCTGCTATCTTTACCTCAAGGTATCCAGCATCTGCAGTTTTTAAATCTGCACAAACTAACTTATCAGGGTGCGCCCTCTTTAATGCTTGAATAGCTCGCATACCCTCTGATATTATTAAAGGAGTTCCCGCTTCCAAAATATCTATAAAAGGAGCTACTTCTTTGGCCATCGCCAAGGCATCATCTAATCTTTCAAAATCCAAAGCCAATTGTAAGCGTGGGATTCGTTGCTCATTTTTACGTGTCTCTGGCAAATTCATCACTACCCATAATTAATATACTCATAATTTGTATTGAGCAAATATAATTTAATTAGTTTTTTTCTTTCTTATATTTATTTCAATTATATTTGAAAATTTCAAAGTCAAATTTATATATAGAATTTCTTATCTTTTAATTGAAGTAAATTAATAGAAGTGATATAGCACATGGTCTCATCACTACCACAGACTCTTATTATCGATGTCGGCACCGCCTATACAAAAGTAGGGTATGCAGGAGAAGAAAGTCCTAGATTTACATTTCCAACTATCATCGGCACTGAGAAATACCATCATGCAATAGAAAACAGTAGTGAGGTCTATGTGGGAAATGCAGCACTTGAAATGCGTGGTATACTATCAATACATCACCCACTTCAGCGTGGGGTCGTTTTAGATTGGAATAATTTTTACAGCATTTTGGATTACATCTTTTTTAGGCTGTTTAAAACAGTAGATCTCACCAAATGTTCCGTCTTGTACATCGAAAATTTGTTTATTCAACCAGATGTAAAAAATTTCGTTGCTCAGCTAATGTTTGATCGGTATAATGTTCACCGCCTGATGATGGTACCAACGCCGATACTATCCATATTTTCGGTCGGTCTTACCACGGGACTGCTGATAGAAAGTGGTGAGGGCATTACATTTGTCGCAGCGATTGTTGACGGAAGAATTCAACAAGAATCAATACGGAAAGTAGATCTCTCAGGGGTTGATGTAATGCATTACTTGAAAAATATGCTCTTGCAAGAGGGTTTAGATAATATTGCTTCTTACCCTCCTGAAATACTAAATGAGATAAAAGAGCGCCACTGCTACGTGATACCCGACAAGGATACTCCGCCCGAATCTAAGGTGTATGATCTTCAAATGCACGACGGAACGATCGTGAAGGTTCCCCAACATGTGTTGTATAACCCTCCTGAAATATTATTTCAACCAAATATCATAAGCTCAAATACCCTGAGCATCACAGAAGCGGTACTTTCAAGCTTACAGGGCGTTGATAGACGCTATTGGAAAGATCTACTGTCGAGGATTGTGTTCTCTGGGGGGAATTTATCCTATCAAGGGTTTAAAAAGCGGTTTGAATATGATCTCGGCGTGTGTATTCCGCAGCTAGGAGTGATTCCTGGATCTTTTGATTTATCAAAACGTGCTCTAGGATTTTTTATACCTGATAATTTACAATTTGCACCGTTCAAAGGCGCATCTATTCTGGGAAGTGTACCGTCGTTCCATAAGCTGTTTGTAAATAATGAACAGTTTCAATCAAATCATGATGTCTTACGACAAGAAATTGTTGATATTTTTCAAATTTGATAGATATTAATGTGTGGGTTATAGTATAGTTTCGTAAAACTCTTATTTCCATAAATTCAGTTCTTTTAATTTAAATTTAATTTTGCTCGCTAACCATTTTGGAATAAGCTTGGAATCTTTAAACCATTTTGATAAATTCTTGTGAAAGTTTGGATTTTCAAAGATTGTATTCAATTCTTCTTGAGTTAAATATTCCAAATAATTCTGCTTTAACAAGTACATAACTACTGAAGGATAACCACTCTCAAGTCTCTGCCCAATCTCTTCTTTGAATACTTTTTTTGCCAGAGGATCCCCGGCTTTTATGAGAACTTCCAATAATGGAAATGCTAAGTTTCTATGTAATATTCGCGTATCGTACTCGTTTTCATACCATGCTTGAATATTTGAACAATGACCCCAAAATTGAGTTTCAGGAGATATATGATACTCATGGAATCTAACTCCGTGTATGGAATCATCAAGCCTCTCTGCCGCTTCATCGATAGATTCAATCTCATCATAGTCTCTAAATTCATCCTTCGCAATGTTTAATAATAAATATTTGCAATGATTGAATAAGCGCCCTCCAACATATATTTTAGTCCTATTATTTTCTAATTTAAGAACCAGGTAATCATTTACTCTGAATTCGAGCCATTTTTCTCTGTACAGTCTTCTTTTTAATTCTAAAGGTTTTGGTACGACTATTATATTGGGGGAAACTCCTTCAATTAAAGTTTCTGCTAAGTTCTCAAAAATTTTCTTGACTTTTTGCATATCTTCTGATTCATCTCTTTGTATTTCTTGATCTCTTGAATCTTCTTGATCATCTTCTATGTATTTGGTTCCAATTATTACTATTGGAATGTCTCCGGCTCCTTGTCTTATTATCTGAACATTCTCAAGAATATGCGTTAACGAGTTAGCGATTTCAATATCATATACTATTATACCACCGCTAGCGCCTTTACAATATGTTGGCAATAAAAATCTAAATCTTTCCTCGGCCCCCATTTCCCATATTTGAAATTTAATATTTTTTCCAAGCATATTTATCCTTCTAACAAAAAAATCTACACCAATAGTAATTCTTGTATCAATATTAAAGAGATTATAACAAAAACTCCTCGCAAAATATGATTTTCCTTCAGACGCATCACCAACAAGTACTATTTTAAAGGTAAGATCATATTCCGCCATTTGATAAAAAAACCCACATTTTAGAAAATATATCTCCTAAATTTCAAACTAAATTTACACTTTTTCTTATAAAAAGCTAATTTATTAATCTAAATCGCTCAACACTACATATGAAAAAGAAATACACCCTTATAAATCTCACAATTCGCCGCTTTTTCACATGACATAAAGGAATTTAAATCTAATGACCCTGTGTGATCATCGATTTTTGAAAAATGGTACAACTCCGCGAGCTTGACCTCCAAATAATTTACAAGAATTTAAGATAAAATTATTGAGGATAATAGGCAATATTATCTTTACTATAATGATATTCATAAATTAAATATTTTTGCTGCATTTCCTCCAAGAATTTTGTTTTTTTCCTCCTCATTAAATTCAGGGTACCCCCTTAATTTAAGCGGTGTCGGTAATTCCATTTTTTTTATCCCTTTTACCCATCGTTCTATCGATAATATTGGAGAAAATAAAGGCCAATCTGTACCAAACAAAATTTTGTCTATTCCACATGTCATTTTTGCCTGAACCAGCGTTTGGAAAAAAGTAAATGGATCAAATTTAAAAACTGGTTCCCATCCCGAAATATCAATATACACATTAGGATTTTTTGCTGCCACTGTCATAGCCTCGTTTGTCCAGGGATCACCCATATGTGCCATCATAATTTTGATTTTGGGAAAATCTACAGCAACAGTATCTACGTATGCAGGTCTACAATATTTTAGATATGTCCTTTGTGGACCACCACCAGTATGACATAAAATTACAACTCCAAGCTCTTCTACGCGCTCGTAAAAGGGGTAAAATTTGGGATCATCAGGATAAAATCCCATTAAAGGCCAGAACTTGACTCCTGCGAATCCGAGGTCTCCTATACACCTCTCAAGCTCTTGAATGGCTTCTTTTCCTCTTCTTGGATCAATACCAGCAAGACCAATTAATCTATCGGGAAAATCCTTTATATACCCCGCAACCTTATCATTGTATTCCTTGTAACTCATACGTCCTCGGAAAATATACTCATAATCTAAAGCAAGTATTACTGCTTTGTCTACTCCCGCCTCATCCATTTCCTTTATTAATCTTTCCGGAGTCGCATTCAAGATTAGACTCAAATCAAACTTATTTTTCTCCGCTATCGCATTAAGGAGACCTCGAAGCTCATCAGATAGGGATTCCTCATCCCAAACATGACAATGCGTATCAATTATCATTTTCCTCACCATATAACGTCTTTAACATTCGATTTTTTCCTCTTGTACTATTATTCTTTTATTTTACCATATTTAAAAAGATTTACAAATTAAAACCGAATAATCTTGAATTTAACTAATTTAAATTATTATACTTCCTAAAATGTTGAATTAAAAGCAAACTCACAAAAGAAATATTTGAAAAAGATAAAATAGGTTTGATTGAAGATTCTGATGTTTTAGACAAACCCTACAATATCAATATAAAACACGCTATAATTAGGGTACCGTGTCCTTATTGTGGGACTCTTTGTTCTTCTCAAATTAAATTTTGCAAAAAATGTGGAGTACCATTACCAAAAATTAACACAAAAAATTAAGATGTGCTATTGAATCTCATTATTTACTCTTGTATCGATCTTTTTGGTTGAAATACGTGATATCTGCATATCCTTTATAGATTTTAGCTGAGTGTTTTACTCCCTTTGGAATGAAATACCGATCGCCTTTTCTAAACACGAACTCTTTGCCATCTATAGTTAAATCAATTTGACCCTCAAGAATCACCCCCCATTGACTCTCATGGGAGTGTTCCTCAATGATAGCGTCTTTTTCAAATTCCATATATAAAATTTGAAAGTGCTCACCCTGTGCAATATATGCTTTAAGGCCATCTACAGGAATATCTGCTTCTGGTAAATCTAAAACTGGTTCTGGAAATATTTCTGACATTTTTTCTCATCTGTTTCTAATGAATTGATTAGGTATTAAATATAATTAAAATGTCTTAATAGAATAATTTATCTTTTCTTTTTATAACTGAATTGAAAACTAAACCAACTGATCAAAGCGTCGAGGAGTTCTATAAAACTAGAATATTAACTTTAAAAAACTCTATACCATTCCCATTAAATCCAATAAAATTCTAAAAATTAAAAAGAAGTAATAATCATGTGGGTGAGATTAACTTTCGTGAAGATCCAACCAGATAAAGTAGATGAATTGAGGTATATTTTTTCTTATGATTTCAAATCTTTTCAACACTTTTTTTTTCAATACACATAAACCCTATTTCTTTCAAAATTGGGCTTAATTTTATAAAGAATAATTTTTTTCTTAATTTCTAACTTGATTATCGGAAAAAATCTTCAGCACCATTTTCCTTTTATCAATCTTTCTGAATTAAAATAAATTTTTTTATCTTGAAGATACCATAATTTTATGATAAATGAGGTTGATAAAATTAAAATCACCGAATCTTTATTATTTTGTAAGATTTAATCTAAAAAACAAAAGAAATCCTAAAGATTAAAAATAATAATGATTATGTTTTAGACCATAATATTTAAAAGATTATAAATCATAATCCTATATTGAGCAATATGAGTGAAACCAATGATGAAAATGTGCCAAACGGGTATGATCAAAAACCTTCAAAACCCAAATGGTGGAAACCGCTTTGGATATTGACCACTATTTCGATGATCGGTTCGGGAATTTTCAGTTATTTTTTCTTACATATTGATTTTGTACTCATTCTTATTTATGAAATTATCTTTTCTTTAGTTCTTGGTATCGCATATTATATCCGCATAAGACCTTCTTTGAAGGTAAATAAAGCAGTTTACATTTTACTTGGAATCACTCCCATCGGGTTTGGATTATGGATACTGTATGCGGTTGTGTGCGGTTTAACGAATTTTTGTCATCTCCTAAACAACCTTAGACCTTATGGATTTTTGCTTAACATAGCATTTCAAATACTTCTTTTTGTTATAGGAGGATTTATTGGGAATTGGATAGGTAAAAAAAGAGAATATAAACTTCCTTTAAGTCTGTAATAACAAGGTGATACTTATGAGAATTATGCTAAACAAGTTAAAACCTTCTGTAAAGGAACCATTTATAGTCTATGGTAAAAATTTAATCTCTTAACTTAATTTTTATGTTAAGGATAATCTTTTTTCAATCTCTCCAGAGGATACTATACCTAAATGTCAATTTCCTTACTTACTTAACCTTTAATGACTTTCTAAAGATTCGTGTCTTCTTAAAAGTGTAAATGCATATCCAAAGAACTATAGAACTTGCAATAAAATTAGATAAGACCAATAATGAAATATAGAAATAAGTCAATTTATCGCTGGGGTAAACAGTAGTATTATTATATAGTAACACCCAAGGTGAGCTAATTAATGTCATTGTGAAGAAAGAGGAAACAATACTACTAAAAACTCTTAAATAAATTGCCCTTTTTTTACTTAAAAAAAACCCTAACCATTTTATATTATTTTTTCCCTCTTTTTTCATAACTTCTAATTCACTCAAGTTTATCACCCAATTTTGTTATTCCCTCATGATTTCTAATTTACTTTTCTCTTCATATATAGAAATTTGTTAAATACACCAAATAGCGCTAATTGTTAAAAAGATATTTCTAAATTAATAATTTATTATAAAATCACAGAAAAAAATTGAGTATTTTAAGAAAAATTTAAATGTAGATCTTTTCTCTATTATCTGATTTAGCAGCAAATAAGATTCATTATAGGCTGGAACGATTAATTGATTCTTTAACTATTACAAAGTATCAAAAAAACTTCTTTCAAGAAAAAGCTAATAATTTATTTTAGGTTTCCTCTTTTATTCCTTTCCTTGGTTTGAAAATCTTGAAATAAACCACAATTGAAATTACTGCTATTACCGCAACTACTGCCAATATTATTATTAAATCCAATAAGAAATCAGAGTCGCCACCTTCTGATGTTGTACCGACCTCAAGAATTAGTAATCCGCCCCCTAACGCAACATAGATATATTCATCATCAACATCTATATCGTGTGCAGCAATCACATCGCTCGTACGTTCAGCTATTTCAACAATTGAATTAGGATTACTAACATTAAATAATTCTATTCCATAATTATCAGCCACGTAAAGAAGACCGTCTTTCTCTATTAGACCTAATTCCTCTCCTCCATCATTATCAACGTAAGAATCAAGTGTTAGTGGTGAGGTTGGATTAGAAATATCGATAACTTTTATACCCGCTCCCCAACGCGCTAAAAATAATAAATCATTTGTAATATGAATATCATTAGCACCTCCTGTTTGGGAAACTGCTGCTACAAGTTGGGGCGAACTTGGATCAGCAACATTTACCACTTTTAATCCAACTTCGGCATTTGCAAAATATACATAATTTTCTTTGATTTGTATATCATCGCTTCTCGTATCACTAAACTCACCTAAAAGAACAGGATCAGTAGGATCGCTGATGTTAAAAATCTTAAATCCGGCGTTAAAGTAACATATGTATGCATATGAACCTGAAACCGCAATTTTGTGTGCCCCTCCTACACTATTCTGTCCTAATAGCACTGGGTTACTAGGATCGGATATGTCCGCAATAACAAAACCACTCGAAGGTGAAGTAATATACGCTATATTGCTTTCAATTACAATCCCAGATCCATGATCCAGTAGTACCTCTCCTATCTTTTCTGGATTGCTCGGATTTGAGACATCAATAATCATCAAGCCATCGTTGTTCGTTACATAAGCATAATCGCCCTGTACATGAACGTCGTATCCAACCTCTATATTACAGAAACCAACCCTGTTTAGATATAACTCTTGATTGGTTTGAGCTTTAGAATTTATTGAAAGTATAGGAACTGTCAATGCTAAAAGAAAGAAAGCGATTACAACTAATTTTTTATACTCTAATTTTACAGGCATTTTTGTTTATCCTCATAATTAAAATATTTGACATCTCTGACATCAAACTAATAATGATATTCAGACATTGATTTCGTACTATTTAAACGTTGATCTACAAATAACTACGTGACGAGATAATGAAAAAAGTTATAACGCCCTAATAGAAAATTTTTTTTTTACTCAAGAGATCATCGAAATAAGATGTATTTTCCTGCCCGAGTTCTTCCTTTAACATATTTGCTAACGAATATTGAAACGCCCAAACTTCCGCATTTTTATCCAATTCTTTTACTTTCTTTATAGCTGGTACAAAATCACCATCTCCAGATACAATGCCGTTGTATCAAAACCACTCCCATATGCAGGAGAAATTATATAGTGATTATCATATTTTTTTCAATAAATCTTGAATAATAAAATTAAGGATTGTTAATATCTTCAAATTCCTCTAAAACTTTTTCATAACACGCAGTAAATTCATCAGAAGTTTTAAAATTGATGTGATTTACTTGGCTAAAATCTGAAATATGTTCTACATCTACTTCTCGCCATTGAAACTTCTCAGTTTTTGGAAACCCTCTTTTCTTCTTGCATTTAGATAGTCTTAATTTTATCACATCATTATCATCACGAATTCGCATTACAGCATAACCCCAAAATCCACCAATCCAGTAAAAATGTAGACTTTCATAATTAGTATCAAATCTCCTTTCTTCTGTCAATTTATTTCACCACTATTAATGTCTAAATTATTTTCTTTATAAATCTTTTTAAATTCAACGCATCTTGATTGAGAATGAATTTCTTTCTCTAATCATTCAATTAAAATTTAAATTCTAAAAATAAATCTTAGTTAATATGCGTAAAAAAGTTATATTTATAATTATTATCATGCTTATCTTAGGAGGCTCAATAGGATCTATTTACTTAATTTCCAATCTCTTTAATAATGATGAGTATTTAAGTAGAGTTGAATTTAATATGAATGGCGTAGTAATTGATGATTTTGCTTATTTACTTCAAAATATCAATAAGGAGACCGTTAGAAATTCTAAATATGATCTAATAATTATGGATTATTCTTCAGATGGAAATGAAACAGGGGAATTTTCTTATTCAGAAGTGAATGATATGAAATCAACAGGAGATAAAAAGAAATTTCTCATTTCTTATGTAAGTATCGGTGAAGCGGAAAATTATAGGTTTTATTGGGAAGAATCATGGGATGCAAATTATGATGGGATACCTGATCCAGGCGCACCAAATTGGTTGGATATTGAGAATCCTGATTGGGAAGGGAATTATAAAGTAAAATTCTGGATGATTGAATGGCAACAAATTATATTCAATTATTTAGATAGGATTATAACAGCTGGATTTGACGGTATTTACATGGATATTATCGATGCATATGAATTCTATCAAGGCGTAATTCCAAATAACGACTGGAAAATGATTGATTTTGTAGGAAATATATCAAGTTACGTAAAAAATGAAGCTAGCGACAACTTTTCTGTCTTCGTTCAAAATGCTGACGAACTATTATTAAACTCAACCTACTTAGAGCACATTGATGGTATCGGAAGAGAAGATTTATTCTATTTTGATAATATCCCTACAAATGATAGTTGGCGTAATCTAGGCATATTTAATTTAAATAAAGCAATTGACAATAATAAAATAGTATTGATAACAGACTATCCTCAATCAGCATCATTAAAATATGATTTCTATAGTAATTGCATTACTAATGGATTTTTAGGTTATGCTGCCGACCGAGAATTAGATAGTTTAAAAGAATTTGACCTTTATCCCTCAACTTAAAAGATTTAATTATGAGAGCTGATGATCTCAAAGGTTTGATGAATTGTCTTACAATCAAGAAGGCTAACGTTGAAATTACATCTTGTTCATCCAGATGATTTCAATGAAGCTGCACGAGCATTGAGAAAAGGAATAGAAAAAGAAGTTGGAGTTTTAAAAACAAGATTAAAACATAAAAAAGGAAATCATTCTTGATGTAGCAGATTGTATTACAGCGATGTGATGAGTTGTGTAATGAGCGATTAGATGCTGAAGGACATAAAAAACAAATTTCTAAGCTAATAATAATTTATCAAATTCAGTTTTTAATTTGTGCATACATTCTATGAAAAATTGATTTGCTAAATCTGCAGTACCTTGTTCTAGTTTGATATGATCATGAACAATTTCATTTCGCTTTAATCGCCATTTATTTAGCTCATCTACCATGCCTAGTTTAGTTTTTAACCTATTTTCAATGCTCTCAATGATTACACTTAAATTCAAATTATTTTCTTTTGTAATTTTTTTATCAAAAAGCTTAAAATATACGATTTTTGATAATTTTTCAACTGCTAAATATCTTAATTGTAGAACCTGTTCGTATTGTTTATTATTATACATTTCTTCTGCATCTGCTTCAATCTCTCCAACTTTATCCAACATATCTTTAAACCCTTTTTCAATAAAATCTTTATATTTTTTATATGTGGGTATACCAACCTGTTTTGCTTTATAGAAGAGATTTGTATCTTCAAATCCCCCTTTAATGGCATCAAGGTAATCTTGATATCTCTTATATCCCGATTCTTTAAATTTATCATATTCTTTCTTAGTTTTTATACCCATTGAATTAGCATTTTGATATTCTCGGTTGTCTTCAAAACCATTAATTAATGCATCTTTAAATGTTTCAAAGTTTTTTAGTGAATAACCATAAAAATTACTTTTTTGATATCTCTTATAGATATCTGCGAGAGTTCCGTTAAATTCTGGATGTTTAGAACGCTCCTCTTCATTTATTATTATTGGATAAAAATTTATTTCTAAAAATTCAAAAAAATCTTCACATCCAATTGAGTTGATTTTATAATATCTTGATAAATGTTTAATATCTTCCATGGATGAATTTACAATAAATCCCTCTTTTATTGCAAACATGAAATATTCTCGATTTTTTTTGTGCGGTCCGTAGGCGCTAAAAACACTTTTTACACCTTCTATATTAACAAAATTAATGAATTCTCGGCATAAAAGCGTTAAAACAGTGCCTCGGTTAATATTACCTGTGGATGGTTTATTAGTAAATATAATTTTTGGTGGATTTTCTTTCATTTTTGATCTTTTTTTATGTATTTCTTTCATATATTGGATTTTCCTATACTATTATCAATTAATATTTCTTTAAAAATGGGATTAATTTTCATTTTTTATATTTATATTTTATTTGAATGGTTGAATTATGCCTTCAATTTTCATGTTTGACATTGAAAGCAATTCGTAATTACCTTCTTCATTTATACCAAGATACACGCATGGTAAATAATATTTATTTGCCATTTCCAATAATTTAAACGAAAATAATTTGCTTAAAGGTGTGAGGTCAATAATTATATCAGCAGATTTCATCTCTACGCTTAATATGTTCTCAACCTTTTGAAAAAATTCAGATTCAATATTCCGATAATCTTCATAGGGAAATTCGATAAAGTGATCGAATTTCCGTAGATTTTCTTGTTCTTGATGTTCTTCCCTTTTTTCTATGGCATCTGGACTCGTAAAGCAAACAATACGAGAAATTGGATAATAGATTTCTCTTAATATTTGAAAAACTGTATCAGGAAGTTTATAACCCGTCCCTAATGTACCGAAACCCGTTATTAGAGTGTAATCTTTAACTTTAAATCTAAGAATCTTGCGAATATACTGTCGGGCAGAAGGATTTAACGAAATTCTATTAATTCTAGCATTCCCTATTTTTTGAACTATCTCTTTTCGAATTAGGTTATATTTCTTTAAACGGTTTAGGTGATAATGTAAATTTGAACCAGTAGTACTAAGTGCATTCTGAAGTTCTTGCTGTAAATAATCTTTATCAAACAATAATTTGAGAATTTGTATCTGATTCTCTGAGAAATCATCACTAGATAGACTAAAAATCATCAAAATATGTATTTTTTCATCTTTTAAAATATTTTCTTTAACGGCGATTAGATAATTTAGTTAACCGCGATTAAAGATTTATTTTTAAAGGTTAAAATGATAATTTACTTGAATAGATTTTAAGTTTAATTATAATTTTGAGGTTAAAAAAATGGGAAAAAATAAAATGACTCCAAAAGCAGCTCGTAGAATTCAATCTCATGCAGATAAAACTGGTAAAAATCAAGACTTTAAAGCTAGAGCCCAAAAAGCCGCTACTAAAGCCAAAAAGCAAAATTAAAAATTCCGTTAAATATAAAGAGTTATTTAGTTTTTAAACTCATCTATTTTTATATTAAATAATAATTATTCTCATGAGGAAATAAGAATGAAGGAATTTAATGAAAACTTTATAGAAGAAATAACGAAACTCACTATCCGACAAAAAATCTTAGTGATTCATGTAGCTATTGAGTATCTGGTAAATCAAATTATCAAACTTAAATTGATCAAATCTTCCGCAGTAGATGATATCTTAAGAATTCTTACTTTTCATAATAAATTCAAATTATTGAAAGAAAATAATCTATTAGATCCCGAATGCTTATTTGATCCTTCCATCGAAAAACAAAAAGTCCAAAAAACCATAGATCAGAGAAAGAAGGAAGGATATAGAGAACTAGAAATCTTAAATAGGATTAATAAAGACAACGCACTACCTTCTGACAAACTATTTTCCTTTATACCCTTTTTAATAGCAGACAAAAATACATTGCTCTCGAATATTAGGGTAATTAATTCAATTAGAAACGTCTATGTTCATAAGTTTTTTGTAGAAGAAGATACGATACGGGAGAAGGCTTTACAGTTAAATCCTGTATTTAATTCTGATATCTGGTTACAAGAATATAGTAGTAAAATTGAAATTATTGGGGCTAATACCGCCTATTTATTGAGCTATTTAATTTTAAATTATCAAGGTAAATTTTCTCTGATAGAAGATGACGAAATTGGATTGACAATGCAATTAATAGGTATTTCTTCAATTAATTATCATTTTAAAATTCCTCCACATTGGAAAATTGATAAGTTTGAGTTAAAAACTAGAGGAAAACCAGGTTCTGAATTTAGTTTTAAAATGGGTAATTTGTAAAGATTAAAATAAAAATTCAGGAAACACTTTTATAGTTTTTCAAACTAATACAGATCAATCTTAACTTTTTCAACCGTTTTCACTGGACAACAAGCTTCTCGAGATGCTTATTGAAGAAGATTGATTTGATTTGCTAAAATTACCAAAAAAACTATGATTAAACATACCTATTAGGTATTATCTTTAAGTTTTGTAATGATACCGAGTAAAATCGAGAATTTATCTCCATAATTTAAATACTCTTCATTCAATTGATCCAGTTTATTGTAAGATCGCTCACCTGTCTCTGGATTGTAAATACTATCATTAATATCATCATTAAATATTTTAGCTGTTTCGAATTTTACAGTTGTCTTATATTTTCCAAAACTATATGTAGTTACAAATATTAATTCTGGATATTTATCATCCAAAAAAGTAAATGAAATTGAATTAAAAGCCCAATTCTCCTTTTTTACAAAATCAACTATTTCTTGTGGTTCTTCAAGCTCAAATCTCTTAAAAATTGTTTCTTGACTCCTATGGATTATAGATTTAGAATCATCTCTTTCACCGAGTCTCGATATATTACCGGCGGTTAAATAGAAAGCATCAAAATTTTTATCTATCTCATTAAAAGCTCTTTCTAATATATTTGGTTGAGTATTATCAATAGGTATACAAAACTCATCAAATTCAATCTCATCATAATTAAAATAGTCATAAAAGATTTTTCTTAAACCATCTCTCATAATTGTATAATCCCTATCATGCTTAATAATTATATAAATGTCAAATTTTGTATTATCTCCTTGTTCTTTAAGTATACCAATTCCGTAGGAAGTTAAATTTATATTTAAATACCTTTTTCCGCCCCAAAATATAGAAGGATAAACTAATTTAATGTGAACAAACTTATTACGTTCTATATGTACTGGACGAAGTCTTGATTGGGCATCAAAATCAATTATATCTTGAGCTCTTTCAGATAATAATTGACTAAATTCATTTACATCAATTTTACGTTTAAGTGTTATTGAACAAATTCCTAATTCAAATTTGCCTTTGGAATATATTTCATTAATAAAATCAGATGCAAACTCAAGTCCAAAATTAATTGTGCTTACATCTTTAGCGAAGCTCTCTTTATAAGCTGAAAAATTAATGATTCCTTTAGACAAAAGAATTTTTCTATAATTTGAAAGATTTGCTTTATCTAATTTTAAAATAATATGAATATCATTAAAATTCAGATAATTTGGCTGTACTTCATCATAACTAATGTCAGGAGTCTCATTCATTTTTTAAATATCACTTCGAAATCATTAATTTTTGAATCAATTACATCATCAACCCAAATCTGAGGTTCTTCAATATTAATATTCACACGCTTCAAATTATTAAGATATGTTTTCTTCTCAGCATGATCTCCTCTAAAAAAGAAGTATCCTTTTATTTGTTCTGGTTTTATTGGAGTAGTTTTAAAAAGAGATGCTATATATTCACATAAATTCATCGTTGGTTTCTCGAACGAATAAAAAATTAGAGATCTTTCTTCAATATCTTTATAACTATATAAAGTGTCGCTGTCTTTATCTCTAGGTAAAAGAAATCCAATTTCGGATTGTAAATAACTAGGGATAGGGCTTTTATAAAAATAGTGGGAATAGTTTGTACCAAATGGAGGATAATACCAATAAAGAGTGCTCCTAACTGTTTCTTTATACAATTCCGCAAATCTAGCAATTTGATAATTATGAATAAGGAAAATAGTTGGCGGATTAAATTGTCTATTTTTTCCTAGTTTTACTTTATAAAGAATATTATCGAATTGTTCTTTAGAGAAATCTTCGAATCGATGAACTAAAATACCTTTATTTATGATACCCTCTAAATTTTCAATATCTTCATATACTTCAGGGATTTTATTTGCTTTATCACGGAAAGATTCAATTTGCGTTTTTAATTTTTCGATTTGTTTTCCTAATACTGTAGGAGAGATGTAATCATATTCGTCATGTTTGCTTTCTATTAAGATTAATTCATTTTTTCCTGTAAATAGATTAAAATATGTAAAAATAGTATCAATTCCTCCACCCATAATATCTGTATTTGGAGCAACGAATTCCCAGTTACAAAAATTTTTAAAAAAAGTATTAATCTCTTTTTCATTAATTCTTGCTACTTTATTCCAATGCTCTCTTCTTTTTGGTTTTTTACTCATATTATCACTTTAAAAAGTTAAAATAAACTTCTAATACATTGGATAACATTTTGTCTTTTCTTTTTTGGTAAAAAGTTCCATTCAAATATAAAATCATATCAATATTTCTTGAATAACCTTGAACATTTAATTTTATCCAGCTTAGATAAGAATCATCTTGACTAAATAAATCATTATAATCTTGCTCAGTTAAATTTTTAAAGTGAAAATTACCAATAGAACTTCCTTTTAATTTATGATTAATAATCATACCTTCAATTAATGTATATTTAATGCTTGATTTCTCTAGTTCATTTAGAAAAATTTTAAGATCTATACTTTTTGGAATATTTATTTTTGATTTAAATTCATTATTTAGATATCTTATAATAGCTAGAACCTTATTAATTCCAGAATGAAAAATTATTAGATTTTGTATTCTATAATAATCAAAAGTAAATTTTCGCAAAATGGGCATTTTCTTTTGTATTAATCCTTCTGTTTCATTATAGGTATTAATTCTTATCCAAGTTTTTCTTATCGTTTCGTATCTTGTGAATTCATCTTCTTCTTTTTTCAAGATAAATATGTATTTCTTAACTTGTTCAGCTAAATCATCCACAAGTTCATTCTGTTTAGTTAATTTAAGGTTTAAAGTCTCACAATTGCAAACAGAATACCAACCTTTTTTATAAACAATCATAAGAAAGTGCAGATTTAGTTATTTAATTGATATTAATCTATTTTTGATTAGTTTTTTTTGACAAGGATTTCGGATTTCTTAATTTAGTTCGACCTAAGGTAGTTACTTTTTAGTTACATTATTATATAAACGTTATTAATTCTCTACTGGGAGTGAATTTAGTAAGAAACTAAATTTAAGAAACCTTAATTACTAGCTATTTGAGTATAAATACTCTGCCCCACCGTAATAAATCTCATAAATAGATAATAAACAAAATCACATTTCTCATAATAGGTTTGTTCATCATAACTGGGAGGTAAATCTTTATCTAGAATCAATTCTATAGTATTTCATACGGCTGCTTTAGTTTGTTGTTTCTTTCTCCAGTCCAAAACTAGTTTCTCTCTTTTTAAGACATCCAACAATTCTTTAGCCACTTGCTTTATCTTATCCTTTTCCTCCTCAGTAAGAACATTTTTCAATAGCAAGTCATAAAGTGCTAATTATTCTTCCATAAGATTTTCTGAAAGCGCTCTTTTCTCTTCTTCATCCAATTTTTTAATAAATGCCATTAATTCTCCAAAGAATTCGTCCACACTATAGATTCCTTCATTATATCTATCCACGAGCTCTCTATAGATTTCAGCATATATTTTTCTTTCTCTTCACGAGGATCTAACATCGAATCCTCAATGATTTGATCTAACCCATCATCAAAATCGGGATTCACTCTTTAAACTTCCGGTAATTTATTCTCATAATAAATGGGTAAAGTAATTTTTGAAAAAATGAATAAAGATCCAATTTATTTTCAATTATTAATCTTGGATGTATTAACCCACGATTTATTAGAAGAATATGAGAGAGAAGTATTAAAATTCACACAAGAGTTTTTTATAGAAATAATTAATTTGATTGATTAGAGTGATAAAAAATCACATAACATAATTATTGAAAAAATTTACTTCAATAGAAATTAATTCTTTAATTTTTCATTAGAAATTACAAAAAACTTAGATATAATGATTGATCAACTAAATCCAGATAAATTTTATCAAGTACAAAAGAATTACTTGTATTATATAAAAGCAATGATTTACTTTAGAAATAATAAAATTTCGGAAGCTAAGGATGTTTTAGAGCAATTTATTAATTCAATTAATGAAGAACAATTATATACAACTTACCAAGATATTAATGATTTATATTTAGAAATCTTGAGAAATTTGTAAATATTTATTTAGCAATTAAAAATCATCATATCTAGAGTTTCTACTTCATATAATAAATTCTGAAAAAAATACAAATGCTTACATTAATTTTTTATATGATATATCTATTCCAATAGGGATACGAGTAGGCCTACAGGTTTTTAATAATTTAAAAAAAATTGTGCCGTGAGCTTTATCCTTTACGCATTTTGAATAGCTCTAACATTATTTTAGGTATAAGTATGTATATGTGTCAATATTTGTTTCCATAGGAAAATACTAAGATATTAGATATAGATATGGTTTAGAGTTAAAATCCAAATATTTTTTTTAAATTAATATGATTTACGCTAAAATTTAAATAAAAGATATACTAATTTCAATTTGTACAAAAGGGTAGTGAAAATGCCAAAGATTTATTGTGATTATAAGATTTTGGATCCTCCATCTCTTGTAAATCCAAATGATATTATATCTGGTGTTTTAGCTATTAAATACGAGGGGAAAAAAGAGAGAACAATAAAAAAAATTGAAATTCAATGCCACGAAATTTATTCCTATTTGAAATATAGTAGTAGTTTAGAAGAATATGAATGGAAGAATAAAGATAACACTCTTCAAAAATGGATTTTGACTAAAAACATTATAATTCAGCCCGAAGAAATGAAAGAATTTCCTTTTCAAATCAAGTTACCTAGTACTTGGTCTCCAAAAATTGACGCTCGAGATTGGCACATTCCATTAATTTTTCATTTAAAAGCGGGAGTCTTGTTGTCTGGCACAATAGCATATTGCGTCCTCCCCGTATCTGGAAGTATGCGCCCACCCTCATTTTCTGCATCAGAACCACAATTAAAAGTAACTGGTCAGGAACAAACTCAAACTCAAAAGGTCGTTGTTAATATTTCTAAAAACGATTTACAAGAATCTGATAAAGAAATAGAAACAAAATTTTGCAGTTTTTGTGGAAAAAAAATTAAAAAGGAAGCAGTTTTTTGTGAATTTTGTGGAGGTAAACAATAAAAAATATCATAAAATTTATTCACATTTAATTTTATCAAAGAAATCATTCAAATTTCCGGATCCTGATTTCCTGAAAGTATAGATAAATGGTTAATTAAAGGAATTCGTTAAGAAAATTCCGAATTTAGAATTCTCTCTATATCATATTGAAAAATAGACATATTGGAATAAAATAAACATATCTCTACATTAATTTTTATATATATCTCTATTTTAATAGGTATACAAGTAGGGCTACAGGTTTTTATCGAAATTTGAAAAAAATCTTCATAATTTCAATATATGTAATATTCGATTTAATTAAAGAAAGGAATTTTCCATTATTGAGTTTAAGGTAATAGATAAACAGTTTTTTTAAATCGTAATATAATCTTAATAATTTTATAGTAAAATTTTATAAAATAAAATAAAAATATATTATGTGAAGGAGAAAATAATTGGGTTTAGCCACACTGCTTGTATTCTTCAATTATTTTCGCTCCTTCCTTTATCATTTAAACTCATAAAAGCCCATTTAAGTATACAACTATTTGTAGGTTTTCTTAAGCCTTTCATATTTACTATTTCATCTAATTCTAAGTTAATAGCATCACCTAAGAACTTTAAATATTTTATACCATACTCTCTATACTTGCTTAGATAATAGAATTCTTCGATATGTTCGACTAGAAATTCGATTCGAAGTTTCTTTAGGGCTTTGTAAAACCTTAGATAGGTTATTCCATACAATCTATATTTTAAAAAATGTAAATCTCTAATTTACATTCTTTTCACCTCCTCGCGGTAATTTTCATTAAATTTATTGAAATAATTTTTTAATTTATGATTAAAATCTAAAAAATATTTATTGGCATCATATAAAAAATAATTTATTAAGGTAATAATTATTGATAATTTAAAGGTAAAAATCATTTAACCAATTAATAGTATTAATCCATTAATCAAGTTGAACTTATTTTAACTAATTAAATAAACATGTTTAAACGAAAATGAAAACATTGTTTAAAATGGTTAAAATTCGATTAATCTATTTATATCCATAATTAAAATTATTTATTCAATCAATTCGCTAATTTTTTTAAGTTTAATAGAATATATTTGAAGATTAAAAAAAGAAGGAAAAAGTTCTCCATTGTTTTGTATTTATTTTAACAAATTTAAGAGTAAATAACTTAAAAATTAATAAAATCTCTATAATATAAAATTTAATATCATTCTTTCTTACTTATTAAAAGATGAAAGAATTAACAGAACGCGAAATCCAGTGGTTAGAAGCATTTGCCAAAAATCATGAATTTTTCGCATCTTTCATGCTCCATTACAAATTAAAACATCGTTTATCCAATAATCAATATTATTGGCTACGTCTTCACATTAATCAAGCTGAAGAAAATGGTGATACTCTATTAAATGCAACAGAAATTGAATTTTTAGAAGCATTCTCTAAAGACAATGAAAAATTACTGGCATTACTGCGAATTTATGAAGATAAAGGATATTTAGAAATTGGGAAATATGAAGCATTATTAAACTTGAAAGCAGATATGACAGGAGACTCAAAAGAATTGAAAACCCCAGAAAGCCTTTTTAAGCATAAAGTCGTAAAGGTACCTTGCCCCCATTGTAGTTTTCTGTGTTCACCCCATATTCAGTTTTGTTCTAAATGTGGCGAACCTCTGCCTAAATTGGACAAGATTAATGAATACTCTGAACAGGCTGGTATCTCTGATGAGGATTATACAGAAAAAAACATAATCCACTCCCTTGAAATACTAATTGATAAATCTATCCCCTTGAAACAGGAATTTAACAGATCTTCTGCATGTTACATAAAAGAAGGAGAGGACATCACGGGATTAAGTATTTTTAATTGTGGATTAAAAGACTTCCCACAAGAAATTCTAAGGCTTAAATTTCTTAAGCATTTATCACTTAGGAGAAACAACATTGGGCACTTACCGAAAGATATTGGATTTCTTTCTAACCTTGAATACCTGGATTTGCGATTGAATGACCTTGAAACATTGCCAAATGCGATAGGACTGCTTCCTAAATTGAAAAATCTAAATATTAGCTCAAATAATTTAAAGACAATTCCAGATTCAATTGGGGAACTGGTGATGCTAAAAAACTTAATTTTAAACAATAATAAGTTAAAAACTGTGCCCGAGACTATGGAAAACCTACACTCACTTAAATCCTTACACTTAAAAGCCAATCACTGGATTACAATACCAGAAAACGTTAAAAAGTTAGAATTGAAGGGACTTGATATTATCTTATAAAATGTATTATTTATCTAATTAAAGTAAAATTTGCCATAATTTAATAGAGAAAACTTTATAGATATAGATTATGGAAGAGAATAATGTAAATTAAACGATTGAAGAATCAATTTCCATTAATATTCACCTTTTGAATTTTGCCTTGAATTAGGTAAATGCACATCATTGGATAAACTAAAATCATTCTTTAACTATTTAAATCTTTCATCTTTAGCAACCATATTCTTTATAAAATTCTAAAAAATTAGAATCTGAGATTCAATGCATATTCATATAATCATAAAAAAAAATGTAGCAGGAAACAAAAAGGATTATTAGATATTTCATCTACTCTTAATTTTCTCTTATAATCCAATTATGTTAGGGTTCCTCTTTTATTCCTTGCCTTGGTTTGAAAATTTTGATTGTTTTCCTGAATCAAATCTCTTTCAATATAAAAAAAACTTTTTTCAAGTTCATTATCTTTCAAAAAATTATTCACCTTTTTGTCTTTGTTATTTAACTAAATTTTATGAATAATTAAAACTCAAAAAAAAATCTTTAATTTTAGTCTTTTTGCCATTCCATTAAAAATGGAGTATCGCAATGCTCACAGATTATAAATTTTTCTCCTTTTGAAATTATATTCAGAGTCGCACCACATTCAGAGCAATTAAATGAAGTTAATGTTAAGGGAGCTTTCACCTCAAAGAATCTGCTTTTTAGATCCTCAAATTTTTTACCCATTGCATTAATTTTTGCTTGAAGAACTCTATAATTTCCCATTGTCAAATCATCGAAAGTTTTTTCATAGAAAACTGTTTGAAATTGCTTAGCCAAAATTTTACCAATATTGAAATCTATATATGTCTTTAAGTAATGACCTAAAAAATTAGTAATTAGAAGATTTTCTTTAGCTTTTTCTGTTATTTCCTGTATATTATTTCTAGTTCTTATTATTACTTTTCCTAGAGATGGTTCAATTAATTCAATAGAAAAATTTCCTTTTTCACCCCAAATGTCGGCAACAAAGTTATATTCATACTCAATTTTTTTATTTAGTTCTTTTTCCAAAATTTTAAAATAAAAAGGGCCCCATGCTGTCTTTAAGGTGTATTCATTCTCAGTTGAATCATCTGTTTTAACTGCAGAGGGGATAATTTGAGAGAAATCCAATAAATAATTAAACATATTTTCAATTGGAACATCATAATTAATTTCATTTACTTCTCCGGAAATTCTCTTCAATTCTTTATCAATCATTTCATTGATATCTATGGATTCTAATTTATTATAAAATTCTTCAAGAGGGGTATAATCTTGTTTAAAGCGCTGTAAGCGATTTAATTCAGATTTTCTCATACCATTATAGGAAGTTGTGAAATACTGAATATCAACTTCAAATGGATTAATTTCAAAATAAGGTGTATAGAATTGAATAATAAATTTGATAATTTCTTCTTTTACTACTATATTTTTTTTGTGTTTACTATACAATGATAAGAGTTCTTCAATTAATTTTGCCCTATTTTGAGTAATATTGTTAATCTCAGCAACATTTGTCATTGATTGAATATATTTTTTTAAATCATGATCTCTAATTTTAGATTCCAGATTTTCTAAATCTTTTAAATCTTTACCTTTCTCTTCTTTTTCAGCTTCTTTCATAATCTCAACTTATTTTTACTTATCTTTTAAATTGTACTTTTTAAGAAATCATTTTAATCGATTGTTAATTTTATTCAATTCTTCTTCAGTTTCCTCAATAAATAAGTCAATTTGCCTTTTCTTTTTTCCATATTCTTCAGAGTTAATCTCATCTTTGAGGAGTTTATCTTGTAATTCATTTTTTTTATCTTTCAATTCTTTCATTCTAAATTGCAATTCTTCTTTCTGTAGAATTAAATCTTCTAAGTCACCTCGAGATACTTGAGATATTACTTTCATTTTATCTTTATCCTGATCTAAAACATCTTGTATATCCTCTGGAGTTTTTATCCCTATAATATTGAAAGTTTCAAGTTCTAAACCATATCTTAAGAATTCTTCGGTTATTTTTGATGTGATCAGGTTTATAACACTTTCTCGATCTTCTAATATTACTTGTTTTACATTATAATTTTTAAAAATATCTCTTAATGATGTATGTAGTAGGGTCATAATCCAATTTTTAAGATCTTGAACAACCCATTCTTTTTTCCCTGCTACGATATCATTATAAAACGTTTTAACATCGTTTATTCTAAGCTTTAAATCACCAAATAACCCAATAGTAACTCCATCTTTAGTTGGTAACCCATTTTTTTTAGGAATACCCCATGGAATTTCAATAAGAGAAGTATCTACCCAAACAATTTCAGTACCTTTAATTCTAGCCTTCTTTTCGAGTTCATAAACTCCGCCTCCAATTACTCCAACTAATGCTCCTTGATCATAGAACAAAGCCTTTTCATAATCTTTTACTGCAAAATATTTCTTATCTTTAATTTTTTCTTCTGGTTTTGGAAAAAAGTATAATAATGGTGTATCAAGAGTCCCTCTATCTACTCTTTGCCATGAAATAATTTCTGGGTCATCATCTTTGAATTTTTTTCCTTTTATTTCTTTGAAATATATATTTAATATGTTAATTCTTATATCCTTAGACATTTTTCTTCCCTCAAAATTTAATTTTTTCCTAAATTTATAAATTTTTACATTATTGACAATTTTTATTTAAAATTCTTTTTCAGACATAATAAACCATCTTTCACCATGAAGATAAGATTTGGAATATCTCAAGATTCCTACATCAGAAAGATGATTTAGGTTTTTAACAACCTGATCTATACTCCATCCTGTTGCTCCAACCATATCGGCTACAGTGAAACTATGCATTTTTAATGCAGCTAAGATTAATTCTAATTCATTTTTTGAGATATCGACCGATTTAAATTGAACAAGTTTAAGATAGTGATCTTCATCTGTTTGAATTATTTTTATGCCAGCGAGATATCCATTATCAGCAAGTGAATTAATAACTTGCTCAAGTTTATCAATTGTAAAGTGTAGATTAGGTTTTGAATCTAAAATTAACTCATATAGTTCAAATAATGGAATGCTATCAGAAATTTCTCTTGTATGATTAATTAGTTGCTTATCACCTTTATCTAATTTAGCAATGAATTTTAAAACCAATTCCTCAATACTCTTTATCTTTGCTTCCTCTGATATCTGAATTTCAATAATGTTTTCGAGAATATTTGGATTAATTCTATTTTTTGCTAATAATTTCAAATCCTCTTTAGGAACTATGTGATAATCTAGATTTATTGTTCCTCTTTGATCAATCAAGCTAGTTAATACTCTAATTTCTTCCCTCAGATCTTTTGTAATTGAAAAAGCATTTGAAAAAGCCTCATTTTCTATAAATTGTGTTATTTCCCCATTAAAATCAATTATTCGCTTTATTTCATTGGAAATTAAAGAATTGAAGAAAAATATTTCAACTATTAATAATTTTTCTTCTTCTTTTGAGATTTTCCTCTCTTTTTCATCCCTCTTTTTTAATTTATAACCTGCTATTGGATCTGTTGGCAAATTTAATATCTGTTGTCTGAGAAATTTAAGCTTTTTAATAATAAAACTTATTAAATCTTCAAAAATAGGATCATTAATATTTAAAATGGGACCAAGTGTTTTACTCAATTCTATTTGTAATGTATTTAATTTTGAAATAATTGCTCCTTGTTTTTTTTTATTAACCATTTTAGTTTTATCTATATTTTCAGGAATTTTAATCTCATATAATAGCTCTTCTTCTCTGCTAGGAAAGTTAGCGAGTTTTTTTTCCCCTCTTGCTTCTTTAATGACTTTTTTCCCAAACTTCGTAATTCTCCACTTCGGTAATACATCATATTTTTCTAATACTCTTTCAATTTGATTAAATTTTTCTAATTGAAGTAATATATTTTTGGTAACTCTCATCGAAAGTCCAGTTTCTCTACTTATTGCTCTGATACTCGATGTCTCTTTATCTTTCTCATTTAAATAATTTAAAATAACTTCGATTCCCTGAAGACTTTTAGGCAGTTCCCGTTCTTTTTCGTCTTTATTTTCCATATTCCAAAAAATAAATAAATATTTATATATGAAGATATCATATTTTTATATATAAATGTTTCCATATGGGAACATTCACCAAAAAAAAAAATTAAAAACTCAACAAAATCATTCTTAAAATGATATACAGAATAAATTAATTCATTAAATTTCTTACAGCAGAATAAATAAGTTTTATATAATTAAATATATAATTTACTATTTGTATAGAAATGTCAAAAATCAGATAATAAAATGACTTCATATATAATTTTGTCCAAGAAGACAAATTATAAAAGACGCAATCTTTTACAATTTTACTTTTCAGTTCTAATTATTATCTTAATTTTTATTATACCGATTATATATATTTCAAATAAATGTGATTGGAAACAATTCAATAATTCAGACAATTTTAGAATTTATAGAGATAAAATAAAATCTTCTAACCCGGGACCCCAACTTAGTTTTTATAGCTTTCAAATTGATGACGATAATTCTGGTAATAGTCAAGGAGACAGTGACGGAAATATTGATGCGGGTGAAACTATTGAATTACGTTTAATCCTTGAAAATACTGGAGACGAAGATGTATTAGATGTAAATGCAACTCTCTCATCTTTAAATAATAATATTACAATAACTAATGATTTTCAAGATTTTATAATTGTCCCTCAAGGCAGCACAGGAATGAGCTCGTCTTTTTATGTTTTTAAAATTAATAGCTCGTGCTCGGCAGATTATTACATAACCTTTAATTTAGAGATTAATGCATCTAATGGTGGCCCTTGGTATGAAATCTTTCAAATTCATGTTATTGGAAGGGGAAATCTTGCTTATTATACCTTTACAATTAATTCCGAATCGGATGGTGATTTGTCCGCTGACCATGATGATATTATAGATGCTGGAGAAGTAATTGATTTTTATATACATGCTAAAAATCTTGGTGGCGCTAACGTATATGGAGTTACTGGAGTAATAACAGAGGAAGATCCTTATGTTTCAATTGATGATAACTATGGAGTTTTTGACATCATTAATAGCAATAATGGTACCAATTTAGGACTTTTTGGTTTAGAAGTTTCAGGTTCGTGCCCTGATAAACATCAAATAGATTTTGACTTAAATTTAACCGATAATGAGAATACACTATGGGAATTAAGTTTCTTTTTAATTGTGAATGGGACATCAAATTACGAAATTTTTAATTTTCATGTTATTGAATATGATGGGGATGGTGATGTATTGGTTGATGCAGGAGAAAAATGGTATGCAAGTATTACTGTTAAAAATATTGGAGAGGCGAACGGACACAGCGTTTATGTA
>JAZGEW010000036.1:0-33140 GCA_036478875.1 Promethearchaeia archaeon | reverse complement strand
CATCTTTTCAAATTTTGTTTCTAAATATATAAATATTTGAATTCCTATTTTGTTTTTATAAATTAAAAAATTGTTAGTAATATTATAAAAGCCAGAACTACTAGAATTTAAGAATTTTGATAAATTTTTTTTAGGCGATTATTTAATTGGGCGCTCCTGTAAATATAAAACTAGCTATTCTCGGAGAAGGGGCAGTCGGAAAAACTTCTGTTGTAAAATCATTTTTAGGAGAAGAAATTCCAGATAGATATTTACCTACAATTGGTAACGAAACACATAAAAAAGACTATATAATAAAAAAAACGGAAAATGTAATTAGAGTGAGTCTATGGGATTTTGGCGGCCAAAGAGGATTTAATCCATTTAATCCCACATTATATGCTAATATCGATATTGCGTTATTTGTTTTCGATTTAACAAGACCGAAAGAAACATTAAAAAATATTAAAAGTGAATTTTTAGAACATGTTAATCGGTATTCTGAAGAAGTCTTAACACTTTACGTAGGAAATAAATTGGATCTGATTTCTAGCGATGACCAGGTTAAAACTTCAATAAAAGACTTTTTGGCAAAAAAGGATCATGTAATATTAATGTCAGCAAAAACACGGGAAAATGTAGACAAATGTTTTGAATTGGTGATTCATACATTTTTAAGAAAAGCCGAAATAATGTATCCGGATGTAGTTTTTAGTGATACTGCTAAAGGTTTTCTAACTCTAATCGGTACGAATGAAAAGGAATTAAAAGAACGATTGGTAAATTTAACTAATATTGACACAGTTTTTCAAAAAATTAAACCAAAACCTAAAACTAAAAAGAAAGTGGTAGACGAAAAAAAAGATAAAGACTTGAAGTACTATGAATTTCTTAAACAAGAATTGCAAAAGAATGAAAATCAAAAAAACGATGTTTTTGATCAATTCTTAATAAACATATCTGAGCTTGACAAAACAATTAACCATATGAAGAAAACACAAGTAAAATCAGTTCAAAATACAATCGATAACTTAAAAGAACTGTTAATTGCTGCAAAAATAGATTTTGAGAAGAATAATGATTTTATAAGAAAATTAAATGCCGAAGAATTCGAATTGGTAAAAATAATCTCTAAAACAAGAGAAGAACAATCAAAGCAGGTAAAAAAAGTAAATCAGCTTGAAAAAAAAGAGATTAAAAAAAAAGTAGAACCTCAAATAAATTTATACAAAATATATGAGGAAGAAAATCCTGGTAAGAAAGCAATATGGAGGAGTAAAGAAACTAAAGATTTTTTAGCCTGGAAAAAAAAATACGGCCAAATTATGAAAATCTCTAAATAAATAAAAAGGGTGATTAAAAATATCTGAAGAAGTATCTATAAAAGATTTTAACAAATTAAAAGAACAAGTAAATAAACTTAATAATAAATTTGATGATCAGTTAAAAAATTCAGAGCAAAAAATGAGTGAACAAGTAAAGTCACTTGAACAAACTCAAAATGAGCAACTTAATAACCTCGATGTTAAATTTACAGGGCAAATTAATAAATTAGAGCAAAAATTGAAAGAAGGGTTCACACAGCTTGATGAAAAAATAGTAGGGCAAGGAAATACAACTAGTAAGAAAATTGAAGATCTAGCAAACATGTTTGAAGGAGAATTAAAAGAGAAATTTACAAATATTAATAAAAAATTAGATGAGAACTTCAAAACACTTAATCTAGAATTAGAAAATAAATTTAAAGATATTAATCAAAAACTAAATGAGAATGTGAATAACCTCGAAGAAAATATTAGATCCTTATTAGACAGATTAAAAAAAGGAGAAGAAGATTTTTCATCTAAGTTCAAGATCTTCAATGAAGAAGTCGATACAAAAGAAGAAGTTCTAAGAGATATGTTGAAAAAATTCGAAACAGATAATATAGAATTTAAGAATAATCTTAAACCTGTGTTGGGAACTCTTAAAAGTCAACAAGACTTAGTAAAAATAACCCTTGATGTCCAAAAAAAACAGATACACGATAGTGCGAAAGTATGGATAAATGACGAAATAAAGTTAGCGTGTAAAAACAAAGAAAGAGAAATCCTCATTAACTTATGGATTGATGAAATGAAAGAAATAATTGATAATTTAGATAAATTAAAAGAAATACATCCGAAAGAATTAAAGCTTCATATAAATGAAATTTCAACAACTATTGGAACATTTAAACAGAAGTATATAAAATAATTTTTTTTATAAAATTAATATTGTATTGAAAAAATGAAAATCTAAAATATTTAGAAACTGTTTTTTAGACAATTAGTACTATTTCAATATAATTATCGTAAAAAAAAATAAAATGAGAATATATGAGCCCTGATATTATTTCTCTAGGTGAATTATTAGTTGAAATTATGCGTACTGAAAAAAATATTCCCCATGGATTCCTTGGAGCTACATATAGAGGACCGTTCCCTAGTGGGGCACCAGCTATTTTTATTAATTCTGCAGCTCGAATGGGAAAAAAATTTCAATTAACTACAGGATTTATTGGAGTGGTAGGAAAGGATGAATTTGGTAAATGTATAACTGAAAAATTACAAAATGATAATATCGATATATCTCAAATTAGAATCACAGAAGAGTTAACTACGGGAATTGCATTCAATCAATATAATTCTGATGGTTCACGGAAATTTATTATTGCTAAAGGCGCTGCTGGAGAAACCTCTCCAAACGATATAAAAGCAAGTTATTTCAAACATATTAAAAACCTCCATATTATGGGAAGTTCTCTTTCTATTAGCGAAAAATCTAGAGATGCTTGCTATAAAGCAATCAAAATCGCGAAAGAAATGAACCCTAATGTAGTAATATCATTTGATCCCAATATTAGGCCTGAAATGCTAGAGTTAAAAATTATTTTAGAGATTTGTGCCCCTGTATTAGAAACAACAACAATTTTACTTCCAAGTGGAGAAGAAGCTGAAATGTTAGCTGGAGTAAAGGGATCAATCAAAGCTTGTCAGAAATTACTTGAAATGGAACCAAAGATTATTGTATTAAAACAAGGAAAAAAAGGGTGTACCCTCTTTACTCCTAATAAAATTAATGGACAAAAGATTGACAGTTTTAAAGTGATTGAAAGAGATCCTACTGGAGCAGGAGATTCTTTCGGAGGTGCTTTCATCATAGGATTCTTAGCAGGTTGGGAATTGGAAAAAATTGCCATTTTCGCAAATGCAGTAGGTGCCCTTAAAGTTGAACTTTTTGGACCTATGCCCAATACTTCATATAAAGATGTTATTGAATTAATGGAAAAGAGGTGATAATCGATATGTCAATTACTTCTGCAAAATCAATTCAAGGAAGAAATTTAGGATTTTGTAAAACAATGGAAAATTGGCAAATTGCCAAGAATACCACCCTCGCCTTGAAAAAATATTGGGGAAAAATTATGTATTATTTTTTGATGAAAAAAATAATAGATTAGCAAAACCTATAAAAAAATATAAAATTAGGAGGGGTTAGAGTGTCTGTTCAAACCCGAACTATTGATATAGGTTTACCGATATCTTTCAATCCGGTTAAAAGATACATTAACCCCATTTTTGGAGATTAAATGACTTAAAAAAATACAATTTCCCATTTAAAACATTTTCATTTATAAAGTTATTCATTTCTTTAGTCCTAATACCCACATATTAAAGAGAAAAAATCAACATTTAAATATCTGAACTGTCTCTATTTCTTAAGAATCAAATATGATGAGCAAAATAAGTTCTATTTGTATCGACATCTGTTTGAACAAAATAGATTTTGCAATGAAAGGAAAAATTGCAAAAATTAATTAAATTTTCATATTCTAATTCTATATGAGGTATTAATTATCATAATCTAATATTGATAAATCCAATAAAATGACTGACGAATCGGAAAAGGAAACTGATAGAAAGGAAACTGATAGAGTAGACAAGGAATTTTTATCTAAAGCTAAGAATTCAAGAGATATAATTGATAAAACATTGAGAAAATTTGAGAATAGTATTGAGGATATATCAGAAACCATAACAAATGGAGAGATAGCTAAAGAAAAAGAGATAGAGAAGAAAGCAAAAGAAAAAATAAGTGAAGAAACAAAAGAAGCTCAAGAAAATCTCGATAGTATTATAAAAAAAATCGATGATAAAGAAGAATATCTAGCTGCAATTGAGGAGACTCTAAAACAACTTGAGGAAAAATATAATCGTAAGACTGAAGAGATGACTAATTTAGATGATAGGTTAAATATAATTAAAGAAAGTAAAGAAAATTTAGAAGAAGAATATATGGAGCTTCTAAAAAACAATGAACAATTAGTAAAAGCTTATGAAACAAGGCAGGTGGATTTAATTGTACTTACCGATTCAATAAAAGAGAAAGTTGCTACTCAAGACGAATTACGCACAAAAACTTCAAAAATGAATCAAGAAGTCCAAGAAAAAGAAGATACTTTAGATAAACAAAGAGAAGAATCGGAAACTTTAGAAAAAAAATTAAGAAGTCAACGAGCTGAAAATGAGACTTTAAGAGTATCAATTAGTAAAAATAAAATTGAATTGGAACATTCTAATTCAGAAATTGAAGCAAAAGAAGAGGAAAAAAACCTATTAACCGAACAAATAGAGAAAAAAGAAAGACGAATTAAAGAGATAGAATCGAGACTCGATGAATATAAAGAAGGATTTCCTGAAATGGAAAAACAAAGAGAAACATACGAAGAACTTCTTGCTAAATACAAAATACAACTATCAGGTAAACAACAACAAATGATAGAGATTGAATCTCGAATACAAGAATTGAATGATACCGCAAATTCTTTAATAGAGCAAATAATTTCAAAAGAAAATTTGATTGAAGCAAATGAGAAACGAATGAACGAATTAAAAACGGATATTGAAACTTCGAATACAGAATATATCGAACGAGAAGGAAGATTAGAGGCTTTAACTGAAAAATTAAAAAGTGTGGAAGCTGACCATGAAAAATTAAGAAAAGCAAAAGAAGCTATCGAAACTAGTACTAATGATTCTAGAGTGATCTTACAACAACTTAAAATAGAATTAGAAAATCAAGAGAAAGAAATTCGAGATAAAGAAAGTCGAATTCATAGAATAGAAGTTTTATCGGCTATATATCGAGCTTCTAAATTTTTTGGTGGTATTTTAATTGGAATTGGTATATTTTTCATAATCTGGTCAGTAGGCATATTTTATGGTTTTATTGATTTAGGTGATGTCACCAATTTTATAATGGGTTTATTTTTATTAATTGGAGCTATTTTATCAATTATTTCAGGTATATTTCATTTGGAAAAGTCTTGAAATTTCGATTTATTAAATCATATTCCAATTTTTGAATTTTGATATAAATATAATGCGATAAAATTGACCGAAAAAGAAAAGAAAATTCTCCCGACTCGAAATGTGGGATTATTGACAGGAATCTTGTATGGGATTGGATGTGGTATTGGAGGTTCAATTTTTATCCTTTTAGGGGAAGCTATTCATAAAGCCCAATCTGGTGTTTTAATAAGCCTTATTCTAGGCGGAATTTTAATATTTATTACCGCTCTTAATTATAGTGAATTATCTACTAGTTTACCTATATCTGGGGGTGCTTATAACTTCAGTAAAGAAGCACTAGGAGGATTTTTAGCTTTTATAACTGGTTTTTTTTTATGGATCGCAAACATAGCAACGTTCTCATTTTCTGCGCAAGCTTTTTCCGTTGTAATTGAAACTTTTTTTCCTTTCCCATTTGTTAAAGACTTATTTATTCCAATAGCCATTATACTGATTCTTTTTACTGCGATAGTAGTGTTCAGAACCCAAAAATTAGCGTTAAAAACTCTTGTTTTTTTAACAATCATCTTATTAATAATCTTTGGAATTTTTATTTTTTCAGGAATTTTTGTTGCTCCCTCGACTAATATTTCTGGATATGATCCAAGTTTTCTACTCTCTGACATTAACTTCTTTTATGTTATTACTATGTTTTCAACATTATTCATTTTTTTTACAAGTATCACCTCAAATATCGCATACTTAAATGCAGATTTGAAAAATCCCTCAAAAAATATTCCCAAAACTAATATTTTTGCTATTTTAATAACTTTACTCATTTACTTATCCATCACAATCGTAGTATTGATTAATATTGGTTCTGATACAACAGAATTAGATGAATCTCCAATCTTGTTAGCTTTAATAATGAATGATGTATTAGGTGTTCCTGGATATGTATTAATGGGAATTGCAGCCGCTATTTCGACATTTATTGCAATGAATGCCGCATTGGGTTCTGCTGTAGCGGTGATGTATGCACTCGCAAGAGATCATTATATATCAAAAAGATTTTTAAAAGTGAGTAAAAAAACAAAAGTACCAACTTTAGTAATAATAGTAACAACAGCAATTACTATTCTTTTTACAATTTTGGCTTTAATTTATGCAAATATTGGATTTACAGCGAATATTACAACATTTATTTATTTCATTGGATTGGCATTTGTTAACTTTGCTGCTGTTCTTCTAAGATATAAAAGAAAAGAATTAGATCGTCCCTTCAAAGCACCATTTTTTCCCTATTTACCTGTGATTGTTGGATCTAGCTGTTTAATTTTAGCTTTTGTATTAAGTATAACAAATATTAACGCTGTATTTCTTGGTCTAATTTTTTTATTTATTGGAGTAACCTATTATTTATTAACAATAGCCGATCGCCATTCAATTACATTAACATTAGCCGGTCTAAAGTTTTTTGCAATAATACTCGTTGGAATTTTTATTTGGGTGATAAATAATCTAAGTATTGTAAGCTCTACGATAGATGGATTTACTTCCATTTTCTCTTATGTTTTATTACGAATATTGATATTCTTTTGTATTTTTATAATTGGTACTATTTTTTTTGACATTGTACCTCTTAAAGAGGTAGTATATTTCTTTATAAAAAGAGTAAATAAAGCAGAGGTTGCAATTGATATTGGAATCGGGCAAATAATTGAGTTGAAAAAAAGTAAAGCAAAGCTTATTTATTATATCAATATAACTATAGATATTGTTCAAATTTCTTGTTCAATTTTCATCTTTATACTAGCATCATTATTTGCTATGGATATTTTATCAATAGATACTATTACTCTTGGAAATACTGTGGTATCTCAAAAAACCAGTGAATTTTTATTTTTAGCAATTTTGATTTTTCTTGGTACAATTTTGTTTTTTAGTGGCACCTTAAGCTTACATCGAAATAGGGAAACTGGGTTATTAGGATTCTAGCTGAAAAATGCCATTTCTAAAAATTAATCTACATATTCATTCGGTTTATTCTGATGGAAAACAAACTATTAGTCAAATTGTAGATAAAGCAATCAAACTAGAATTAGACTATATTGCGATAACAGATCATTTTACTAACTCATGGAAAGCGTTGTTTTCTACTCTAAACAATTATGAAACCATTTCAAAATACTTGGAAGAAATATCAAGTTATCAAAGAAATTTAATAAATAATAACAAAAATTTAACACTTCTTAAAGGAATTGAAGTAGATTTAGCAAGTTCTGAGCAATTTATTAAAGAATTCCTTCAGGTTGAAAAATTTGATTTGGTTTTGTTCGAATATCTTCAAAGCTACGAAGCTGTTGCTTTTTTGAAAAATATTATTAATTATTGGAAAAAATCAATAACTAATTTAAGTGATTTTCCAATTTTAGGATTAGCACACTTCGATCCTTTTTATTTTGTGCATGGGAACCTTGATACTTTAATGAATTTTCTCAAAAAATTTGAGATATATTTTGAGTTTAATTCTAGTTATCCTTCATTTTATTCTCGTAAAAATGAATTATTTTTTAAAAAATTAATGCAATACAAGATCCCGGTTGCAATTGGGTGTGATTCTCATAGACTTTCTAATTTGAATGATATTGAAGAGCCAATTGAAATGATAAAATATTATAATCTTGAGAAAAATCTCGAAATTCTATTGAAAACTCTAAAGTCCAAAAAATTCGTGTAAATTATACAATATTTTTATCTTTCAAAGTTATTTTTACTGATATAATTAAGGAAAAGTTTGAAAGCTTTTTCAAAAGCTATATCAATAATTATTTCACTTTTATCTTTCGGTTGCATTAGCATAGTTTTCAACATTTTATTTCCTATACAAAAGATTTCCTTAACAGCATTCAATCTTTTTCCAATAGGTAATTCTCTGATTTCAGCAATAGTTTTATTATTTCTAATTTGCCACTCTCGTATAGCATTCCAAGTTATAGCTTTTATAGCTATCTCTGGAAGTTTTATAATTTGACTTATAAATCTTGATATATCATGAATAATTTTGGTTTGTTCTAGTGTAAGATTTACTTTCTCATAAACTTCTTCTGTATCTTTTAAAACTTCTAAATCAAAATTTATAGTATAAGATAAAATAATATTCAACCTCTGTTATATCAATTGAATTGCCTAATAATTCTTATTTAAACTTTAATTAAAGCAAAAATTTATAAGTTGTAATATTAGCCGTTCTATTTATTGACAAGCAATATTTTTTAATTGAGTGTCTGAAAATATTTATATAAAATACTCGTTTTTTCCAACCTCAAAAGAAAAACATTTTAATTTATTTAAGTAGAAATATGTAAACATGAGTAACTCTAAAAAAGAAAAAGGGAATCGACAGTTTTTCTCCTATTTTAAATATATGATTTTCATCCTTATATTTGTTGAAATACTTGATACCTATACTACTAATAATCTTAATGTTGTTGTTTCAGATATATCAGCAGAATTCTTTCCAGATTTATCTGGTGATGTGGCTATTTCACTTTTCCAAATTTTTGTCGCTATAGGAACATTGGGAATGTATTTCGTATTTTTAAATCAATATCTAGCAGATAGAGTGGGAAGAAAATTTCTCTTAGTTTTTACTGTCTTTGGAATGGGAATTGCCTCCTTACTAATTAATTTCTCAACTAATATAATCACATATACAATATTTTTATTTCTATTGTATTTTTTCTTCAATTCAGATATATGGGTAATATATATTAATGAAGAGAGCCCTTCTGATAAAAGAGCTTTTTATACAAACTTTGTTCTGATTGGAGGAGTTGTTGGGGCTTTATTAATACCTGTATTTCATGATATAATTATAAATTGGAGGGGAATGACATATTTCGCCATTATCCTAGGAATTCCATTGAGTTTAATAATATTTTTTACTTTTAATGAGACTTCAAAATATTTGGAAATAAAAGAGGATGAGTCTTTGGTAAAATATAGACATAAAATTTTAAAAGAAAATCTACACACAATATTTAAATCTACTCGAAGAAAAGAATTTCTAATTATTTTAATTATAAGTTTGATAGTAGGATTGAACAATATTTTCATTCTAGTTGGGGAGGATTTCTTATCTGATAGCTTTACGTCAGATGATGTTGATACTATTGTATGGGCAATGGGTATTGCTTCAATAATAGGTTATTTTATTACTGGAGTGACAGCGGACAAAATTGGAAGAAAACCTTTATGTTATATATTTTCAATTATATTTCCTATTTCTATACTAATCATTATTTTTGGAGTTAATTTATCTGAAGGGGCTTTGACAATGGTTATGATAGGAGCGGGTTTAGCAAATTTATCATATTGGGGATTAAGAATTTTGATTAGCATTATGGCTTTAGAAATTATTCCAACTCAAGCTAGAGGAACGGGAGCTGGATTAAAAACATTGGTAAGTTCAGTGGGCATTACAATAGGGCTAATAATAAGCAGTATCATTACATTCACTCAAGGATTGGCAATGTCTTTTTTAATTTTTAGCTTATTATTCATTGCTGTTTTTTTTCTAGTTCTCATATTTTTAAAGGAAACTAAAGGTGTAGAATTAAGTAAGATTGACTATTAATTTATATCTAATAATAAAGAATAACTCTTTTGAAGGAAACAAATATATTAATAATACCATTTCAATAAATTATTTTAAGCTTTCAAGTTTAATAATGATAATATAATGTATCGATTTAAAGTGATATTAGCGGGAGACAAATATGTAGGAAAGAGTTCTCTAGTTACACGTTTTTGTGATAATATTTTTTATGAACATACCAAAGAAACTATAGGTGTTGCATTCAAAAGAAAAGAAGTTATTGTAATGGATGAGGATGGTGAAATTGCTTTAGATTTAAATATATGGGATTTTGGAGGAGAGGAAAAATATCGTACATTATTTCCTTCATATGCTAATGGTGCATCTGCAGCACTGATTTTATTTGATACAACAAATGAAAAAACTCTAAATGATATAGCAAATTGGGTAAAAATTGTTGAAGATAATTCAATGGTAAATTGTATAAAATTATTAGTTGCCACTAAAATCGATTTGAAAGAAATAAGAGAAGTATCTAAAAAAAAAGCAATGGAATATTGTTTTAATTATAATTGGTGCAAGGAAATTATTAAAACTTCATCAAAAACGGGAGAAAATGTTGAAGAGACATTTTTAACCATTGCAAGAAATTTAGTGAAAAGAAATTTGCAAAAATGTAAAGCTTGTGGTAAATTTTTTAGTATAAAATTAAAATTCTGTAGTGTTTGCGGCGAAAAAACTGAAATGGATGTAAGTCCTCTTTAAGACTTATAAATCTTCTTCTTCTCTATTATAAAGAGAAGGGGGTATTTTTACTTTTTCTAAGGGTTGAGTTTTAATCCTTTTAATAAAAGTTTGTAATTCCATTTTAGCATTGATTATGGAAGATTTTATCTCTTTCTTTACTAGTTCTTCTCCAATGACATAGTTACCATGACCGGGATAAAAACTATCTATTTTAAGAGTATTTACAATTTGAAGTGAATTGATGTGCTCTGAAATTGAACCAGATTCATAAATATTCGTAATTCTTCCTTGAAATAATGTGTCTCCTGAAAATAAATAATGTTTGTATGGTTCATAAAGACAGATACATCCAGATGTATGACCTGGGGTTTCAATTACTTTTAATATGGTACTTCCTAAATCTATTATATTCCTATCTTCAAACCAAATGTTTACAGTTAAATTTGTTAAATCTACGCCCCATTTCTTTCCTTTAGTTATCAACTCATCACTATACTGGATTTTTACTGCGGCCCACCTATGTGCTGCTGTAATACAGTGAAAGTAGGCGTTTGAACTGATATGATCAAAATGTTCATGTGTATTGATTACGAGATTAATTTCTTCTAATTTTAAGCCAATTTCTGTGGTAAGTAAATAATTAAAACTATTGAATTTTGTAATAATCCCTGTGTCTATAAGAACATTTAACTCATCACCTATTATTAAATAAATATGACAACCTGGTCCTGCAGAATAAAACTGGTAAACATTAGGAGTTAAATGGTTTAAAATATATCCTGATTTACCATATAAATCATCTTCCTTGATTAAATGAGGTTTAAACATATCTTTTTAACCTTTTAATTGTAGATTTCAATTTATTTCATTTTTTATTTAAATAACTAATGAAATGAGCTAAAAAAAGTTTGGATAAAATTACAATTTTCAATCTACAATTTATTAACATAATTTTAAATAAAATGTAGAATATTTTTCCTTTACTTAAAATTATAATACCTATAACCCCTTGTAATTAAAAAGGAGGGCATAAAAAAATGGTTGATATTAGTAATATTAGAAATGTTGCAGTTATTGGGGCAGGTGTACAAGGAAATAAAATAGCTCAAATTGCATTAATGGCGGATTTTGATAAGGTTATCCTTAATAGTAGAACAATGCAATCAATTGAAAAAGCTGTAGAAAAAATAATTAATAGCAAATCTGTAGGGTTAAAAGTACTTGAATCTAAGGGGCTTTTAAAAGAAAATCAAACTACTGAAACTTTATTGAGTAAATTGGTTAAAGAAGTTGATTTAAGGAAAGCAGTTGAAGATGCTGATTTTGTAATTGAAGCAGTACCAGAAATAATGAAATTAAAACAAGAGATTTTTAAAAAAATGGGTGAATTTTCACCAGATCACACAATCTTAGCTTCCGATACATCAACAATGAGCATTACCAAAATAGGTGAATCCTCTGGAAGAGAAGATAGAGTAATGGGTATGCATTTCTTTAGTCCAATGGGAAGCACACTAATTGAGATTACAAAAGGAACGGAAACATCCGATAAAACTATGGATATCGGGTATAAGATTGCTAAAAAACTACCTTGTGAAAGGGGAGAAAGAATGGTTATTAGACTTGAAAAAGAATCACCCGGATTTGTGGTAAATAGAGTTATAGGTACTGGTGAAATATACTTTAAATGGGTAATTGAACAAGCTACTATGAGAGGGATTCCTTATGAGCAAGTTGATGCCGATGTAATTAAATTGATGCCTATGGGTTGCTGTTTAATGTGTGATATCATGGGTTTAGATACAGTAAATAATTCAATGAAATATTTTGCCTCAACTCTATCTTCTGATTTTTCACCTAGTCCAGTATTTAAAAACTTAATTGATCAAGGACATATTGGTAAGAAATCTGGGAAGGGATTCTATGACTGGTCTAAAGGTAAACCAGTAATTAATAGAGAGAAAAAAGCTGGTCTAATGGATGTTAAAATAGTTGCAGCAATTCATTTAAATGAAGGTTGTAAACTTCTTGAAGAAGGGATTGTGGATAATTATGATATCATTGATGATGCAGTTTCGGCAGGATATCATATTTCAGGTCCATTTAAAGTAGGAAAGAGGTGGTATAAAAGACTATCAAAATTATTAGAAACATTTGCAGAAAAAGCTAATACCGATTATCTTAAACCTTGTCATTTAATGAAATCTGGAGAATTTCGTAAGATGAGAAGATCAAGCTAAAAAAAATTATCCTTTAATATTTATAAAATAAAATTAATAATTTTGTATCTTTGTTGTTTTATAATAATTCCCCTCTCTTTAATAGAGAATAAAGTGTTAAATTTAAGTGGAATTGAATCACAATTACAAAAATCTTTTTAAATTGTATTTTTTTATGTCTTTTATGGATTTTGAAGAAAAAATTGATCTAGCTGCAAAATGGATAGCTGAATCAGAACGATTAGTAATCTTTACTGGGGCTGGAATTTCTACTGGAAGTGGATTGCCTGATTATAGAGGGCCAGATGGAGTATGGACTAGACGGGATAAAGGATTACCCCCTCCCAAACTAAAAGTAGCTTGGGATCAAGTAAAACCTAATCCAAGTCATTATGTAATTGTGGAGTTAATGGAAATGGGAAAGCTCAATTATCTAATTTCCCAAAATGTAGATGGCTTACATGCTAAATCTGGAATCCCTTTTGATATTCTCGCTGAACTTCATGGGAATCAATTTTTCATGAAGTGTTTATCATGTAATAAAAAGATGTTATTCGAAGAGGCCAGCTGGGATAAAAGTAAATGGGGTCCAGGATATAGAACTCATCCAGTTCGAGAAGGTCAACCATCATGCCCTCATTGTGAAGGAAGAATTATTTCAAGTATTGTTAATTTTGGAGACCCATTGCCCTATGATGAACTTGATGAATCAATGAGACGCTCTGAAAATTCTGATGTATTTTTTGTCATTGGTTCATCTTTAGTAGTTACACCCGCAGCAAATATGCCTGGTGTAGCAAAACAGAATGGAGCCAAATTAATACTTTTAAATAAAGGTGATACACCTTATGACCACGTAGCAGACATAAAATTCGATAATTTAATTGAAGAAGTTTTGCCCCCAATAATGGAAAAAGTAAGATTAATGGTAAAAAGTAGTTAACATGTTTATCATCGTTTATAATTCATCACCCTAATAATTGATTCATGGTAATTATATAATGAAAAATCTTAATAAAAGTCAAATTAAAAAAATAAGAAACTTCATTTTTAGAAATGGAAGATTGATTGAAAGAAAATTATTCTCATTTTTTTTTGAAAGTGGAAATAAAGATGATGTTATTAAAGCACTAATCGGTTATCAGAATATTGATGGCGGATTTGGCAATGGAATTGAACCAGATCTACTATGTCCAGATAGTACTGCAATAGGTGCTGAAACTGCTCTTTATATTTTAGATATATTAGAAATTTCAAATAGTGATATTGTTACTAACATAGCTAAATGGGTTGTTAATTCACAAAACAGTGAAGGGTATATAGATCACCCCCCAGAAAACCTTGAAGAATATCCCTATCAACCTTGGTGGAAAAACCCTGATAATATAAGAATTTTTGCTGTTGCAGCGTTTTTAAAGAAATTTGGATTTGAAGATAAAAACTTCTTTTCTAAAGTGAGAACCTTTTATGCAAAAACTCAAATTCCTGAGGAGATCCAAATTTATGATTATCCCTATTTTATATATTTGAAATACTTAGGAGAAAACAAAGAGGAAAAAAAGATGCTACAACATATTATCGACCAATTACCGAGTATTTTTAAAAAAAATAAAGAACATTATCCATTATTTGGTCGACATTGGTATCATGCTCTCGATATTGTGGATAAAAAAGTGGTAGAAAATGAAGCAGATAGTTTTTTTAATGGTCTTATAGACGATGGTGGGCTTAAAATAATTTACCAGAACTTACCTTGGTGGAGACCAATATGGACTTTAGATGGTTTAATAATCGCAAAAATAAATGGTATAATTGATTTTTAAATTCATTAAAATTGTTTATTTTATTTTGGCAAAAATTTCTCTATTATTATTTAATTCTTTTAATATCTTTTTTGCTTCTTTATTTGAAATTGAAAGAGAAATATCACTATTACGGCTCAATGAGCCTGTAAAAATCTGTTGATTATCCGCAAAAACTATAATATTTTGGCTTGCATATTCTGGTTTAGCTTTAATGATTATTTTTTGTTTTTTTACCTCGATATCCAAATCGATTCTTTTCTCTTTTTTCATTCTTCTACTTGATGGAGCCTCTCTTCCCCTTGAAGGATATTTAGAACTGATTGGATTTACGACAACATCATTTCCAAAGTTATAAATCTCGAATTCCAAACGATCATTTTTAAAATTTCTTATTTCCACCACAGGCCTAGCTAAATCTTTATCTCTAAAACCATGAGGGACTTTAACGGTCATATTCAATACAAAAACTGTTGAAATATCTCCACCTTCAATAAAAATAATGGTATCTAAAATTGAAGGGAGCATTCCAAGTTCTATTCGACCAATAAATCTTTGAATTGCATCTATTGCTGAAGATGAATGAACTACACCAACCATCCCAACTCCGGATAAGCGAAAATCCGAATAAATCTCGAAATCTTTTGTAGTTCTAACTTCATCAAAAATAGTATAATCGGGTCTTACTAATAGAAGAATATCAGCAGAATTCTCAAGATTGCCTTCTAACTTGGTGTATTGAGTTATTTCTGCTTCTACTTGTAAATCCCTAACACTTTCAAGAGTTTTTACAACTTTCTCTTGTTTCAAATAATGATTTGCTAATGCAGCTGAAAATGTTGATTTTCCTGCTCCTGGTCGGCCTGCTACAAGTATCCCTTCTGCTTTCTGCAATCTATTTTGAAGTCTATTATCAATTGAATAATCAGACAATTCCAAACTGACAAGTGGTCGTACCGCAGTGATCTCAACATCATTAGAAAAAGGAGGACGGGTGATTACTATTCTAAATTCCCTCATTTGTGCAACAACGGCACCATCTTTCTCAATCTCAATAAAAGAGTACTGATCTTCTCTAGTTACCTCTACAATCTCCATTGCAATATCTTCCATTAACTTATTTGAAATTGGATCATCACTAATTTTTTGTAATCGCCAATTTCCAGGTGATCCTTTTTTAGCATAAGGAGGAATGTTTCGCTTGAGATGAACACTCATCGTTTCATCATCGAAATATTCTAAAATCTTTAAAGAAATTGGTAAGAGTTCTTCTTTAGATTTCCTT
Source organism: Promethearchaeia archaeon (assembly GCA_036478875.1). GTDB lineage: Archaea > Asgardarchaeota > Lokiarchaeia > Sigyniarchaeales > SOKP01 > Loki-b32. The sequence goes on along the minus strand of JAZGEW010000036.1, from coordinate 17,196 downwards.
TCCCACGCATAAAGAACTTCTAATCCCTCAAATTCTCCAACATCTCCTTGTATTCTATCTGCGGTTATCAGAATAGCATTATTCTCTTTAGCATTCTCTCTAATCAAGGCATCTAATTCACCTCCCGGAGCCATTTTAATTTCCGCTCTAGAAGGGCGTTTACCGACAATATGTAATGTGATTTCTCCTTTATCATTAAGAGTTCTTAATTCCTTTAGGACCCTTAAGCCGAAAAATCCAATTTCTTTTTGAATATTAGTTCTATATTCAACTTCAGCAACCACGATATTTGAAATAAAAATTTCTGGATTCTCTCCTAACTCTCCATCTTCAATTAAAGTTAGAATCTGACCATTGAATATCGTTGATGTATCACACGCAAATCTATCTGGCATTATCTAAATCGCCATTCTCTCCTTTATTTAAAATTTGGAATTTCTTTACGCTATAGTAGATGGGTTTCGAAAGTCTATCAACTGTAGCAACAATTAGATCTTTTCGAGAACTCATAGCAACTCTACTCATTTTATCTAGGTCTCTTAATTCAATAGGTTTCCCTTCGAATACTGGAAATATTAAAAACTTCGCTGAATCTTTTTCAAAATTAGCCCCCCTCTTATAAACTCTAAAATCTATACCATCTCCATAACCTGTTCGAACGATATATCCTCTTTTTCTTAAATCCATATAAATTATATACTTTTGCCATAGCCTTTCATCATATTGGGTAAAGTACTCAAGTGCTGTCTCAAAGTCATATTGAATATTATTCTCATCATTATCCTTCCATAATAAAATTCGACGGCGTTCAATTAAAAGAAGCACTTCTATTGCATCTAAGACTAAAAACTCATTGTTTTTTTCATCCTTTTCAATCGTGCCAATATATGAATTCTCGTAAAATTCCTGAATTCCTATATGATCTGAAATAACTGCTTTATCGTTTTTAAGAATACCTTTTAATTGTACTTTTTCTAAATTATCTGATGTCTTTTCTTCCATTCTTAAATATATTATTAGATTCTTTTTTAAAGAATTTGACTATTAAAAATTTCAAGGTTAAATTAGTATATTATGATAAACTAAGTTTTTTCAATGTTAGAAAAATCAATATTTTATTGAAGAGTTGAACTATTCAGATAAAAGTATAAGAAAATATAATAAATCTAAACCAAGATAAAAAATTTTATCACAAAATAAATTATTGGTTCAAAACAGTTTATAGTAGTATTAGGTTTTTAGAGATTTTTATATAGATTTTTAAATATCATTGCCTAGTTATTTATCGAGACGTATATCATCAGGAAGAGTTTTATTATAACTCTTTTTGAATAATTTTAAACTAACTTACAATAAATATATCTAAAAGAGAAATTATTATATGAAATGAATATACCAATTAATTTAACATAGTAAGATAGTGAAAATAAAATATTTCAAAATTGAATTTAAAGAGACAATACTAAATTTTTTTAATATCCATCATAATAAATAAGCCTGAAATATAAAAAGAATTTTGATTTAAGAGGTTTATCTTATAAAAGATAAACCCCAACGTTTCAAAAATGAATACTGGTTCAAGGATTTGCATTTTTATCTAAACTTTAAATTATTATAATGTGATTCTTTAATTCTTGTAAAGATTATCCTTAGTAATGGTAAAATTTTTAAAGATCTAATTTTTTCATGTGATTTATAAAATTAAATAAAATAAAAAATAATTGGAGTTAAAATTTCCTTTAAAATAGTTTGACTATGCCACGTTGTAATTATATTATTAATTTTAAAGAACTTACACTTTCAAATCTCTATTCCTGTCCTAATTTTCTTTTTTTAATGGTAGTGGTAAGCTTTGAAACTCTTTTTTTAGTTTTCTTTTTTTTAGCTTGACCATCAGCGCCAAATTCTGTTAATTTATTTTTCAAATCTTCTGATACGGTTCCCAGTTTATTTGCTGTTGCAGTAATTTCTTCCATTGAAGCTGTCTGTTGCTCAGAGGATGCACTAATGCCATCCAATGCTCTGGAATTTTCTTGACCGGCCGTGGTTGCTCCTTCAATATCATTAGTAATATTTCTGATTAATTCAACTGATCTATTAATTTTACTAGTAATTTCTTCTATTTTTATACTTGTTTCTATAACCGCCGTTTGAGATTGTTCAGCAAGTTTTCTAACTTCATCAGCTACAACAGCAAAACCCCGACCATGTTCACCTGCTCTACCAGCTTCAATACTGGCATTAAGTGCAAGTAGATTTGTTTGATCAGAGATACTAGTTATTAGATCCATTATTCTATTAATATCTGTAGTTGAAGCCACGACTTCTTGAGAGAACAAATTGATATCATTTGCCATTTTATTGATTTCTACTAACGATTTAACTTGGCCCACAGTATTTTGTGATAACTCTTGTGTGGTTGAGGCAATTTCTTCTGAAGCGGCATTCACTTCACTTGCACTTGCAGCCAATTCGGTAGCCATATTTGAAACATCAACACTTGCATTGGAACCTGATTTTAAAACTGTTTCCATATTACGTGTAACTTTGGATATCCCCCTGACTGTAGGGACTGCCATAATTATACTTAATCCAACAGAAATGGCTATGACTACAACTAAAATAATAATTGAAGTTGTAACATTCGCCATAGCACTATCAACCGCATTATTTATGCCATTTTCTACATTACTTTTTATCTCTGCCAATATTTGTAGCAAAGCGGGAAACTCTATATGAATTTGCTCCGAATTTGAGTCAGCTAGCTCTAATGAGTCAAATAAACCTGTGTCTGGAGTTTTTAATAAAGATACAAAATATCCATGCCACGTATTTATTTGGTTAACCAAAGCCACATTATTACTCCCGGTTAATAAATCAGCTATATAAGAGTTAAAAGCTACAACTTCATTATCAAATTTAGTTTCTGTGTTATTAATATTAAATTCTAAATAATGATGCATCATATGAATTTGATAGTCAAAGCTAAATTTTAATAAGCATGCATCTACAAGCATATTAGGATTTGTTTCTTGATCTATTAAATTTGATAGATCCTGCATCCAACCAGCAAATTTTAAGTGAATCTCTTCAGATATTGACAAAGCTCTATCTATGCAATCAAATATCCCTGTATTTGATGAGTTACATAATACAATTACATTATCGTGGTAACCGTCTAACTCTTGTAACTCTTCATCATATTGTGGAATTAAATTTTGAAGAGATTCAAAACGCACACCAAATTCTTCAGCATGAGTATTAAATTTGGATCTTGTCCCCAAAGCATTAAATTCGAGATAATGGTGCATCATATGTAACATGAAATCCGAGTGATATCTTAATTCTTCTTCAGTCTCAACAATGACAATCTGTTTATTACCAAGAGAATCAATACTTGTATTCAAATTTAAGATTTGGATAATGGATATAATTCCAATTACACCTCCAAATGCTATTAATACTACATACCCTAAAACCATTCTTCTATTTATATTCATACTTCTATATCCCTCCTTTAAAATTTATTTTATAACAAATTATTCTATTTTGTTATCATTTTTTAGAAAAAAACTCAATTTGCACCCAAAATATATTGGTTTTTTTAATTTGTTATCGTTTTATGTAAATTGATATAAATTTTAAAAAAAGTATAACAAAATTTATATTTAAATATTTGTTTTACAAAATATTTAAACTGATGACACAAAATATGATAATAAAAACAAAAATTTATAAAAAATATGAGTAATCAAGATATTAATTTAAGATTAAGTGTAATTAAGAATGTATTAAATGATCTATACGAATTATTTACGATTTTAAAACCATTAATAAGAAGAATGGTAAAATTGGAAGAATTTCAATCATATTATTTATAACGGCGGAATTAATTTCGCAAAACTGCAGCGAGTTTTAATTTCTAGTGATGATAATTTAAATTTTCTTATAAATTTTATGAGTGCACGCTGAAACTTCTTGAATGTATCAAAAAAAGTGTTGTGAGTGACCTGCTTGCGTAAAAACTTCCAGAACCACTCCATCGGATTCAGATCGGGCGAGTATGGTGGAAGAAAGAGAAGCTCGAGTCTATCTTTATTATCTTCTAAAAACGGTTCCAACTCCTTGGAATGGTGCGCTCGGGCGTTATCTAAGATCAAGAGGACTTTCCCAGAGTTGCTATACCTGGCAAGGAGCCCTTCTAAAAAGTGTTGGAACTGAGGAGCTTTTAGCGTGTCAGAAAACGCTACATGCACTTTTCCAGCAAGTGGATCAACTGCACCAATGAGTTGTTGCCGTAGCCGACCGCCGTATGTGAAGACTTCTGGCTGTTGCCCCTTTAAAGACCACATTCGCGTTGTTGTCGGTGAAAATTGGATACTCGCCTCTTCTTGGAAGAGAGCTACGCCGTTTTCTCCGAGAGAGTCCAGACTTTTTTTAAATCGTTTAGGAATTCCTTTTGTTTCTCAGGATCAGCTTTCGGAAAGGCATATCTTGGGCGTTGGAGAGTAAATCCCAATTCATGGAGTAATCTCTGCGCTTGGCGCACGCTTAATTCTACGCTAAATTTCTGTTTAATGTGATGCGCCACATTCTTCCCTTCCCAGTTGCTAAATTCATATCCTAATTCACGAGGGTGCGTTAACACGTCTGCTTTTAACGATTCTTTTTGTTCTTCAGAAAGGCTTGAGGGACGTTCTGGAGGAGAACTTGGAGCGATAGCTTCTAATCCTCCATTATTAAAGGTCTTTACCCAGGTCTGGATCGTTTTTCGGGATTTTTTTATCAATTCTGCGACTGTCGTGCAGTTAATGAACTTGTACATTAAAAATAGAGCGTGATATCGTTCTTTCAGCTTGGGATTCTTTTCCTTTTTGTACAGCTCAACCAATTCGTCATGATCGGGTGAGCTCCTTGTGATTTGAAGTTTTTCCATGAATCTAAGGACAAAGAAAATCCTTATTTAATGGTGTGATATCCAGGTGATATGAAGGAAAAGGACTTAAAGCTTACGAGATTATTTATGTCGTTATAAATATAATGACGGGACTATTGAAAAAGCACAAAAAATATTCGAAAGAATTTCTGAGGAGAGTAAAAGAATTAGTTCAATATTTCTTCCATATGATTTTCTAAAAAAACTTAAAAATTAAGTAAGAAAAGTTTCAAGAGTAATTTAATCGATAAATCCCTAATTTAATCTAATATATAATAAAAATGTGGTATAAACAAGTGAAAAATGAATCAGAATTTAAAAAGTATATTGATTTTGATCCTATTAAAAGAATTTGTTATCATAACTATTTTTTTGATGAATATAAATTTGTTTTAAAAATCGCATTATAATTGAGAATTATTCAGAGAATTTGGATGCAGATATTCTATTAAAAATTAAGGAGATATATTCTCAAAGCCAGCAACTTGAAAATAAAATAAATGAAATTTTATCAGTATTGGAACCCGAAAAATCTAAGGAAGATTATGATATTTTAATTATTGATAATGATGTACCAACAATTACTGTGCTTAAAGACTTCTTTGAATTAAATGGATATACGTGCAAGGGAGTCACAACTGGAACAAAAGGATTAGAGGAATTAAATAGAACAACTCCTAAACTAATTCTCTTAAGTATTATTTTGCCAGACATTATGGGAAATGATGTTTTTAATAAAATAAAATCTTATAAAATTTTCAAGGATGTTCCAATTTTCTATATAACAGTAATATCAGAAGCAGAAATAAATAAAATAACAAGTGAAACAAATGCGACAGGACATTTCTTAAAATCTTTTGATTTTGCCAAATTAAAAGAGGTATTTAATTATTTGTAGCATATCAAATCCATTTATCTAGAAAATACAAAAATTTTATTATTTAAACCTCTTATTTTTAAAATTAAAAAAAAATAGGTTTATTGTGACTTTTCTTTTAATGTCATCAGAAGCCTAATTATAAAGATAGAACCTTTATTTCTTCCTTTTGATTCAACAAAAATTTGCCCTCCATGTAATAAAACGATTTCTTTTGATAGATATAATCCAAGTCCCAAGCCTTCAGTTATAATATCCATCCCTCTTCCATATCGTTCAATTTTACCATATTTTGAAAAAGTTTTTGTTTTTCCTTTTCAGTTAATTCTACACCTGTGTCTCTTACGGAAACATCGACATAATCGTCACTACTATTAGATAAACTTTTATTTTACCTTTAGAAGGAGTATTTTTAATCTCATTTAACACGATTTTTTAGAAATTCAAATTAATATACTTTAGCAAAATAATTAGTTTTAATATAATGCTGGGATTGAAATTATAAAATTACTTCCTTTCGAATAATCTCCTTTGACTTTATCCTCCACCTGAATTGTTCCATTATAACTCTTGATAATTTTCTTAACAAGTGATAATCCAAATCCCATTCCTTTTATTTTTTTTTCTGTTCTATAACTTCCAAAGAATATTTTTTCTTTCATATCATCTGGTATTCCAAATCCATTATCAATAAACTCAAAAATAGTATAGTATAGATTATTTATTTGTTTTTTAGAAACTTTAATTGCAATTTCTATAACAGGATTATAATTAAATTTCACAGCATTTATTAGAATATTTTCAAAAACATCAAGTAATAATTCATTTGCTTTAACATAAAGTTTTTTATCGCAAGAGTCTAAATGAATAGCTATTTCTTTATTGTAATAAATTCGATTTAGATTATTTATAGCACTCTTTAATATGGGATAAGCTTCAATTTTTTCTGAGGATATTGAATTATTTTCAAGATGAGAAAGTTTTTTCACACTAAATATTAATTTTAATGCTCGATTTGCTTGATCATTAAGGATATGTAAAATTTCTTTAATATTTTCTGTATTTGTTGGATTTGTTTGATACAATGATAAGAGTTCTACTGAAGAGAGTATGTTCTGAAGGATATTAGTCATATCATGAGCTAAAATATCTTGGTAAAATCTAACTTGGTTATATGCCTCTCTATATTTTTCTTTTGATTCTTTTAATGTAATCTCTGCTTTTTTCAGATCTGTAATATCAGCATAATTTTGAATAATTCCAATTATCTTTCCATTAGTTCCTCTGTAAGGGACTGCCTTCATTATACAAGTAATTGGAGTTTCATTCCTTGATTTAATATTCTTTTCATAATCCCAATAATTCTTGCCAGCCATTATCTGCTTCAAAGTACATTGAGGTGTATCGCATGATTGTCCTGATATGACCTCATAACACTTTTTGCCTAATATATCCGCTTTCTCTAATTGAAAGAGAGATAAGAATGTATCGTTCACTCGAATTACATTGAAATTCTTATCAATGAAACATAATGGGTTAGAAATGTTGAATATTTGATCAAGTTCAATATATGTTTGTTTCAACATTTGATCTGCCTGTCTTTTCTCCGCAATTAAGCGTTGTTTTTCAAATATTTTACTTAATATTGCAAAAAACTCATCCGTTTTCAAAGGTTTTGTAATAAGGGCTGAAGCACCTTCGTTTAAAGCTCGAACAGCTCTTTCTACAGTGGCATAAGCAATAACCATAACAATTTCGATATTTGGATGAAGTTCTTTGAAGGATTTTAAAAGCTCTATTCCTTCTATATCGGGTAATTTGTTGTTAAGGAGAACAATATTAAAAAATTGTTCCTTTAGTTTCTCGATTGCTTCTCGCCCAGTTTGTGCTATTTCTGTTTCAAAACCTTTTTTGTCAAATATAAACCTTAAAGTTTTCCAGGGACTATCATTATCGTCTACAATTAGAATGTTCTTCCTCTTTTCAAATTCTCCTTGTTCAAGTGCGATTTTTAGAGTAATAACATATTTCACCAATTATATTTAAAATATTATTAAAATCTTTCATATGAAGTGCTTAAAATTCTTAAATTTTATACTGCAATGAAATTCTAACGTTTAAATACTCAAAATTTGACTTTCAACAGTTTATTAATTGGAATTTTAAGCCAAATTATTTATGTAAAATATCTAACAAGTCCTTAGATATAAAAAAATTTGATTTCTCTTCAGTTTTTACTTCTTTATAGAAATCACATTGCCGACAATTTTGATATTTCATGGCAAAAGTTCCTTGTTCAGCCCCTCCACATAAAGTTCCTGCGACTACCCAACAACTTCTCCCTGCGTTTTTACCTGAATGCACTCCATTTAATTTAGTCTCAGTGGCGGTTGGACAGATACCAAGTTCGCCAATTTTACCTCCATTCATTTCTCGTCCACAATTCATTAACTGCCAACAATTCTTTTTCATTTTTTCTCCTTATTTTTAATTATTATTAAAAAGCTATTCATTTTTTTGTAAATGATAAATCATTTTTAATTTGTGATACTTATTCTAATAAATTCAAAATAATTTTTAGTAGAATATAATAAGATTTATATAAAAATATTTGCAATTACAACCATATTAAAATTATAAATAAAAAATGGTAATATTACAAAAAATATATATTTCAAATAAGAATTTTTTAAAATATGGTTAAAAATATAATAACAAATATATATTTGGAAAAGAACAAAAATTTCATTTTATATTGGTAATTTTTTTTCATTATAATAATTCTAAAGTTTAAGGGATAATATTATGAGTTTTAATATCAATAGAATAAAAGGAAATGAATAAATATGAAAAAGAAACTAGTAAGAAAGCAATTTGGAGAGGGGTCATTACTGGAGGATTTAAAAAGTGGTAAAGAAGAAAGAAATTTTTAGAGAAAGATAAAGAAAGCATTACTATTTTAGTTTCACCAGAAATTAAAAGTAAATGGTAAGAATATATTTGTAAAATGAAATATTTACATTTTTAACCTTAATAAGAAATGCTGTAAGTTTTTATATAGAAACAAAACCGAAAGTATCGTATTTACTAGATGTTTCTAATCTCACTTGTCATTCAAAAATTCCATTGACTTATATAAAAGGTTTTTCTCAACTTATTATTGAAAATTATTCAAATAATTGGATATAAAAGTTTTGTTACAAATAAAAGATATTTATGCCCTATACCAAGTACTTGAAAAAAATATAAATGAAATATTATCAGTAATAGAACCTGAAACGTCTCAAGAGGACTATGATATTTTAATTATTGATAATGATGTACCAATTATTACAGTCCTTAAAAATCTTTTTGAATTAAGAGGATATATATGTAAGGGAATAACAAATAGTGCTAAAGGATTAGAAGAACTAAATAGACTAACTCCAAAATTAATTTTATTTAGTTTAATTTTATTAGATATAAGCGTATGGATTGTTTGTAAAGAAATTAGATTTAATAAAAATTTTAAAGAAATTCCTATTCATCTTATAACCATAATGCCAGAATCATTAATTAAGGAAGTTTAAAAGAAATAAAAGCTGATGGATATTTTTTAAAACCTTTTGATTTTTCAAAATTTGAATTAATGTTTAATTATCTGAAGTAATAGAAATCATGCATCAGCTAAATGTAACCTCGGATTTTATAATTTTTTCTTTCATAAATCAAGTATTTATTTTAAGTTTATTGTTATTTCATTGATTAAATATTTTAGGGAGATTTATAATAAATACAGATCCTTCATTCCTCCCTTTGGATTCCAACCTAATTGTTCCTCCATGTAATAGAATAAATTTTTTCGATAAATATAAACCAAGCCCCATACCATTTGTTATGATATTAAGATTTTTTCCATGTCTCTCGATTTTTCCAAATTTTTTGAAGACTTTTTTTTTCTCATCTTCAGTAAAACCCACACCATTATCTTTTATAATAATTTTAACACAATCATTGAATTCTTGTAAAGTTATAGAGACTATCTTACCAGGAGGGCTATTATTTATCCCATTCAATATCATCTCCCTTATTACTTGTTTAATTCTATCTTGGTCTACAAATAAATAAACATTATTATTAATAACAATGTTTAGAAAGATATCTCGTTGTAAAGCCAAAAATGAAAGATCACTAATACATTCATGTAATAATTTAGTAATATTTATTTTCTCCAATTTTAATTTTATTTTTTTAGATTTAATCCTTGTTATGTCAACTATATCCCTGATCAAATTATACAATCTTTCCCCTCCTTCATTTATTACTTTGATAAGTCTCAAGGCTCTTTCATCCACTTTGTCTTTATAATAATTTAATAAAATTTCTGAAGCATTGTTTATTGATATTAATGGATTTTTGAACTCATAAGAAGCTCTGATAATAAAATCATTTTTGATTTTATCTAACTCTTTTAATTTCTCATTTTCCTTTTTAATAAGTTCCTCTGCCTTTTTACTGTCAGTGATATCACGAAATATTTTTAACATTGATATCGTGCCATCAGATTTCCTTAAAGGAGTATCAATTTTATCATACATTTTATGATTTTTAAAGGAGTACCACTCTGATCTAATAGTATTTCCATTTAGAATCTCTGGAAATGTACACCATGGACAAGGTTCTGAGCAGGATTGGGTATATTCATAACATTTTTTACCTTTGGATGGTCCAAATTCTTTTATAAGTGCGGGATTTATATATTCGATATCAAAATTCTTGTTAGTAATATAAACACCATCCTTCATAGAATTTAAGATATTCAGTAGATTATCTCGTTCACTTTTATATTTTTCTTCAGATTCTTTTAATTTTTGTTTTATAATTTTAGGCTCTGTAACGTCTAATGAAATAATTAGAACTGATATTATATTACCTTGCATATCTTTAACTGGTTGTTCACTTGTATAAAAAGTTCTTGTACCTATAGGCAAGTTAAGTGTATGTTCAAATGTGATTCCTTTTCCGGACTTAAAAATATCTTGATGCATTTTAATGTATTTTTCGGCAATATCCTTCGGAAATACATCATTTAAAGATTTTCCAATAAAATCTGTAGGTTTTCCACCCATACTTTCTGCTGCTTTTTCGTTTACTACTTGAAAGATTTCATCTCTATCTATAATCATAAGAAACATTCCTAAGTGTTCGATTAAATTTTTATAATTCATCTCAGATTTACTTAATTTTTGTTCGGTTCTTATATGCTCGGTTACATCGACAAAATTCCCTTCAGAAGAAATGATTTCTCCCTTAGAATTCTTATTTAATTTGATATTCATTTGTAAAAAGATCTTTTCCCCATCCAACTTTTTAGCTGGAGCGATATATTTCTTAACGATGCCATTTTTGTAAAGAACCTCTCTAAATTTATTCATCTCTTCAGAATTTAGCCAATAATCTAATGTCTTAGTGTCAATTAAATTTTTTTCAGGATTATAACCAAAAATCTTGTTGAAAGTAAGATTGTGATTTAATATAATGCCATCATCACTAACTTTTACAAACCCAATATCTAAATTATTAAGTGTGTCTAGTAAATAATCTTCGGGATTATATTTTTCTTTACTTAAAGATGTCAAAATTCATTATACTCCTATGATTTTTGAAGATTTCAATTTAGTTGGTTAAATAAATAGAATTTAATAAATAATAATATAACCTAATTAAGAAAAAAGAAATGTGTATCTGTGAACTAAGTACGGTTTTAGATTTAACTCAACCAACAATTTCTCATCATGTAAAAATATTGGAACAGGCTGGGTTGATAAATGGAGTAAAAAGTGGAAAATTTATTCATTATCAAGTAAAAAAAAATATCGATTAATGATAATCTAAAAGTTGAATTTTTATTTCTTTACTGTAGGAACTAATAGTTTATAATTATTAAATTTAAAAGCTAAATTGCTTATTTTGATTGTAATCTAAAATTTAGATTGACTTGAGTGATTGTCTTATAAGAAATCATTTTCATGATTAATTTTTTATAAGAGGAAGCGAGAAGTAAAAGGTACTCCCTTTATTTTTACCTTCAGATTCCATCCAAATCTTCCCACCATGAGATTCAACGATTTTTTTTGAAATATATAACCCTAAACCAGTTCCATCAATTCCTAAGTCAAGCCCTTGACCATAACGTTCAATTTTTCCAAATTGTTTAAAGATTTTCCCTTTTTCTTCTTCTGTGAAACCAATTCCGTTATCTTTTATTGATATGATTATAAAATCGTCTTTAATCTCAGTTTTTATATCAATCCATCCCCGTGGAGGTGTGTATTTTATAGCATTCGCCAATAGATTGGAAATTACATCATAAATTTCTTCTTTTTCAAATCGAGTTATTATTGAGGCTTGAATCTCTATGTTAATTGAGTGCTCCCTTTTTACTGCAAGAGATGATAACTCATCAATACAGTAATGTATAAGAAAGGATAAATCTTCTCTTTGAAGTCTCGGTTTAAATTCTGATGATTCTAATTTAGATGTCAGCAAAAGATCATTAATAATATTTTGTAATCTTTCACATCCCAGATCTATTTCTTCTAATTTTGAAATTATATCCGGATTTAAATCTTCCCTATACAATGCTAAAATTAAATCAGAAAAACCTTTAATTGAACTAAGAGGTGTCTTTAATTCATGAGAGGCTCTTCTGAGAAACTCGGATTTTAATTTATTGATTCTTAGTAATTCTTGTTCTATTCGCTTAGGTTCTGTGATATCTCTAATAATTGCCCACATTATAGCAGGATCTCCTTGTTCGTCATTTAAAATCCAAAATCTAATGTCAACGGGAATGATTGTACCATCTTTTCGAATAAACTCTTTCTCATATATACCACTATGTTTTTCTTCTGATAACTGTTTGACTATCAAGATATCTTCCATTTCATGCCATTTATGGGGTGTAATATCTCTAAAATTTAATCCTAAAACCTCTTCTTTAGAATAACCAAGCATTTTTAAATAGGTATCGTTAACATCAATCAGATTGCCTCCTATGTCAGCAGCAGCAATTCCCTCTGTACTTGATTCAAATAATTTACGGTATTTTTCTTCAGATTTTTTTAACTTCTGTTCTGCCATTTTTTCATCAGTAATATCTCTAAAACTCCTTACTCGCCCATACATCTCTCCCTCTCGAATCAAAGGGCTAGAAAAACGCTCGTAAATTCTTCCATCTTTAAAATTGATCGTATCAAAATCTTGATTTGTAGATGTGTATAGTTGAGTGACTCTTGAGAGAAAAGCATGAGGATCTTTTAGTTGATTTAATACATAGCTTATTAGTTTTTTATCATCTCTTTCTTTGATTAAATTTTGTGGAATATGCCACATATTTACAAATTTATTATTGGTGTGAATAACCTTCCCATCTTTATCAATCACAAGAATTCCATCAGCCGTTGACTCCAAGATCGCCCTTAATATTTGTTCAGATTCTTTTAACTCGTATTCCATCTGCTTTCGTTCACTTATATCTCTTGAGACAAAAATTGCTCCTGTTATCTGACCATTTTCCTTTAGAAAATTTCCCTTAGTTTCTACCCAAATATAATGTCCATTTTTATGCTTAATTCTATATTCGTCCAATATTTCGCCTTTAATTAAATTTCTTTTTAAAATCTTTGAGCTTCGTAAGATATCATCTGGATGAGTAAAATCCCTTACTCGTTTTCCAATAATATCCTCCTTTGAATATCCTAAAATATTTAAATAGGCGCTCTCATTGATATACTCATGTTCAAAATCTTTATTTAAAATTGCTATTAAATCGTTTGAGTTATCTAAAATTAATTTATATTTTTTTTCAGAAATAATCTGTTCTTCATCTTTAAGGGTCAATTATATCAACATTCTTCTTATTATTAAAGATATTAGCACTAACAAGAAATTAAAGTTCTTTATATCTATATAATGATTATAATATGATAATTTTTCTTTTTTATAGTTAATGACTATAGATTTTAAGTCATCTGGAGATTATCTAATTATTATAAGATATCAAAAATTTATGGAATTATGATTGAGATTTTAGAAAAACTGTTACTAATTCTAAACGATGCTCTAAAAATAGTGTTTGTGGGAATTGGTGAAGAGAAGCTCGCAGATGATGGTGTTGGACATTATTTAATAAGTGAACTCTTACACTTCTCTAATGAAAAATTTTTATTTATTAATGCTGGTATTGATCCAATGAGTAGGATGGATGAAATAGTTGATTTTAAAGCCACACATCTTGTGCTTTTAGATACATGTACTCTTAATAAACCCCCCGGAACGGTAGCTATTATTGAACGGGAGAATATTCAAGAGTATGTACCTATCTCCTCACATACAATTCCTATTCATGTAGTAATTGATTTATTACTTGAAAAAATACCCCATTTAAAGGTTTTTATGATTGGAATTGTACCAAAGAGTCTTGTTGGATTTACAGAGTTAAATTTATACAAAGAAGATGAATATTCACTTGAGGAGAGAAGCGAAAATGAAGATCTTCCTTTTTTTGAGTTTAATCTCACTCCCATAATTCAAAAAGTGGCTGACCAAATTATTGATATCATCAAAGAAATTATACAGAAAATCTAATTTATTATTCTTATTTCTCTGAGATTTTTGAAATATATTCTACAATAATTTCAATTGTTCTAGAGAAATTTGCTTGTTCTTCAGTATTTAAATCTTCTTTAATGTTTTCCAAAAACGCGATAACTCTATCTGCTTCTCTAAGCTTTCTGATATAATCAGAACCATCTTTATTCAATGAGCCTCCCCAAGCCATTTAACTCACCTTTAGTAATTAAAATATCCAATAAGAAAATAAAAGTATGATTCTGTTTAAAACTCATGATTATTTCAAAAACCGACAAAAATATATGCTTATTTTATGATTGAATGAATAATATGCATTTATATATATGATATGTGTATTAAATAAAAGAGAACATGTAATTGTAAACTTGCTAAATTATTAAATAAAAGTTTAAATATAAAATATTCTATAATTTAGATGAAAATTCCGGATAAGAATATAACAGCTTAAATAATATGATCCAAGAATTAATGATTATTAATCAAGCAGGAATAGCTTTATTTTATCATAGTTTTATTAATAATGAAAAGATTGATGATGAACAGTCCATAGCAGGGTATTTTGATGTGATTTGTCGATTTACAAAACAGAGCTTTAAAGAAAGTTTAAAAACATTAGAGCTGGACAGCTTTATCTTTTTCTTTTACACGCATAAATCTCGGTTTCACTTAGTTCTTAAATGCGAAAATGAAAAATATAATAAAGATGTATTAGAATCTATTTCCGAAAAAACAATTAGAACATTCTTATTAAAATTTAAAAAAGAACTTAAGGATTTTAACGGAGAAACTTCCCTTTTTACATCATTCTCAGAAGATGTTATAGAAATTTTAGCCTCAAAATTCGATGAGTTTAAGAAATTTTTAACTATGGAACAATAGTTAACTAGCGAAAAAAGTTCAGTAATTTTGCTTTCGAAGACAAATCAATGGAGAATTAAAAATGAAATAAAAAAACTTATTGATTTCTTGAAATAAAAGATAATACAGGATGATAATAGGAAAAGGATTTATAATAAAGCATAATTTTCCACTAAACTCATGTAGAAAATGACGATTTGAGATATAAAGATATTTATTTCATACACCATCTACGTTATAATTTTTGTTTCTATTGTAGAAAACACTAATTGAATTGAAGAGCTCCCCCATATTTTTTTGCTCTCATTTACATAATTGTCCTTCCTTTGGTGCTTGCCAATTTATTACATATTTTCTCCAATCAGAATCATTTAAGATTTTGGAATGAATTCCAAAAAATATAAGAATTTCTTTATCATTTACATAACCATTCTCGTTTTCGATAATAAAATGAGGGACTTCATGTAAATATGTCCTTCCAGCAATCATGTAAGAAAGTAAAGAATGGTGTCCATCAAATAAGATCCATTCCGATTGCTTTGTCTTTACTAATTTAATATTTGGTAATCGTCGTGGAGATAGAATATCTTTTCCAGATTTTATTTGTTTAACCATTGTTCTTATCTGGTTCATACTTTTAATGCCATTAATATTGTGGAGGTTTATAATTTCTCTCAATAAAACTAGTTTTTTAACTTCTTTGATTGTTTCTTTTATTTTTGAACCTAATTCTTTTTCAAACTGCTCTACAGTATCATAAATGGTCATGTTTTTATTTCTTAAGAGAACTTTTAATGATGAAATGCGCATTAAATTTCCATCTTTAGATTTATACGGATATATTATTTTCACGAATCTATAATTCATTTGTATTAAAAATATTTAACCTAATTTATAAAGCTTTTATGAGCATTTTAACCAAATATTCCCTCTATCATTAGAAATTGATAAAATATTCTCTCTACGATTCACTTTTGCTAGCTATTTATTAACTGATTATTAAGAAGCACCCTATTAATATCCATGATTAAATAAGATAATTAATAAGAAAGAGATCCTTTTACCCAACTATGGTAACAATACGAAGAGAAAGTGTTCTTATGGAAGCAACGGAGAACGAGTTTGAGAATCAAGCTGTATTAAATCCTACAGTAGTTCAGCAAGGGGATACATTACATTTGTTCTATCGTGCTGTAAAAGAAGGAAATTATTCAAGTATTGGTTATTGTAAATTGGAAGGGCCTTTGAAAATCGTAGAAAGGAGAAATAGCCCTATTTTGTTTCCTGAACATGATTATGAAATACATGGTACAGAAGATCCTAGAATTGTTTTTCTTGATGATACATATTTCATGTTTTACACGGCCTATGATGGAAGAAATGCATTAATAGCATACGCAACTAGTAAAGATTTAAAAAATTGGGAAAAGCATGGAATAATTTCGCCTAAAATGAGATACGATGAAGCAGGGAATCTTTTCCGCTTATCAAAACTAAAAGAGAAGTATCATTTTTTTGTATCATATTATAAGGATGTCGTTGCTGAAGATGTACTCTTATGGGAAAAAGATTCATTCATTTTACCAAAAAAATATAATAATAAGTTTGCACTGTTCCATAGAGTATTACCAGATATTCAAATTGTTTATTTCGATGATTTTAAAGATTTGACAATCGATTTCTGGAAGGATTATCTAAAAAAATTAGGCGATCATGTTATAATGGAGCCAAAATTTGGATTTGAATCAAGAAATATCGGTGCTGGAGCACCATTAATAGAAACTGAAAGAGGTTGGCTCATGTTATATCATTCTGTAGAGGATTCTAATAAAGGTAAGGTGTATCACGCAAGTGTCGCCCTCCTTGATAAACAAAATCCGTTTAAGGTAAT